>CAZKBM010000047.1:0-26147 GCA_964550985.1 uncultured Oscillospiraceae bacterium
AAAGGGGAAAAGTAATGGAACCACCCCTGTTGGGATGATTCCATTATACGTGAAGATATGAAAGATATAACCGAAATTCGCGCCCATTTTGCAAAGGACCGCTTTGCCACTGCGCTGGGTATTGAAATAGAGAGCGCCGATGAAAGCGGCGCGGTTTGCACCGCACGCGTGCAGCCCCAGCAAACCAACGCCCTTGGCCGGGTGCAGGGCGGTTTTATATACACCTTGGCAGATTTCACCTTTGCCGTGGCCGCCAACACCCACCGCATGGGCACCGTAACACTGCAAAGCAATATTCACTACCTGGCTGCGCCAAAGGGCGAGGTACTTACCGCCACGGCCCGGCCCCTAAGCCTTGGGGGGCGGGTGGCCGTGTACGAGGTTGCCGTGCGGGACGAAAACGGCGAGGTGGCGGCAATGGTTACCGCCACCGGCTATACCCCTGGCAAGGGGCCGGGGGGATAGGCCGCCGTGTGGAATTGGCCGCCTGCCCCCATGAAAAATACGCCGGGTAAAAAAGCCATATTGCCTATCATCGGCCCGGCCAGGCCGTGGCGGGCCGTTTTCAGGCCGGGCCCAGCAGAAGCGCCCCCTCTTACTGAGAAAATACACAAAATGCTGGATTTTCCCGCCGGGACGCTGTATACTGGTAAATAGCAAACCAAAGGAGCCCCTTTTATGAGAGACGGCAAAACCCCAAAAACCCTTTTGGCAGGGGGCTTTACCCTTGTTGCCGCCCTTTGTGCGCCTTTGCCGCTGTATGCCTCGGCCGCCCCTTTTAAGGCCGTGCAAACGGGTGACACACAAAACCTTTCGCCCTGGATACTGGTGCTGGTGGCGGCCTGTATGTTGCTGGCCGTGGTGTTGTTGCTACGGATGCGCAAAAAGCCCGACGGCAAGCCCCCTGCGAACCCCCTATACAAGGCTGCGCCCCAAGGGGCCGAAACCGCCGGGGAGGCCATGGAACCCGGAGCGGTGCAAAACGCCGCACCGGCTGCAAGCGCCAGTGCCCCCTCCCCTGCCCCGGATGAGGCGGGAGCGCCCGAAGATACGCCAGCGGAAAAAATACCAAAAAAAGAACAGAATGAAAAGGAAGATACCGAACTATGAACCCCCATGTTTTAGCTAGGATGCGAAGGAGAGGCCGCTTTGTGCAAAGGATACCGGTGAAACATTGCACAGAGCTTACACGGCTGGCATAAAGCCCCGCACACTGCGTTTAACGCGTGGTGGCAGGGCCCCCGCCGGACGGCAGATTTCACCGGGAAATAGCTTTTTTACAGCACGCGATTTTGTGTGCTGTTTGGTTTGCTATTCCCCGGTTTGGGCTTCTGCCAAAAATGTGAAGGCTGTAGGTGATGTTTTGCCTATGGCTTTTTTATTTTGCTTTTTTAAGCGGATTTTTGAAAGGATTAAAACCTATGAGCCCCATAAATTCCAACTGGAAAGGCGCTATTGCCCGCTTTTTGTTCGCCCAAACCGTTTCCCTGTTTGGCTCGTCGCTGGTGCAATACGCCATCATCTGGCACATCACCCTCACAACCTCCTCGGGCAAGATGCTTACCCTGAGCACCCTGTGCGGCTTTTTGCCGCAGATTCTCATCTCGCTTTTTGCGGGCGTATGGGTGGACCGTTACAACCGTAAGCGTATGATTATGCTGGCTGACAGCGCCATTGCGCTTTCCACCTTAGTGTTGGCCCTGGTTTTCATCAGCGGGCATGGCAATGTGTGGCTTTTGTTTGCCGCTTTAACCGTACGCTCGGCCGGGGCAGGGGTGCAAACCCCTGCGGTAAACGCCCTCATTCCCCAAATAGTGCCAAGCGAGGGGCTTTTGCGTATCAGCGGCATCAACAGCACCCTCTCCAGCATGATGATGCTGCTTTCGCCCGCGGCCAGCGGCGCGGTTTTGTCGGTAGCGCCGCTGGAAGCCGCCCTTTTTATAGATGTGGTAACAGCCCTTGTCGGCGTATGCATCACCGCCACCGTGCCTGTGAAACCCCTGCCCAAAGAACAGGCGGCAGGCGGCGATAGCCTTGGCGAAATTAAAAAAGGCTTTGCCTATTTAAGGCAAAACCGTTTCATCCGCAGGCTGCTGTGTTACCAGCTTATTCTGCTGTTTTCTATAAGCCCTTCGGCCTTTTTAACCCCGCTTATGGTAAGCCGCAGCTTTGGGGCCGAACTGTGGCGCCTAACCGCCAGCGAGATGACTTACAGCCTGGGCATGATACTGGGCGGGCTGCTGATTGCCTGGTGGGGAGGCTTTAAAAACAAGATGACCACCACCCTGGCCGCAGGCACCCTGTACGGCACTTTAATGGTTTTGATGGGCTGCGCGCCACTGTTTTTGTTATACCTTGCCTGCAACGCCCTCATCGGGGTCACCTCGCCCTGCTATAACGCCCCCATCACCGTAAGCATACAGCAGCGTGTACCGTCCCAAATGCACGGCCGTATATTCAGCTTTATGCAAATTGCCACCTCCTGCGCATTGCCGCTGGGTATGGTGGTGTTTGGGCCCTTGGCCGATGCGGTGCCCGTACAGTACATTTTGCTTTGCACCGGTTTTTTTGTGGCGGCGCTTTCGCTGGCGGTGTGGAAATTGGGCCTACTGACAAAAATGCCGAGCGAATGAGGCTAAGAACCTGTATTCACAACGGAGCATGGACCAGCGCCGAGCATTTTTTGCGTCGGACAAGGCGCGGTTTCGCAGGCAACCTTGGTGGTTGGCAAGAAAACGCAACGAAGGCCGACACAAAAAATGCCGGGGGATGGGCCGTGTGGAGTTGTGAATATAGGTTCTAAGGTTTGGCCGCCGGGGTGGGCGCTGCCGCCCCGGCGCTTTGGGCCGCCTGTTTTTCCTCATGTTCCAACGGGCGTATATCCAGCCGGAACACCCGGCGCACAAAAATGAGGCTGAGAACCAAAGCCACAAGTTCGGCTAAGGGGAAAGCGTACCAAACGGCGTTTAGCCCGCCCAGTTGGGCCAGTACCCAGGCCGCGGGCAACAGCACCACAAGTTGCCGCACCACCGACACCACCAGGCTCATAAACCCGTGCCCCAGTGCCTGGCATACCGAAAGGCCAATGATGCTAAAGCCTGCAAACACAAAACAAAGGCTGATGATGCGCAGCGCCGGGACACCGATGGCCAGCATATTTTCAGAGGCGTTAAACCAAAGCAGCAGTTGCTTGGTAAGCAGCCAAAAGGCCAACATCCCTACAAACATCATGCCCACGGCGTACAAAATACTATCTTTTATGGCTTTTATCATGCGGCTGGCTTTGCGCGCCCCATAGTTGTAGGCCACAATAGGCACCAGGCCGTTATTTAACCCAAATACCGGCATAAATACAAAACTTTGCAATTTAAAGTATACCCCAAACACCGCCGTGGCCGTGGGCGTAAAGGCAATGAGGATGCGATTGACGCCAAAGGTCATAATAGAGCCGATAGAGCCCATCATGATGGAGGGAATACCCACCGAATAGATGCGGGCCAGCACCTTTTTTTGAGGCCAAATCTCCTTTACGCGCAACTGGATGTCCGGGTTCATTTTAAGGTTCATAATAAGGCCCAGCACCGCCGCGCAGCACTGGCCAAACACCGTGGCAATGGCCGCGCCCGCAATACCCAGTTTGGGGAAACCCAAAAGCCCAAAGATGAGGATGGGGTCTAAAATAATGTTGATAACAGCCCCCAAACACTGGGTTATCATGGAATAAAAGGTGCGCCCGGTAGATTGCAGAAGGCGCTCGAAGGCAAACTGGTAGAATATGCCGAAAGAGGCAAGGCAGCAGATGACCAGATAGGTGGTGCCGCCCTCGGCTATTTCGGCAATATCGGTTTGCGCCCTAAAAAATACCCCGGCCAGCCCGGTGCCCAATACCGCAAACACCAAAAAATTCAGGAATGCCAAAAACAGGCTGGTGCTGGCCGCACGGTTTGCCAGCGGGCGGTTATTTTCGCCCAAACTGCGCGAGAGCAGGGCGTTTACCCCAACGCCGGTGCCCGCGCCCACAGCTATCATCAGGTTTTGAACGGGAAAGGCCAGCGACACCGCCGTAAGCGCGTTTTCACTAAGCTGGGCCACAAAAATGCTATCCACAATGTTGTACAGCGCCTGCACCAGCATGGCCACTATCATAGGCAGGCTCATGCTGAGCAGCAGGCGGTTTACGGGCATGGTGCCCATCTTGTTTTCGGGGGCTTGTTTTACAGTTTCACTCATAAAGTGTACATTCCTCACAATAGTTTCATAGTCAACCAATATTCTAGGGGATTTCATTTTTATTGTCAATGTTTTTTCCGTAGGAATTGACAAATTTGGTATAGTTCTCTATTATAATGGTTGCAATAGAAACTATTTTAGTGTGGTGTACAGCATGTTGCAGCCAAACCCAGACAGCATTTTCAAACTCCTCTCTGTCATTCACCGTAAAACAGGCGTTTATATGAATGACGGCCTTACACATTTGGGGCTAAACAGCGCCCAGGTGCCCTTTATTTTACTGGCCTGCCAAAACGGCCCCCTGCCCCAAAACCGCATGGGCGAAATTTTGGGCATGGACAAAAGCACCGTTGCCAAAACGGTGGCTAAGCTTGTGGCCCAGGGTTACTTGCAGCGGCGGCACAGTGGCGAGGATGGCCGCATATTGGAGGTAAGCCCCACCCAGCAGGCCTTTTTGGTGCAAAAGGAGCTGGAGGAAAAACGGCAAGAGTGGGCCCAGCAGGTGACCGCCGGGATGAGCGAAGTGGAGGTTGCCATACTATTTGACCTTGTGCAGCGCATGGAACACAACGTAAGGCGGGCCTTTGCCCCCGCCCCGTGCGCGGCCCAGCCCCCAGAAGAGCACCCGCCGGGTATGCAACCGGCGGGCGGTTAGGTGAAATGATGCGTATTGAGAGACGGTTTTTCCAATATGTGGCCCCATCGGTGCTGGCGTTTGCCCTTTCGGGGGTGTATGCCATTGTAGACGGCTACTTTGTGGGCAACAGCCTGGGCGATTTGGGGCTGGCCGCCATCAACCTGGCTTACCCCATTACCGCCCTGTTGCAGGCCCTGGGCACGGGTATTGGCCTTGCGGGGTCTATTCGGTTTACCATTTTGGGCGCACAGGGCAAACGGCAGGGGGAAAAGGAGACCTTTACGGGCAGCTTGTTGCTGCTGGGGCTGGTAAGCCTGCTGGCCACAGCGGGCCTATTTTTGGCAAGTACCCCTCTTTTGCGGCTTTTGGGCGCGGGCGGGGCTCTACTTGCCCCGGCGCTTAGCTATATCCAGGTAATTGTGCTGGGGGCGGCTTTTCAAATATTTGCCACGGGGCTTGTGCCCTTTATCCGCAATTTGGGTGGGGCCACCTTTGCCATGGTGGCCATGATTTTGGGCTTTGGCACCAACATTGTGCTGGACTACCTTTTTGTTTGGGCCTATGGCTGGGGCATGGCCGGGGCGGCCTTGGCCACGGTAATTGGGCAGGGGCTAACCCTGCTTTGTGCGGTGGCCTACCTGTTTTACAAAAAGCCGGGGCTTACCGCACTGCCCCTGCGCAAAATGCGGGAGGTGTTTGGGGCGGTGCTGGCGCTCTCCCTCTCGCCCTTCGGGCTCACCTTTTCGCCCAATATCACCCTGGTATTGATGAACCGCTTTTTGGTGAACAACGGCGGCGACGATGCCCTGGCTATTTACGCCTGCATCGCCTATATCACCTGTATTGCCTATTTGCTTTTGCAGGGCGTTGGCGATGGCTGCCAGCCCCTGATGAGCCATTACTACGGTGAAAAGGCCGCCGCCCCGCTGCAAAAGGTGTTCCGCCTAAGTTACCTTACCGGGGCGGCCATGGCAGTGTTTTGCATGGCCTTGCTGTTTTTTACAAAGGGCGGCATAGGGCGGCTGTTTGGCGCTTCGGCCGAGGTAAGCGCTGGTGTGGCGCAGTTTTTGCCGCTGTTTTTGGGCAGCCTTTTGTTTTTGGCCTTTGTGCGCATAACCACCGCGCAGCTTTACGCCACCGAGAAAACCCGCCTTTCTTACCTGCTGGTATATGCCGAGCCCTTGCTGCTTTTCATTCTGCTGCTGGTTCTGCCGGGGGTTTTGGGCATCTGGGGGATGTGGGCGGCTGTGCCCCTGGCCCAAACCGCCACGGCGGGCATTGCCATTTGGGCCAGGCGACGGGCTTTTACAAAAAACGCATCAAAGCCGATGGATACAAAACCAAAGTGATTACAGCATTTTCACAAATAACTTACACACCGCACCGGCAAAAACAGGTTTAGTCAAGGCGCAAAATTGTGCATCTGAACAAATTTTTGCCTTTTTCCACACCGGGCTTATAAAATCGCTACCCCGGCCGAATATACGAGTAGATGCTTTTTATTCTGAATTCACTGAACGGAGAGGTGGCTTGCCATGGTCTACACAAATTTTAGCCGCGACGCCCTGTTTGCGGGGCGGCAGATGGGCCTGCACAACCAAACCACCTCAAAGGCTCTGGCCCGGCTTTCCAGCGGATACCGCATCAACACAGCCGCCGACGACCCCGCAGGGCTGAGCATCTCAGAGAAAATGCGCGCCCAAATTAGCATGTTGCAAAAAGGGCGGGAGGGTGTGTTAAACGGCATTGACCAGATGAACACCGTAGACAGCACCCTGGCCGGGGCGCACAAGTTGCTAGAGCGCCTGCACGAACTCACCGTGCAGGCGGCAAGCGGCACCCTGAACGAGGAAGAGCGCGCCCGCCTGCAGCAGGAGGCCGAACAGCTGCAACAGGAACTTTGGCGGATAAGCGGTGCCGCCGGCCTTGAAAAAAACGCCCAACTTGGTTTAGAAAACCTTAGCATTGAGGAGATGACCCAAAGAACCAACGCCGCCTTGAGCGGGCAAGGCCCCCCGACGCCCGCCCTGCCGGGCCTTGTAAAGCTTCTTAGGGAGGCGGGGCTGGAATCCATCGATATCTCCACACAGGCGGCCGCCCAAAAACAGTTGGCGCCGCTGAAAGAGGCAATGGACAAACTGAGCCAGCAGCGAGGTGAATTGGGCGCTGCCACAAACGCAAGTGAAGCTTTGGCCAGCAGCCTAGACGTACAACTGGAAAACTTGCAGGAGGCGGAAAGCCGCATACGCGACGTTGACATGGCCAAAGAGGTGATGCACTTTGCGCGGGGCAACCTGATGCAGCAGGCCGCCCAGGCCATGCTAGCCCATGTTTTAAAGCGAGAGAGCGGCGGGCTTTTGGAACTGCTGCGCCTGTAAGGCCTTTTGTATTTGCCTGTTATTCTTGCCTGTTTTGCCACCTTTTGGGGCCGCCATGTGGCCCCAAAACCTTGACGGCTTTGCGGGCGGCATGGTATCTTTTTTACAGAGTGGCTGCGCGCCCGGCTTTTGGCCGGCACCGCCGCCAGGGGTATGCGGGTATTATGGGATAGGCAAACACCGGGCCCTATGGGCCCCAAAAGGAGGAAATCTATGTCCGTTTCTGTAAAGCGCCTTTGGCGCATTGGCGGCATTGTTTTGGTGCTGCTGGCTGTAGCCGCCACGGCCGTGCTGGCAGGCGGGGGGGAAGATGGCTATGTGAGCAATTTTTACGCCACCATTTGGTCTTTGCTGCCGCCCGTTGTGGCCATTGGCCTTGCCCTTATTACCAAAGAGGTTTATATCTCGCTATTTTTAGGCATTGTAACCGGCGCTTTTTTGTACGCCAATTTCAACCCGGTTTTGGCCACTACCTCCATCATAGATATGTTTGTATCTTCCTGGAATGTCGGCATTCTCATCTTCCTGGTAATACTGGGTATTATGGTGGCCCTGATGAACAAGGCGGGGGGCTCGGCCGCTTATGGGCGCTGGGCCTCGGGGCGCATTAAATCAAAACGCGGGGTGCTGCTTTCCACCTTTGTGCTGGGCATTCTAATTTTTGTAGACGACTACTTTAACTGCCTTACCGTGGGCAGCGTGATGAGCCCCGTAACCGATAAACAGCGGGTATCGCGCGCAAAGCTGGCCTACATTATAGACGCCACGGCGGCCCCCATTTGCATCATTGCCCCCATCTCCTCCTGGGCCGCCGCCGTGGCCTCTTACGCCGAGGAAGGCCAGGGCTTTACGCTGTTTTTACAGTCAATCCCTTACAATTTTTACGCGCTGCTCACCATTGTATTTGTTCTTTGCATCAGCCTGATGAACTTTGATTTTGGCCTGATGACCCGCTATGAGAAGATGGCCCAAGAGGGCGATGTATACGGCGGCACGGGGGATGAATATGGTACGGTGGCCGACCCAAACCCCAAAGGCAAGGTAATTGACCTGGTTTTACCCGTGATTGTGCTGATTGTATGCTGCATTGTGGGTATGCTGTACACCGGCGGCTTTTGGGATGGCGCGGGCTTTATTGACGCGTTTGCCAACACCGACGCTTCGATTGCCCTGGCCCTGGGCTCCCTTGTGGCGCTGGTTATCACCTTCTTTATCTATGTGCCGCGCAAGGTGGTTACCTTTAAAGAGTTTGCCGCCTGCCTGCCGGACGGTTTCCGCCAGATGGTGCCCGCCATTATGATTTTATGCCTGGCCTGGGCCATTGGCGGTTTTTGCCGCGACGCTTTGGGCGCTGGTGAGTTTGTGGGCAATTTGGTTGCGGGCAACAGCATTGCCACCACCCTGATACCGGCTATCTTCTTCCTTATAGCGCTGGGCCTGGCCTTTGCCACCGGCACCTCCTGGGGTACGTTTGGCATTCTCATTCCCATTGCACTGGCCGTTTTTGCCAAAACGGGCGATGCCGGGGTGCTCTCCACCATCTCCATCTCGGCCATTTTGGCGGGGTCTGTATGCGGCGACCATATCTCCCCCATCTCCGACACCACCATCATGGCCTCGGCCGGCGCGCGGGTGAACCACATCATACACGTTTCCACCCAAATGCCCTACGCGCTGATTGTGGCCGCCATCTCGTTTGTGTGCTTCATCCTGGCGGGCATCATTCAAAGCGCGCTAATTGTGCTGCCCATTGGCATAGTGCTGGTAATTGCCACCCTGCTGGTGATTAAACGCAGCACAAAACCCGTGCCCTACACCCCCAACCGGCAGCCCAAATAGCAGGGCAGCGGCCGGCAAAGAGGTAGGCAAAATTGCATAGAGAGCCCCGGTTTTCCAGAGTGAAAACCGGGGTTTTGCTATGTGGCCAACTAAGTTTACAGCAAATTATACTAATTTCAAATTATCTAACGACAAACAATCCAATCACGGTGAGTAATAGAAGCCAAAAAAGCCACACACAAAAATATTTTTTTCAAAATTGGCTCCTCCCTTTTGTAAACCCGGTGGGCAGGCGGATAACAGCGTGCAGCCCACTGTTATATCAAAATCCTGTACGATTTATATTTTGTACTTACGTAATTTTTTTGGCACATCCTCCGCACTTAGCTGCTTCACTTTATCCTCGGTTCCATCGGCCAGGGCCGTATCGTAATACCAGCATTTGTACTCTATGGTGTTCATGGTGCGCTGCAGGGCCTCCATTTGTTTGGTCACCTCTGCCAGCCGCTCGTAAAACAGGTTCCGCCTTTTTTCCAGCGAGGCATCCCCCTCGGCACACCAATCCAAAAAGTTTTTAATATCCTTTAGGGGCATCCCCGTTGCCTTCAGGCATTCAATGACCCGCAGGGTGTTTACCTCTTTTTCAGAAAATACGCGTATTCCCCCGCTGCTGCGCTGTATGCTGGGGAACATGCCCTCGCGGTCATAATAGCGAAGGGTGGATATGGCAATGTTGGTTGTGCTGGCAACCTGGCCTATGGAATAGTTCATGGGGGGTTCCTTTCCAAAAAAATGATTGATTTTTGAAAAAAGTGCTTGACCTAAACCTGACTTTAGGTTCTACAATGAGGATACACCCCGCAGATGAACCTGTCAATGCGGATGGGTGTATCACTTTAACCGAAAAGGGGACAGCACTTTATGAATATGCATTTTAACTTTTACAACCCAAGCAAGCTTATTTTCGGCAGCGGCACATTGAAAGAGCTGCAAAACCAGCAGTTGCCGGGTAAAAAGGCACTGCTGCTTATTTCTAGCGGGAACTCTGTAAAGAAAAACGGCGCGTTTGACAGCGTGTGCGAACAACTTGGCGAGATGGGCATTGCCTTTACCGTGTTTGATAAGATTATGGAAAACCCCCAAAAAAGCGCCGTGATGGAGGGGGCCGCCTGCGCCAGAGAAAACGGCTGTGATTTTATTGTGGCGCTGGGCGGCGGCGCGGTGCTGGACGCCTCCACCGCCATAGCCGCCATGGCCACAAACCCCGGCGATTTGTGGGACTATGTACAGGGCGGCACCGGCAAGGGGCAAGCGCTAAGCCAAAAGGGCCTGCCCATTGTCACCCTTGCAACCACGGCGGGCACCGGCTCGGAAATCAACGCCTTTGGGGTTATTTCAAACATCGAAACGAGCGAAAAAATTGGCTTTGGCCACCCCTGGCTTGTGCCGGTGCTGGCCATTGTGGACCCCGAGCTGATGATGACCGTTCCGCCCCAGTACACTGCCTACCAGGGTTTTGACGCCCTGTTTCACAACACAGAGGTGATGATTTCTAACGGGGTGAACCTTTTGAGTGAGACGCTGGCCCTTTCGGCCATTGCACACATTGCAGGCTACCTGCCCCGCGCTGTGCGGGACGGCAAGGACCTTGAGGCAAGGGAACACGTAGCCTACGGCAGCACCCTTGCAGGCATGACCATGCAGCTTACCAGCACCACGGCAAAACACTCGATGGAGCATTCCATGAGCGCCCACCACCCCAGCCTGCCCCACGGCGCAGGGCTCATCATGATATCCAAGGCCTTTTACGAGTTTTTTATTGGGCGCCACGCCTGTGACGAGCAGTTTGTGAAGATGGCGAAAGCCATGGGGAGGGAAAACGCCACAAAACCCGAGGACTTTATCACCGCCCTTGTGAAGTTGCAGGAGGACTGCCAGGTTGCCGAGCTAAAGATGAGCGATTACGGTTTTAGCCCCGGCGAAGCCATGACGCTTGCCAAGGGTGCGCGCACCATGCAGGGCGGGCTGTTTTTGGCAAACCCCTGCGAGTTAAACGACGAGGATTGCGCCGGGATTTTTGAAAAATCTTACCGGTGAGGTGTGTAAGTTATTTGTGAAAATGCGGTGGGGGAAAGGCTTGCCATGCAAGCTTATGAGAAACCACCATAAAAAACCATAAGGAGAAACCAACCATGAGCGCACTGATTCTGTACTATTCCTACAGTGGCAACACCCGCAAAATTGCCGAGCAAATTCACAAATTGACGGGCGCGGAGCTAGCGGAGATAAAAACCGTGACCCCCTACCCCGCCAGCTATGACGCCTGTGTAAAGCAGGCCAAAAATGAAGTTGAGCAAAACTTTGCACCCGAAGTGCAGCCCCTTGGCGTAAACCTGGCCGATTATGATACCATCTACCTGGGCACCCCGGCCTGGTGGTACACCTTTGCCCCACCCCTGCGCAGTGTTTTAAGCGCCCACACCTGGCAGGGCAAAACGCTGTACCCCTTTGTTACCCACGGCGGGGGGCCGGGCGGCACGGTGCAAAACCTACAGGATTTTTGCAAAGGCGCGGCGGTAAAAGACGGGCTGGAAGTGTATTTTAGCAAAGCGGCCCACAAAACCAGCGAGGCTGAAATAAAGGCCTGGCTGGAACAGTAGGCGGCAAAATAGGTTGAATATAGGTAAAAAGGCAGAGGCTACAAAACCCGCTTTGGGTTTTGTAGCTTTTTTGCAATGGAAATATTGTTTCATTTGGCGTAGTATAGAGAGTATAGATGGGCTTTGCGAATGTTTGCTGTAATTCGCCATTGCCACCGCCACTTGCCCTGCCTTATACGCTTTTACTAGGGAGAATGTAACGCTATGAAAAAACTACCCACTGCCGCACGGCGGCATAGACGCACTTTGCTCCTTGGCATTCTGGCCGCCCTGTTGGCGGTGTGTTTGCTGGCGGGCTGCTCGGCCGGGGGGGCTTCGTCCTCGGCTTTGCCCGCCAGCGCGGCGTCCGCCTCCTCTGCTGCGGGCTCGGCTTCGGCCATGGCTTCCATCCCCCCAAAAACACCCGGCCAGCCCGCCGCTGGCGCCAGCACGCCCTCGGTGTATTTCATCCCCTTCGCTGATATTGGCCCGGCGGGCCTTGGGGGGGTAGTTGTAGACGAAAACGGCCGGGTGCTGGTGGAGGGGGAATATTTGAATATTTTGTACGATGTGGTGAGCGGCCTGCCACAGGCCATTGAGCAGCGCTTCCCCAAAGAGCAGGCCCAGCCGGACGCCCGGCCGGATTTGGTGCTGAACGATGAATGTGAGGCAAGCTTGTACGGCCTTGATGGCGAAGTGCTGCGCCCCCGTAGCCCTGGTATTTATAAGGCGGGCACGGGTAGGGCCGTGGTTCACGCTTCCCTTGAGATTACCGCTTACGAGGTGGGGCCGATGCCCCTGCCCGAGGAGTTTTCTTCGGCACTGGTGGATAAAGAAACCGGGGAAACCCTGTTGGAGAGCGCCTACTCCCTTAGCCCCTTTCAGGAGGATAGCCTGCTGGTGGGCGGCGGAGATAACCTAATTTTGGGCATTGTGAACCACGATTTAAAACCCGTGGGGAATTTCCCGATGCCGCAGGCCTACGCCTACCTCTGCCCCTTTGGGGAAAATTACCTGGCTACAACCGTCACTTCTGAATTTGAGGATACCGGGTATCTGCTGGACGCCTCTTTTGCCGTTTTGGCCAGCTACCCCGGCCAGCGCCTTACCGAGACTGCGGCAAGGGGGGATGGCTGTATTGTGCTGGATATCACCCCCGAGGAACCCGGCGGCATACCCGCCCCAAGGCTTGTAAATGCTGCTACGGGCGAGGACGTGATTGACCTTGCCGCCCTGGGGCTTGCCACGGCCTTCTATTACGACGGTGACTATGTGATGGGTGTGCAGATGGAGGATACCCAGATGCGCTATCAGCTATACACAGCGGCAGGCGCGCCCGTGCTGCGCAATTACAAATACCTTACCAGCAAGGCCTCTGCCCCGGCACTGCAAACCCAGCAGTTTTACGGCTATAAAGACGAAAACACCCTGCAACTGCTAAGCCGCGAGGGTGAGGTTTTGGCCGAGGCAGATTGCCCCGGCGACGTCATTCTATATTTTGGGCAGGACAGCATCATGCCCACCACAGAAAACCGCGTGGTTGTGCGGCATCCAAAACTGGGCTCGGCTCTGTTCAGTGAAGATTTACAGCCACTGGTGCCACAGTCAAAATACAATACCATTCTGCCGATGGACGGCACTAGCCTAGCTCCCGCCGCATATTTTATCGCCACCCGCAAGGGGGATTTTTACGGGGACGGCATAGAGCGCAGCGATATTTTGGACATGGACGGCAATATTGTGCTGGAGGCAGTGGATTCTGTACACTACCAAAACGGCAGCGCGGGCCGCTTTGTGGTGGAAAAAGACGGCAATATTGGCCTGATGGATACCCAAGGCAACTGGCTGTACCAGGCGGAACTGACCGCATAGGGGAAATACAAAGTTTTAAGCCAAATATGGGTCAAATTCAAAAACCAGCCCCATCAGCGGCCGGGGGCCGGGAGCTGCGCAGCGCGGCTGCGCTTAGCAGGTATGCAGGGTCATCCACGCGGAGGAATGCCCGGACACTGGCCGCTAAAGCCACACGCCAACCAAAGCTAAAACTCGTACCATCGTATCTCATTGGCCGCAAGGCTTAGGGCAAAACCCTCGCCACTTGCGGTGTACACCGTAGTGTTTTGGGGCTGGTAGGTATTGTTTACGGCGCAGTAGCGGCGGCTGCCTGGGTAGGCGTGTACCTCCACATTCGGGTTTTGGCTAAACCAGCGGTGCAGTTCCCCCTCGGCATGGCAGGCCCATAAAATGGCGCGGTGCAGCAAACGGCAGTTTTGGGCGCTGTAGGGCAGGCCGCTGATGTATACCCCCCGCCCTTTGCCAAACTCGTTCACAGCCATCTGCACCTCTTGTTCGCGCTGTACCAAAACCTCTGCGCCCTCTAAGGCGTAGAGGCTTTTTTTGCCCTCGCCAAAATCGGGCTCGCCCTCACAGTCGGCCAGGATGAAATGCCCCTCGCGTTGCTGCCAGTTGTACTTATCGTAACCCAGGGTGAAGCCCGTCTCCTTTTCTACCCCCAGCACCTGCGCCAGCTGCAAATACTTGCCCTCAAACTGGTGGCCGCTGGGCTCGCCCACGCCAATTAGGCCCCCGCCGCCGTATACAAAGCCGCGCAAAAGGGCAGATATTTCGGCGTCTTCCCACTCGGCCCCGCCGGTATGGGCCGTGTCCCCGTCGCCAATATTCAGTATGAGGTCAATGCCTTCCAGCAGACCTGGGTTTTGCCGCAGGTCGTCAAAGCTGATGAAGCGCACGTCAAAAGGCGCGCCGCTCAGGGCCTCGATTACCCCGGCATAGCTGTAGTTTTGTTTTTTGTATAGCGCGTGGTGCACCATATGGCAGCCCCAGGCACGCATTTTGCCCCAGCAGTTTAACACGGCCACCGTTTTTGCACAGTGGGGCGCGGCGTTTTGGATATTGTCGTATAACTCTCGGAACTCGTTACAAACGCTTTCCACATATTCAATAAACGCCGGGAACTGGCAGGCCAGCTTCAGGTAGCCGCCATACCCAATGCGGCTGATGGGTTTGCGCAAAATGGCCCGGCGGGCCGTCACCCAGTTCTCCTTCGCCTCGCGCACGGGGTCTCCCCCCTCGTAAAAGGTATCTGGGAAAAAGTAGGGCAAAAAACGCCCCTCGGTGTAACGCACCCCCTCAATCTCACTGATGAGGCGCAGGGTGCTGCCGTTGCCTACACTGCCCACCACGGCGTCCAGCCCAATGGTTTTAAACTCCTCCATAAAGGGCTCAGTACCTATGAAATGGTCGCCCAAAAACATCATGGCCTCTTTGCCGTACTCGTGGCAAATGTCCACAAATTCGCGCGCAAGGCGGGCCACCTCCCGCCGCTGAAAAGCCATAAAATCTTTGTACTGGGGGCTGGGCACCCGGTACTGGTTATTGTAATAGCCCGCATCCACAATATATTCGGGCCTAAAGGGGTAGCCTACCTCTTTTTCAAACTGCTGCAAAATGTAGGGCGATACCGAGGCCGAATATCCGTACCAATCCACATAACTCTCGCGGTCCTGTTCGTCAAACACCATGGTGAACTGGTGAAAAAAGGTGGTGAAACGCACCACATCCACATGGGGATGCTCTTCTAAAAAACGGCGCAGCCGCTGTTTTGAGTATTCACGCGTTTTGGGCTGGCGCACGTCGAAGGTGATTTGATGCTCGAAATTTTGCCAACTATTGGTTACGGCGTTGTACATATGTACGGGGTCCCATATCAGGTAGGCCAAAAAACTGACGGTGTACTGGTTGAAAGGCCGAGCAGCTTCCAGCACCACCTCCTCGGCCTCGGCGTCAAAACGCCAGCTTTCGGGGGGCACCACCTCGCCGGTGCTGCGGTTGATACACTCCCACCAGCGTTTACTATCATCGCGGGTGTTTACGGCCATCAACTCTTTGGAAACGCCCTTTAACAGGGGAATGCGGAGTTTTGGCCCCGTGGCCGTGTAAAACTTTGTCATGAGGTAGCACTGCTGCACCTCATCCGGGTTTTGCCTGGCCCAGGCGTTATCTTTGCGGGTGGTGTAGTAGGTGGAGTACACCTTCACGCCCCGGAGGCCCTTGAGGCCCTCGGGGTAATCGGTGCCGTCGCAGTCGCGTATAGCGTCGGCCCCCCAGCGTTTTAGCAGTTCCAGTGTTTCGGGCACCACATCCAAATCGGTGGGTATGGTTACGCGGCCTTGCTTTTTTTCCTGTTCCATGGTTATCCTCCCGCCATCTTTACCGGTGTTTTGCTTTGCTGTAATACTGTTTTGGGTACAAAAATGGCAGGCAGCCCCCGGCGTGCCTGCCGTTTTGCTGTGGGTTACATTGGGTAAATAAGCGTAGTTTAGCCCTTAATGGCCCCGCCGGTAACACCGGCAATAATTCTATCTGAAAGGAAGATGTACAAAACCAGGGTAGGTGCAAACACAATAATCACCGCGGCGAACAGGCCGCCATAATCGTTTGTGTACTGCATACCCTTTACCATGTTGTACAGCCCCACCGCGATGGGGCGCACATTTTGTTTGGAGGCAAACAGCATGGACATGAAGAACTCGTTCCAAATGGTGATGAAGTTGAACACCGTAACGGTGATGATGCCCGGCTGGGCCAGGGGCATCATGATGCGCCAGAAGTTTTTGATGGGGCCGCAGCCATCGATGGAGGCGGCCTCTTCAAAGGTGAAGGAGAGGTTTTTGAAAAACGAGAGCAGAAAGAAGATGGTGAAGGGCACGTTCATGGCGATGTACAAAAAGATGATGAGCCCGCGTGTGTTGGTAAGTTTCAGCGCTGTAACTATAGAAAACAGCGGCATTACAATTAGAATAACCGGCACCCCCAGCGCCGAGGCAAACAGGTTTTGCAAAAACATATTGCCACGGAAGCGGAACCGCGAAAGCGCATAGGCCGCCGGGGAGGCGATGACGACGATGAGGCTGCAAGAGACCACGGTGTACAAAAGGGAGTTGAGGAAAAAGATGTTGACCTTTTGGCTGCTCCAGGCGTTTACGTAGTTTTCAAAATGGAAGCCGGTTTCAAAGGCAAACAGCTTGCCCGTGGTAATTTCGCTGGTGGTGGAAAGGGAGGCCAGCACCACCCAGCCCACCAGCAGCACGGTAAACACCAGCCACAAAATACACAGCAGATAGCCCGGCAACAGGGGCAATTCTTTTTTAGGGTTCAGCTTTTCGCGAATCACTTTTTCTTTTGCCATTCTTCCCACCCCCTTACAGTTCTACATCGTCGTTTTTAACGATGAAGTTTGTGAGGCCAAACACCGCCACCACAATGATGGCCATCATAACGCCTATGGCCGCGCCAATGCCCGATTCGCGCACGGCCTGGGTGGCGTTTGAGGCGCCAAACACCAGTTCGTACATGTAGTTTAGCGGCATTACCGTTTGGTAGGAGAGGTTCACGGGGTCAAACACCTGGCCCCAGATGAAGAAGCCTACGCTGCTTACCGTCCACATCACCAAATTGGTGCGGATGGCCCCGCGCAGCAGCGGCAGGGTGATGAACCAGAATTTTTGGAACACGTTGGCCCCATCGATGGTGGCGGCCTCATAATAATCGGCCCCAATGCGGTCTATCCCGCTCATAAAAATAAGCATATGATAGCCCACCATGCCAAAGCTATAGGCCATCAGCATTCCCCAAAATTTGTATTCGGGGGCCGTCCACATCACGTCGCTGCCGCCAAACAGCCGCAAAATGCTGTTTAACAGGCCGTAACTTTCCTTACTAAGGGCAAAGTACAGCCACATGGTGCCCATGGCCACGGCCGACACCAAATTTGGCAGGTAGATGATGCTGCGAAAGAACTTTTTGCCCCGCACCCCGCTGGTTAAAATAACGGCGTACAACAGCGCGGGCAGCATAACAATAATACCGCCCACCAGCCACAGCTTGCCCAGGTTTGACATGGCCGCGCGGAACATGGGGTCTGTAAAAGCGCGGGTATAGTTGGCAATGCCGTTAAAACTCCAGGTGGAGATGGGGTCTGTTACCCCTTCCACCCGGAAAAAGCTCATGACAACCGTGCGCACAACCGGATAGAGAAACACCACCAAAAACAAAAGCAGCGCCGGTGTTATAAACAACACCAACATGGTTCTGCGGTTCCCCTGCAGCGGGCTGCCTTTGGATTTCCCCGCCTGATTCATATACACACCCTCCCCCTTCAAAATTGCTTATCCTTTTGTATACGGCGGCAATTGTGCCGCCTGCCGCCGTTTTTGGCCGTTTGCCCCAGCCTGCATTTGGGCTAGTTGCCCCGCCCAGGTGGTGTTGGCCCCCTGGGCTGTGCCGCCTGCCCAATGGGGCCAAGGGCCGCTCATGCGCGGCCCTTGGCCATAAATAGATATTGGGCGGCGGCAGCAAACTGCCGCCGCCCAATGTTTGGTGACGTGTTAAGCAGAAGTGGAGGCCTGGGTGCCGGCAAAGGCATCGGCAAAGCCTTGGGCGTCCAGGCTGCCGCCAATCATCTTGGCCAGGTTTTCTTTAATGGAGGCGTTCACATTCGCGTCATTCTCCATATCCACGGCCCAGGAAAGGCGGTTTGTGGTGTTATCCAAAACGGCTTTGGCATCGGTTAAGGCCTCGGGCCAGGTGGCATCGTTGGCCATGGGCACGCCAATGGTCTCGTCGGCCAATTTCTGGTCCCACTCGCCGCTGGTCAAATACTCAATTAGCGCAAAGGCGGCGCCGGGGTACTGGGTGTCTTTGTTGATGGCAAAACTCTGCGCACCATACTGGTTGCTCTCTGCACCATCGCCGCCCTCGGCAATGTTGGGCAGGGCAAAGGTGCCCCACATGAAACCTTCGGGCGTTTGATTCTTAATTTCGTTGGGCAGCCAGGTGCCGTTCAGGTACATGGCAACCGAGCCATCGGCGATGTTGTTCTGCCCGGCGGGCCATACGTTACCGGCGGCGCGGGGGTCGATATAGCCTTTGTCGGTCAGTTCCTGAATGGCCTTGGCGGTCTCCAGCACGGCGGCGTTGCTAAAATCGCCCGCGGCAACAGCCTTGGTGGTGTCAAACCCGGCCACACGGTCCATCATATAGCCAAAGAAAGCGGCCATGTAGGCGTCGTCAATCGTCAGGGGGATGTAACCGGCGCCTTTTAAGGCTTCACAGGCGGCCAAAAACTCTTCCCAGGTGGTGGGAACGGCTTTGATGCCCGCTTTGTCAAAAGCTTCTTTGTTGTACATCATCAGGAAGGTGGAGGGCTGGTAGGGAACGCTTTTCAGGCTGCCGCCGCCCAGCTCTTTGGCCAGGTTAATTAGCGTTTCGTTCTGCGCGCCACTCAGGGCAGAGGCGTCGTACATATCCTGGATATCCAGCAGATAGTTGCCCCAGGTTACATTTACGCGCTCTATGTCCTCGTCAAAAATATCAATGGTCTCGCCCGCATCCAGCGCGGGGGTAAGGGTTTTACGGGTGTCGCGCCCGCCTGCCCAGTTAATCTCTACGGGAACACCGGTCTCATCGCTAAAGGCCTGCACGGCCTCGGCCAGCACAACGCCCTGGGGCTCGGTTTCTGCCCACATGGGCCAGTACACCAGTTTGGCGCCGTCTTCAATGCCGGTTGCGGCAGCGGGCGCCGCGCTGGTGCTGGCGCTTGCCGCCGCCTTGGAGCCCGACGCCGACGCCGCAGGAGAGGCGGACGAGGTGCTGCCCCCACAGGCGGCCAGCATACCAACCAGGGTGAGAGCCAACACTGCACTTAAAACTTTTTTCATATTGTACCTCCTCATAAAAAATAAAATGCGTTACCTGTATGTAAAACCAAGCAACTTGTAAAAGGGCCTCTGCCATGCACGGCAAGCTGTTTGCCACAGGGTTAGATTTTGCCCGCTTCGGCCGCCACACTTGCGTCAATATGCCCTTGCTTGTCTCAAAGTATACCGCATTTCACATGGGAAGCAAGAGACTTCCTTGCTGCTTATTTTATATTTATTGCTTTTTTGTGCATAATAAATATTAAATTGAAATCAATTTGTCATTTTTAATGCATGTTTTATACAAAAAAACTTGAGATTTTTTATACAGTGTTTTGGTCTGCTAAAATTGGTGTTAAAAATGAATTTGCGCACACACTTTAGCGCCTTACATTCTTTTTCTGCCCTTCCTCTTGCGATGAAGCCCCCTTAGCCTTATAATGGGGTAAGCCCAAATTTTATTAATATTGTTCTTTAATTCACCTTGCATAAATTGGCAAAGTGTGAATGGCGAACCAAAGAGGAGGCCGCCCCTTGAGTAACCGCCGTTTTGACCTGCGCAGGCAAGCCGAGGCCCTAGGCGATTCCCAGCTTTTGTATGTAACCACCTCCAGCTTTGATACCGACTGGCACAGTACCCTGCACACCCACGCCTGTGCAGAGCTTTTTTACTGTGTGCGGGGCATTGGGGAATTTACCTTCCGGGAGGAATGCCAGGCCGTGGGCGGTGACGACATGGTGATTGTGAACGCGGGTGTGGAGCATACCGAGAACAGCAGCACCTCGAACCCGCTAGAGTATATTGTGCTGGGGGTAGACGGTTTGGACTTCCAGTTTGGGGAGGAAAGCGGCACGCCCCACCGCATCATCAACTGCCGCAACATCCGGGGGGATATCCGGTTCTGCCTGGAACTGATGCTGCGGGAGGTGCAGACAAAAGAAGGCCAATATGAACAGGTTTGCCAGCACCTGTTGCAGGTGCTGTTCATCCACCTGATGCGCCACACAGCCCTAAACATTAACGTTCTGCCCGGCCTTGGCGGCAGCCAGGAGTGCGCCGCCGTACGCCGCCATATAGAAGAGCGTTACTACGACGATTTAAGTTTGGATGTACTGGCCGAAATTGCCCATATAAACAAATATTACCTGGTACACGCCTTTCGCAAAGAGTATGGCATTACCCCCATAAACTACCTGATAGAACGGCGGATACGCGAAGGGAAATACCTTTTGGAAAACACAAATCACTCTCTGGCGCACATCTCGCAGATTTTGGGCTTTTCCTCCCCCAGCTATTTTTCGCAAAGTTTTAGGAAATTGGCGGGGCAAAGCCCCATGGAGTACCGCAAGGCCGCGCGAGGCCGCCTGGAGGTTTAGGGTGGTATTGGCCCGCAAAGGGTGACACAGCTTTGCCGCAAGACACAAAAAAGCAGCCGTTTGCCCGAAATGGGGGCAGACGACTGCTTTTACGGGTGCAAAGGGGCGTGACGGGTTTCCAAGGGCCAAAAATGGCTCACCCGCGACGTAAACCCGGCCACCTGGGGCCAGGGGGGCTGCCCCTTACCATTTATTCAAACATTCTAAAATCCAAATGGCGGGGCAGCGGCAGGCTGCGGTCTATCTGGCCTTCTGTAAAAGGAAGGCCTTTTTCTTTAGCGGCTTTGCGCGCCTGGTACTCAAACCAAATGTCAGCAAGCCCCAGCGCCCCCTCGCGTATGGTGGCATACTCCCGCATGAAGGCGTCCTCCAAAAAGGCGAACTCCTCCAGTTGCAAAGCGGCCTCACAGGCCAGCAGGCGGGCGGTATCGCTGGGGTTTGGCATACGGCCAAACACGGCAAAGGCGCCCGTATAATCCTCCAGTTGCAGCAGGGCCTGCAAATACCCCTCCCAAAAGCTGGGGTCGGCCCTATCGCCCGCAAGGCCAAGGGCTTTTTCCAGCATCTCGGCGGCTTTTTGCTTTTCACCCGCGCGCAAAAACAGGCTGCCCAGGGTGTAAGCCGCGTAGGCGTTTCCCTCTTTTGCCAGGGGGCTTAGCAGGGCCTCCGCCTCGGCCTCGCGGCCATTTTCAGCCAGTAGCACCGCGTACTGAAAGGCGCTCTCCGTACTTTGGCCGCTTAGCTCTTGTAAATAGGGCTCCCAAAGGGGGTCTACCATATAGGCCAGCGGCACCTGCCCGCAGGGTAAGGGCCTGCCCTCCAAAACCCCCGCCCAGGCCGCTGCATCCCGGCCGCAGGGGGGAAAGGCCAGATGCTGCGCAAGGGGGGGCTGCCCCGCCTTTTTACGGCGGGCGTCCTCCAAAAAGCCATACATGCTTGCGGTGTGGCAGGGGGATTGCCCTGCCAGCAGGGCCTTGCCCGCATACTCCTTGTGCAGCGCCAGTGTTTGGGCTTCGCTCAGTGTTTTTTCCGCCGCGGCTTCGGCGGCTTTTTGGGCCATGGCCCAGTCGCTTTGTTGCAAAGCCTTGCCATCGCCGTTAAAGGCGCCAAAAAGCTGGGTGAAACACAGGGTTTCGCCCGCCTGCAAAAGGGCGGTGTGGTGCTGGGTGGGGGCCAGCCCCGCCTGTATCTCAATATAGTCGCCCTGGCCATCCTTCGCCAAAAAGTCGCACCAGTGCCGCCCGCCGCTGCCCATACCCCAGCAAAACATCTTGCGTGCAAAAAGCGGCTGGGTAGAGCGCTCTAAAAATCCCTGACCGTCCCCCTCGGCGCTTAGCTCCCAGGGGGCCTTACAGGCCGCCGGGGTTTGGAAGAAATATTCCACCGAATGCGGAATTTGCCAGGGGTAACTGACATCCTCACAGGCGAGGTTTGGCTGCAAAGGCATTTTACAGCGCCCAAAACCGGGGGTTTTGTCCTCGGGGTTTGGGGTAAGCTGGTACAAAATATCCCCCGTGGCGGCAAAAACCCGCGTCTCGGGTTTTAAGCGCAGGGCGGTATTCGTCCACCAATACAGGGGCGAGGGCACCTGCCTGGCATTTGTAACACGCAGGTGCAGCCCCAGCTGCCTGGCGCCATCCGGCAGGTGAAAATCCATCTGCAGCACTTGGGCGTGGGTGGCTTCATATTCGTACATGCGTAAAAAACGCTCGCCATCTGGCGCTTTTACCACCGTACAAAACAAATCGTCACAGGTGAAGGCACAGTGCCCGGTGTGGCCCAGGTTCCACTCAATGCCCCCGGCCAGCCAAGCGTTGCGGTTTGCAAGGTTAGCCGGACGGAACACCGGGTTAACAAACAGCAACTCCCGCTTTTCGTCTTTGGCATACAGGCTCCACAGCCTACCGCCGTAACCGGGCAAAAAGGTGGCCCGTAAAAACTCGTTTTCCAGCACAAAGGTTTCAATCTCCAGGGGCTCTTCGGCGCGGGTATAGCGGTCTTGCATACGGTAGGGCAATACCCGCGCCGCACAGCCCGTACCATAGCGCACCAGTTCTTCCTTTTGCAGGCTGCCGTCATGAAATAGCTTTACATCGTGTTTTTTGCTTCTAAGCTCTGGCTGGGGGTTTTCCGCTTTTGGCAGCGCGCCGCTCATTTTCAGGGTCTCTTGCCTGATTTCCATCGTGTTTGCTCCTTTGTTTTATGGCCGTTTGTACGGGAAGGTGCTGGAAGTTATTGCCCAAACTGCACCACCGGCCGATAGGTAAAAAACACCCCTCCCCCAGGGGTGCGCAGGGGAAGGGGTTGTGGCCAGGGTGAAAAACGTTTTTTGCCTTGGGTGGCAACCGCACAAAACTGCCGCAGCCGCATGCCCGGCAACTTTATTAGTGTAGTATTGTCCTAGAGGGTGTCTACTCGGCGCTCCAACTTTGGAGGTATTTCTCCTGCGCGGGGGTCAGGGTGTCGATGGAGAAGCCGCTAAAGGTGAGTTTGCGCCTTGCCACCTCGGTATCCACCTCGGTGGGCACGGTGTTAATCTTTTCGGTGAGTTTGTTCTTCACAATATATTCGGCACATTTGGCCTGCACGGCAAAACTCATGTCCATAATTTCGGCGGGGTGGCCGTCGCCCGCGGCCAGGTTTACCAGCCTGCCTTCGCCAATGAGGGAGAGCCAGCGCCCGTTTGGCAGCTTGAAGCCCCGCACGTTGTGGCGCAGCTCGCGCTGTTCGGTGGCCATTTTTTCAAGGCCCGCCACGTCCACTTCTACGTTGAAATGCCCGCCGTTTGCCAGTATGGCGCCGTCCTTCATCTTCAAAAAGTCTTTTTCGCACAATACGTCGCGGCAACCCGTAACGCTTACAAAATAATCACCCAAGGGGGCGGCGTCATCCATGGGCATCACGTCAAAGCCGTCCATCAAGGCTTCCAGCGCGCGCACAGGGTTCACCTCGGTTACAATTACCCGCGCGCCCAGGCCCTTGGCCCGCATGGCCACGCCCTTGCCGCACCAGCCGTAACCGCTAACCACCACCTGTTTGCCCGCCACAATTAGGTTTGTGGTGTGGTCAATGGCGTCCCAAACCGATTGCCCCGTGCCGTAGCGGTTATCAAAAAAGTGCTTGCACTGCGCGTCGTTTACCAAAATCATGGGGAATTTTAAAGCGCCGTCCCGCGCGCGGGCTTTCAGCCGGATGACCCCGGTTGTGGTCTCCTCACAGCCGCCCAGCACCTTTTCACAGAGGTTTGGGAACTCCTCATGGATGAGGTTTACAATGTCGCCGCCGTCGTCCACAATCACGTCGGGGCCAATTTCCACCACGCGGCGGATATGGTTTTCATACTCTTCGCCCGTGGCGGCGTGCCAGGCAAATACGTTCAGGCCGTCCTCGGCCAGGGCGGCGGCAATGTCGTCTTGGGTGGAGAGGGGGTTGCTGCCGGTGATGTACATTTCGGCCCCGCCGGCGGCCAAGGTTTTGCACAGGTAAGCGGTTTTTGCCTCTAAATGGATGGAGAGGGCCACCTTTAAGCCCTGGAAGGGCTTTTCCTTTTCAAACTCGGCCTTGATACTGCTTAACACAGGCATGTGGCGGCTTACCCAATCAATTTTTTGGTGGCCGCTGGGGGCCAGGCGGATATCCCGAATTTCACTCATAGTTGTTGCCTCCTGTTTCTATATAAAGGTAGCTATACCAGTTCATTTTACCACCCGTGCAAGGGGCTAGGCAAGGTATTTTTTTCGCAGGCGTTCCATCTCAAAAAAGATGCGCTCCTCGTCCAGGGTGCAAAGTTCCCCTTTTTCCATCAGCACCCGGCCCTCCACCAAAACGGTGTCCACCTCGCTGCCATTGGCCGAGTAGATGAGCCCCGTAACCGCATCGTTTTGGGGCATAAACTGGGCGCGGTTTAGGTCCACCAGCACAATATCGGCGCGTTTACCCAGCTCTAGGCTGCCAATCTGTTTTTCCAGCCCCAGGGCCTTGGCGCCCCCCAGGGTGCCGCAGTGCAGCACGGCGCGGGCCGGGGCACTTTGGGCCTCCAAATCCACCCCTTTGTGGATGTAGGAGAGGGCCGACATCTCGCGGAAGAGGTTTAAACTGTTGTTCGAGGCCGCGCCATCGGTGCCCACGGCCAGGTTAATACCGGCCTTTTGCAGTTTAGTGAAGGGGGCAAAGCCGTTGCCCAGTTTCATGTTGCTAACCGGGCAGGTGACAACGCTAACTCCCTTTTCGGCCAGGATGGCAATGTCCCCTTCGTCCACCCATACACAGTGGGCAGCCAGTGTGGGGCGGCCAAACAACCCAAGGCTATTCAGGTATTGCACGGGGCTTTGCCCGCCGTGCTGCTGTTTGCAGCTTTCCACCTCAAAGCGGGTTTCCGAAATATGGATGTGAAAACCCATCCCCTTTTCTTCGGCCAGGGCCACAAGCTGCTTTAAATAACCCTCGCAGCAGGTGTATATGGCGTGGGGCCCCAGCAAAAAGCTCACCAGCGCCCCGCTGTCTTTGGCCTCTTCTGCTTCGGCAAAGGCCTCGTCCAGGCGGCGTTTGCCACCGGCGGGGTCGTCCTCGCCACAGGCAAGGCCCCGCGCCAGCACCCCGCGCAGCCCGCTTTGGGCAAGGCTTTTTACGGCCTGATGCTGGAACATGTGCATATCGGCAAAGGTGGTGGTGCCGGTGCGAATCATCTCGCAGGCCGCAAGCTGGTTGCCCCAAAAGGCGTCCTCCCCCTGCATACGGTCTTCCACGGGCATCACCCGTTCAAACAGCCACTCCTGGAAGGAGAGGTCGTCGGCATAGTTGCGAAACAGGCTCATGTAACTGTGGGTGTGGGCGTTTACAAGGCCGGGCAGGGCCAGCTTTCCGGTGGCGTCTATCACCTTTTGGAGGGGCTGGCCTTCATTCGCCGCCGCTTTGGCCTCTTCGCCCAGGGCGCTGATGGCCCCATCCTCTATCAGGATATCCTGCTGAACAGGCTGGCCGGACGTATTTAATTGCAGCAGTTTCGCGTTTTTAATCAGGGTTTTCATGGCTGGCTCCTTTTTATTGCATTTGGGTGGCGCTGCTTTGGGCGGGGCTATATGGGCAAAGTATTTGCAGGCAGGGCAGCTATAGGCAAAGCGAAAGCGGCTATGGGCAAAGTATATACGCGCAGGGCAATTATAAACAAAACAGCCGCGGCCAAAGCGGTTTACAGCATTTGAACAAATGTTTTACACAGCAAGCGGCGAGCAAAAACAGGTTTACAGCAAATGAACAAGCTGTAGCGCATAAATACGGGAAAAATCAGGCGCTGCATAACAGTTGCTACTCTGTATAAGAGTTTCTTACAAAAACCTGCTGCACAGCTTTTTGAGAAACTCTAATAACAAAAGCTTGCTACGCAACCTTT
>CAZKBM010000048.1:0-25724 GCA_964550985.1 uncultured Oscillospiraceae bacterium
CGTCCTATCAATTTGCTGAAAAAATTGCTTGACTTCTAATAGTTAGTCACCTCATGCTGTTTTAGCACCCGCATCTCCAGGGCGCCGGCCTCTACCCCTTCGGGTATTTCTTGCCGGTACACCTTTCCTGTGGCAGGTTCAAAATACTCCACTTCATCTATATACCGTATGGTCACCCTATCTCCCAGCTGCACCCAGTGGCTCTCCGGCTTGGGTTTTCCATAATCGTCCGCCAAAAAGGCCGCGGCAATATACCCGCCCGAAGGGTCATTGAGTTTACCGACGTCTCCGGCCAAAACCTGCAATTTCCCCTGCGGAAAATCCTCCATACCGTAAAGGTCCATCTGGTCATCCACCAGCCTTCCGTCGGGCAGGCGTTCGGCATTTTGTACCAGTTGCTCCAGTTGCTCCGGCGTGCGGTGGCGGCTGTTGTTCTGCCGGTAGCGCTCCTCCGGCACAAACTGCTGCATGGGCGTTACCCTGCCATAGGTATACCCTCCCGCCTCTATACCGCCCTGCTGCTCTATCTGCGTTACGGCATCTTGCTGAACCCCATCCCCGGCCCAGTTGTGCGCTACCTGAAAATACCCCGCCGCAGCAATGATAAAATCGCTTGCCATCCGGCGGCTAAGGTATTTATCCATACTAAAACCGGCGGCAAAGGTAAAGGTTAGGTTTAATAAAATAATGGCAAGGGAGAGGGAAAGCACCGTAACCACGGTTTTAATACGGCTGCGCCCCAAATTAAAAAATGCCAGGCGAAACGGGCTAACGGCCACCTCCATTTTACGTTTGCTCTTCTTTTTGCCGTTCACCTCGGTATAGCGTATGGCCTCGATGGGTGACACCCTTGCAGCCACCCTGCCCGGCCTTGCGCAGGAGAGCAAAACCGTAAGCAAAGAAAACAGCGAAGAACCAATAAAAATTACCGGGCTTGCACTTTGCGCATCCGGCATTACCCCCGCCATACGCGATAAGATAGCCGGTGCAAGCGCCACACCCAGGAAATACCCCAAAAGCAAACCCAGCGGAATACCCACCCCCGAAAGGGCCAGCGCCTGTATGCGGATGATGCGCTTTAGCTGCCTGGGGGTGGTTCCAATGGTTTTAAGAAGGCCATAAAAGCGGATATCGCCCACGACGGAAATTTGAAATACGTTATAGATAATTAAATAGCCGGTAAACAAAATTAAGAGGAGCAACAGTACAAAGCCCGCCACCGTTACAAAATCCATATTCTGGGCAAACTGCGCGCTTACATACCCCCAGTTAACACCTACAAGCACAAAATTTTCTTTTGTTGTATCATCGTTTTGGTAGCCGCTGTTTTCCAGTACTTTTTGCACCCTACCCTCTATATCCATAGAGTTATCGAACAAGGTGCTCATGGTGTAGCGGCTGGTCATACCGTCTTTTCCACTGGTGCCCAGTTTCGCAAAAATTTCTTCGGCGCGGCTTTGCGGCACCAGCACATGGCTGGCACTGATTGCCTTGTCATATTCCCAAAATCCACTAAGGATGAAATTTTCGGTGGTTTTTACGCCATCCACATAAAACGTTAGGGTAAAGGGGGCGCCAATTACTGGCTTTACCCCTAGCAGTGCCAGCACGCGGGTATCGGTTGCGGCTTCGGCAGTACCCTCCTCTGGGTATTGCCCTTCTTTCAGTTTTAGCATCATCCATTCACGGTCGTTTTCGTCCGAGTATCCCACTTCCACATGGGTTTTATGAAAGGGCGCCTCCTGGGGCATACCCACAATACGCCGCAGGCTGTAAGCTTTTATCCCGGGGTCATTTTTCAGTTCATTGTATTGTTCCAGCGTTAGGTTTTTAAAGCTGGCATGTGCCAGCCCACCCGCCGCGCGGAAGTTTGCCTGCTGAAACCCCTCCACAAAAGACATGCTGATGGTGAACACCACCGCAAACAGCATGGTGGTTAGGGCTATGGCCAGCACGGCCACCACGTTACGCAGGCGGTTTGCCCGCAAAGTGCGAAAGGCCATAAGCCGAATGGGTTTTTTGTTTTTTACCTTACGCATGGCGTTTCCCCACAATCTGCCCGTCCTCTATGCGCACAATTCTATCGGCCAGTTGGGCAATTTCCTCGTTGTGGGTAATCATTACAATGGTCTGTTTAAATTTTTGGCCCGTAACCTTTAACAGCCCAAGCACATCCTGGCTGGTTTTGCTATCCAGGTTGCCCGTGGGCTCATCGGCCAATACTATGCTGGGCTTAGAGGCAAGGGCGCGGGCAATGGCCACCCGCTGCTGCTGCCCGCCCGAAAGGTTATTGGGCAGGCTTTGCAGTTTTGCCTCTAGCCCCAGGGTTTTAAAAATATCCGCAACGTAGGCTTTATCGGGGGTTTTACCGTCTAGCTGGATGGGCAGCACCGTATTTTCATAAACGCTTAGCACCGGTACCAAATTGTAGTTTTGGAATACAAAGCCAATTTTTCTGCGCCGGAATATGGTTAGGGCCTCGTCTTTTAAGCCAAAAATATCTTGCCCGTCCACAGTAACACTGCCCGAAGTGGGGCGGTCCAGCCCGCCCAGCATATGCAGCAGGGTAGATTTTCCACTGCCGGAAGTGCCCACAATGGCAACAAACTCGCCGTTTTGCACCTCAATGGTAACGCCTGCCAGGGCGTGTACAGCAGTGTCCCCTTCGCCATATATTTTTTTTAGGTCCCGTGTCTCTAAAATGGTCATTTCACAATCCTCCAAAAAATAATCTGCACCATGCTGCCATGGTACAGATTATACCGCTACATTCTTTCCAAAACCTTTCGGCAGCCATATAGGTTCTTACACTTTTGCAAGATTTCCGGCATCCAATGGGCCCTTTCGGCGCCCTGCTATTGTTCCAAGGGCAGAAATACCGAAAAGGTACTGCCCTTCCCTTTGGAGGATTGCACCTTGATGTAGCCGCCCTGGCCCGAGACGATCTCTCTGGCAAGGTATAGCCCAATGCCCACGCCTTCGGTGTTTTGGGCGGTGGCGCCGCGGTAAAAACGGGCAAAAATTTTTGCCATCTCCCCTTCGGCAATCCCCATTCCCGTATCGGCAATATCAATACGGGCAAACAGTTCATAGGTTTTAACGCAAAGGCACACGCTACCGCCTTTTGGGGTATACTTTATGGCGTTATCCACAAGGTTGTACAGGGCCTCTTTTGTCCATCCGGGGTCAAACAGGGCGCTTGCCGCCGTATCCCCGCAGCTAAGCCGAACTCCCTTGCCCTTGGCCTTTGGCTCCGCCTGCTCGGCCACCTCCCGCAGAATTGGCTGTAGGCAACTGCTTTTTGGCAGTAGCTGAATCATCCCCGTTTCCAGACGGGATGATTTTACCAAGGAACCGATGAGAAAATTCAGTTTTTCGGCCTGTTCGGCCAAAAGCTGCACACACTGCTGCTCTTTCTGTGGCAGCGCACTCTCCTTCAGCAGTTGGGCATACAGCAAAATGTTGGTGACGGGGGTTTTGGTCTGGTGAGAAATGTCTGATACCAGGGCGTGTATTTTTTCTCTTTCCTCTGTAAGTTGGGCCTTTGTGGCCACACTTGCCGCCAAATAATGCGAAAGCTTTGTCTCCAGTGCCGACGCCTCCGTCTCGTCAAAGCCGCTTTCAACAGGGGCGCCGTGTATGGCGTTTTCTATCATTTGGTTTAAGCGCCGTGTGGTTTTGTCCGCTTTTCTCACTATTTTTACCTCACTGCCCAGGTGTAACCTATGCCATATACGGTTTTGATGTACGCCGGGTTTGCCGGGTTATCTTCCAGTTTATCCCGCAGCCGCTTTACCGTAACCGAAAGCGCATTTTCATCCACATACACCGCTCCATCCGGCCAAAGCTGGTTTACCAAAACACCGCGCTGCAGTGTATTTCCTTTATTATCCACCAGCACCCTTAACAACTTTTGTTCTGTTTTGCTCAGCACCAATGGCTGGGCATTTTTGTAAAATACCATCTTGGCAAAATGAAAACAAAACGGCCCCTGGGTATAACTGCCCGCCATCCCTTTTCTAAGCTGGGTATTTACCCTGGCGCGCAGCACAGCCAGGCTAAAGGGTTTGGTTATGTAATCGTCGGCCCCCCTCTCAAGGCCGGTTACAATATCGGTTTCCATATCGTTTGCGGTTAGCAGTATAACCGGTGTGTCCCCTTGCCTTTTTACCTCTTGCAGTAAGGTTAGGCCGCTGCCGTCCGGCAGGTTCACATCTAAAATCAGCAGGTCAAAGGCGGAACCCGCAAGTTGTTTTTTTGCCGCATCAAGCGCGCCGCACACGGTTACGGCCATTTGCTCGCTTTGCAGGGCAAGGGCAATTCCGCCGGCCAGGGCCCTATCGTCCTCTACCAGTAGTATCTGTTTCAATCGGCGGCCTCCTTGCGGCATAAAATAATTTTTACGGTGCTGTATTTACACCCACAGCCTCATCACCTGCATACGGCAGGCACACCGTCAGCACAAAGCGCCCCTCGCTCTCGCTCTGCTCTGCCTGCAGGCTTCCACCGTGCTTTTGGGCAATATCCCGCATTCCGGCAAGGCCATACCCGTGGTTTTGCCTATCGGGCTTTGTGGTGGCAAAGCCCTCCGCTCGCCGGCCGGTAAAGGCATTTTCAACACACAGCATAAACAGGCCTTTTTCGGCCTTTGCGCGCAGCGTTACCCGTTTATCATCCGCCTGCCCCACGGCCTCTATGGCGTTATCCAGCGCGTTGCCCAAAAGGGCACAGAGTTCACTTTCGGGCAGAGGCAGGGCGGCGGGGCAGTGGGCCACAAAGTCGGGCCTATGGCCCTTCGCCTCCATCTGCTCCGCCTTGCTGCACAGCACCACGTTTACGGCCTCGTTTCCACAGTAGGACGCCCGGCTACTCAGCGCGGGCAGGTCCTCCATTTCGGCCAGGTAGCTTTGGGCACAGGCTGTATTGCCCTGCTGCAAATACCCCTGCAAAACCGTAAGATGGTTGCGCAGGTCATGGCGCAGGGCGCGCACCTGGGTTTGCTCCTGCTTTAGCGCGGCATAGTAAATCTCCCTTTGGGCGGCAAGGCTGTTTGCGCGTTCCAGCGCCTCGTGGCGCCAAAGCACCCTGGCGGCATACAGCAAAACCAGGCAGGCCAGGCACACCAGGGGCAAAAGGGTGTAGGCAAAGCGCCACAGCACCGCTTTGTAAAACACATATTCGGCCTCGTTGGGGTAATGGTTACTCCATAGAGAAAAAGAGAGCGTCGTTATAGCGGGCGCCAGGGCCAGGCCCCCCAATAAGCCCCAAAACCGCCGGGGCAGGCTAAAGCCCTCTGGCGGGGCCAACTTCCATGCAGCCAGTGATAATAAGCACCAGAACGGCAAGCGCACCAAACTGGCCAAGGCGGAATCCAGGGCCATGTGCAGGGCGGAATCCAACATCATGTTGGCCGAGATAAATAAAACATAAAAAATACCGCCCACCACCAGTTTGGCAGGCCAAGCGCCCCTACAAAACAGCCCTATGGCAAGCAAAAAAAACGGAAATAGCAAGATGGGGTTTTCGTCCCCAATCCAGCTGGGAAGCCGGAAGGTAATGGTAAAAAATACCCAAACCCCCGCCCTGCGCCACCACTGCTGATAGGGCGGCAAATAACGGCAAAAGGCTCTTTCTGCACAAAAGCCCGCCAGAAGCACTATCAAGGCCCGCACTATAGATTCGCCCATGCTCAAATACAGTCTCTCCTTGCTATGTGTTTCATCCTTATCTGGCAAACGCGGCCAACATCCTTCCGGGCTTTGTTCCTGGCCGTATGCGGCAAGCAGCCTTTCCCTGCCGGGTAAGCAAATATAAACCCCTTGGCTACAACAAAATGTAAAGGCTTACCCCACTACAGGGCCCAGCGCGCCAGCGCCTGCTGCACAGCCTGCTGGTAGGCACGGCTGATAGGCAGTTGCTGTGTGCCCACATACAAGCACCCCCCCGCCACACGCTGCACGGCGGCGGCCCGCACCAAAAAACGCTGGTGAATGCGAATAAACTCCCCCTCCAGCTGTGCTTCTACCTCATTCAGTTTGCCATAAAACGTGTAGCTACGCGCTGCAGTAACGCAGTGTATCTGCCGTAACTGTGAGGTAAAATACAAGATATCTTCCCTGTGAATGCGGTAATATTCCTCGCCCGCGCGGCAGTAAAAAAGCTTTGGCTCCTGGGTTTGCAGGGCTGCCAGGGCCCTTACCAGCAGTTCTTGCAACTGGCTTTGTTTGGGCGGCTTAAGCAGATAACCCAGCGCCCCAACGCTGTAACCGTCAAACACATAGTCGGTGTATCCTGTAACAAAGGCAATCTGCAAGCCTGTGTTGGCCGCCCGCAGCCGCTTTGCGGTTTCCATGCCATCCAGCTCCCCCATCTCTATATCCAAAAACACCAGGTCTAACTCACCGGCGTGCTTTTGCGCGTAGGCCAAAAGCCCCTCCCCGCCGGAAAATTCCAAAATCTTATACTCGGTGCCCATCTGGTACAGCAGGCCCTCCAGCTGCGCGCACAGCCGCATACGCGTGGCGGCCTCGTCTTCGCACACACCAATTTGCAGCATAAAGCCCCTCCTTTGCTCACTATAGTTTAGCACAGCTGCGGGTAAAAGCCCACCAAGTATTACAATAATTGTGCCAAAAATAACCAGTCATCCCCAAAACTTACCCCCGGTTTGCCAAAAATAGCGGGCGGGTTTGCCCAGCCATGCCCGCCCTGCTAAGCTGTAACCAAAAGGGAGGGCTACTTATGCTGTGTGTACAAGATTTAACCAAAAGTTATCAGGTTGGCAAGAACCGCTATGAGGTATTAAAAGGTATTTCTCTTACCGTGGAAAAGGGGGAATTTGTGGCGGTTATGGGGCCCTCAGGCTCGGGCAAAACCACCCTGCTTAACTGCATCTCCTGCTACATCCCCGCAGATAGCGGCACCATTCGGCTGGGAGATACCGAGCTTGCCAAATTGAACGAAGAGGGGCTTGCCGAGGTGCGCAACCGGCAACTGGGCTTTGTTTTTCAGGACTTCTTACTGCTGGACGGCCTGACCGTGCGCGACAATATCCTGTTGCCCCGCATTATTGGCGGGCAGATAGACCATGAGATGGAATGCGCGGCCGACCGACTGTGTGAAATTTTTGGCATTGGTTCTATCAAAGGCAAATACCCTGCTGAAATTTCGGGCGGAGAAAAACAGCGTACAGCGGTTGCCCGCGCTTTGATAAACCACCCCATGCTTATATTAGCAGACGAGCCCACAGGCAATTTGGATTCAAAATCTTCCCGCACGGTAATACAAAGTTTTTTGCAGGCGCAAACCGAATTAGAGGCCACCATTTTTATGGTGACGCACGATTCCTTCGCGGCCTCGTTTTGTAACCGTGTGGTGATGCTGCGCGACGGCCTTGTGTGGCGGGTGCTTACACGAGGCGAGACAGACCAGAGGGATTTTCAGGATGCGCTGCTAAACGCCATACGGCAGATGAGCGAGGTGGAGGCACAATGACACGCTTTGGTGAAATAAACGCCGCACTGCGCCGTAAAAACCTGGGGCAATACGGGCTTTTGGCGGGCTGCTGCTTTTTTTCGGTACTGCTTATCACGGCCTATGCCGCGGTGATGTACTCGCCCACCGTGCTTACCATACTGCCCGAAGGGGGCGATAGCCGCAAACAAGTGATGATGGTGTTTGTGCTGGCCGTACTGGGCTGCGGGGTGTTTACCACCTATGCCTCGGGGCTGTTCTTCCGCTATAAATCGCGCGAGATGGGCATTTTTATGGCGCTTGGCGCCACAAAGCGCCGCCTGCGCCAGCTACTAACGGCAGAACTTGCCCTACTGGCCCTTGCCGCCTGCGGGCTGGGGGCCCTGCTTGGCACCCCCTTGGCCTGGCTTTTGTGGCAGGGCTTTCGCAGCTTTGTGGTGGATAGTGCCGATATGGTAATGGCTTTTAGCTACCAGCCCTATCTCTTTGCTTTGGCATTTAGCGCTTTTATTTTTGCTATGCTATTTATTATGATGGTTCGCTTTTTACGGCGGGCCAACATCCTGGACGTCATCCATGAATCTCACAAGAGCGAGCCGATACGTGCCGTGCCGCGGTATTACGGCTGGCTGGGCATTTTGCTGGTGGCCATAGGCTGCTTTTTGGGTTATCTCATGCCCAGCGTGTTTATTCTAGGGCTAAAGTGGTACCCGCCCGAGGGGCTCACCTCTATCTTCTACCTGCCCGCGCTTGTGGGGCTGTATATGTTGCTATTGCACACCGTGGTAAACGGCTGGCGCAGAGGAAAAGGCCGCTACAAAAACCTGATAAGCACCAGCCTGATGCAATTTCAGGGCCGGCAAACGGTGCGCAACATGATTGTGATTACCCTGCTGGTTGCAGGGGCCTATTTTGCCTCCTTTTACACCCCGCTTTTGGCCACCAGTGCAGGTTATGGCTTCGACACCCGCAAAGCCGACAATGTCTTTCATTATAGGGCCGACCAGCCCCTGCCCGATGAAGCGGAAATACGCGCTTTGGCAGAGGAGATGCAGGTGGATATCACACGCTTTGCAGCGGCCCCTTCCGCCATATTGGGGCTGGACGGAACTGAGGAGGTGGAAACCCAAGGCAGCTTTGGCAACACGTATGAACATGTATACCAGGAACTGCTGCAAGGCGATTCCTATATAAGCGCAAGCAGCTATACCGCCCTTACCGGCGAGGCGCTAAGCCTTGCGCCGGGCAGCATTACCACAGTGTTTACCGATGAGGGACTAAGCGATTACCGCACCACTGCCGATATAAGCATAGTGACTAACCCCATAACCGGCCAAACCCTGCGTGTTAGCCCCACACCACAGAACTTAAGCAACACCCTGCTGCTTGGCTACCACGTGCTGAACGACGCCGATTTTGAACAGATTACAAAGGGCTTGCCCATAGAATGGCGGGAAAAAGTGGTGCTGTTTGACGTGGCGGACGAAGAGGCCAGCTACCCCTTTGCCAAGGAACTGTTTAACCGCATTGTGGACGCCACCAGCCCCGAGCTTGCCTTACATGGTAGCTGGGACCCTGTGGAAAAACTACGGGCCGAGGCCGCTGGCGAAACCTACTTCCAGGACCCCGAAAACTTGGAGGAACACGGTCTTGAGAACATCGATTATGCAAACCGGGATGGCTCCAACTTCCGCCTTGGGTGGAAATACATGCCGCAGTTCCGCATTTTGGATAAGACAGAATTTGTCAAAAGCATGGCGGTCTTTCTCATGTTGTTTATCTTTGTCGCCATCATCTGTTTTGCGGCGGTGGCCGTAATACTGTTTACCCGTAGTGTAACCATTGCCCTAACCAACCGGCAAATTTACCAGGACCTTGGGCACCTGGGCGCTTCGCCCAAATATTTACGCCGCACGGTAAAAGCACAGCTATCTAAAATTTACTTTGCCCCCATCCTCATTGGCACCCTGCTCATCTGCCTTTTTTACAGCATTATTTTGGTTTTTAACGACATGCGCTTTTCCCCCGCCGAGCAAGCCAGCAGCATAAACTGCCTTTTGGTGGTTGCCGGGGTATCGCTGGCGCTGTATGGCCTGTACCGTTTTGCCCTTTACCGGGTGTGCCGTATGCTGCATTTGGGTAGGTAAAAGGTGAGTGTTGCCCGTAGCAAGAATTTAGGGCAATACCGCATAAAACGCCCCTTTCAAATGGTCTGGTTTACAGTAAAAACAGCGGCAGTTTCGCACTGCCACTGTTTTTACTAAGCCATATTGTAGGCGCTAATCTTAGGGCTATCTCACATTCTCTTGCAGCCACGCTAAAGCTGAATTTGCGTAAAGCGCGGCGCCTGTTTGCAAAACAGCTTCATTCAACAGGGCTTTGGGGTGATGCAAGGGGTATGGATACCCTTCGTCTGGTGAACCGGCGGAAAGCATGAAACATACAGCGGGCACTGCCAGGGAAACCCAGGAAAAATCCTCAGACCCCATGCTTTTGCCTGCGGCGGAAAAAGCAGAACTATCCAGCACAGCCTGTTCACCAGCCATACTCCGGGCATACCCACTCAACTGGCACAAAAGAGTCTCATCTGTTTGGAATGAGGGACATCCTCTTTCATACTCCACTTTGGCCACTGCGCGGAAACTGGCCGCAATCCCCTCAGATATTTCAACAATTCGCCTTTTTGTGAACTCGCGCACCTCGTTATCCGCCGTGCGCAGGGTGCCGCTCATTGCCGCGGTATCGGGTATTACGTTGGAGGTGGCCCCGCCGTGCATCTGCCCAATGGTAAGCGCCGCTATATCTGCGGGCGCAATTTCACGCGCGTTGATGGTTTGCAGGGCCAGGTGGATGTGGGACAGCACATTTAGCGGGTCCACCCCGGCATTTGGCATGGCGCCATGGCCGCCCTTCCCTTGAATGGTGATGCGAAACCAATCGGCGGCCACAGCCCCATTTTTAGGGTCTGGAATGACAATGGTTCCCGTGGGAAGCGGAAAACCGATGGCCACATGAATCATCATAGCGGCATCCACCTTTGGGTTTTCCAAAATACCGCTTTCAATCATCATTTTAGCGCCAGCCAGCGTCTCCTCGGCCGGTTGAAACATCAGTTTTACCGTTCCCTTTAGTTCGTCCTCATGGTTTTTTAACAGTTGCGCCGCACCCAGCAGCATAGCCGTGTGAAAATCGTGCCCACACGCGTGCATACTGCCTGTTGTACAGCGGTAGGCCATGTCACTTGCCTCCTGTATGGGCAGCGCATCCATATCGGCGCGCAGCAAAAACACCTTCTCCGCTTTTTTACCACCTGCCAGTGCCACAATTCCACTGCTGCCAAGGCGTGTGGGCGTGTAGCCCATTTTTCGCAGTTGCTCTTCTACATAGGCAGAGGTTTTGGGCAAATCCAAATGTTGCTCTGCATTTTCATGAATATATCGGCGGTGGGCCACTAGCACATCTTGCAATGTTTGGGCCTCCTGTAAAATGGACATGTCTGGATTCCTCCTTAAAAAGTAAACAGATTCGTTTATATAAGCTGGGTGGATAAAAGCCGAAAGATTATCCTAAAATTCTGTCAAAAATGGGTCTAAATTTTTCCCCAAGGGGATGCTACGCGATGACAGAATTTTTGCATGACTAGCGCCGCAGCGCTGTTTCGTAGCGTAACCGAGCAAAGCGAGGCGCTTGGCGCGGAGATGACGCGCGGCAACGTTACTTTGTTGCCGCCTTCCATAGAAACGGATTCATCGTTTCTATGGAAGATTAGGGTGTGTTCGATAATTGTTCCAATACGTGCTTTTGCCTAAAATTTTAGTGTATTTTGGGCGCGGAGGACGTAGGCGGGCTTTCGCCCGGCAAGGACAACAAGCACAAAAGACGCAAAATTTGGCATAATGACGAGTTGGGTTACTTATCGAACACACCCTAGTATTAAACGTCATCTTTCGCGTCAAGCGGCCCTGCGGCACGTTTTTGGCGGCGCTTATGCAAAAAATATCCCCACACCACCGATAACACAAGGAATACCGGCAGTAAATACGTTTGCATGGCAGAAACGGCAGCATACCCCAGCACCAAAGTTACAATAACCGCCGCAATACACGGCACGGTGGATAGAACGGGGTCGCTTTTAATGCGGGGAACCAAGAGTGCGCCCATGATGGCGGGCATGAGGTTGTTAAAAGCCGGGGCCATGGTGGGAGAGGACAATAGCGGTAACAACTGCGAGGCCAAAACCATGCCCAATAGTAAAATAGCCATGGTAACCAGGGAAGAAATACCAATGCTGATAACCGAAACCACATCGGCCTCTTTGCTGCCAGGCTCAACCCCGGCCAGCTTTTGCCCGCTTTGGGCTGCAGGCAGTTTCATATTCATGGTATTTCCCGTTATAAAAACCTGGTACATGCCCCCTGCGCCCAAAATGGGCGTATAAGACAAAAACTCAATAATCGCCACCGGGGCAAAAACGGCCAAAGCGCCGCCCATAGCCCCAAACACCTTGCCAAAATCTGGCGTTATGCCTGAAAACAGCTGAATAGCCAGCGGCACGCCCGCCAATGCCAAAATGATGATGATAGAGGAAACCAGCCCAAAATTATGTATTTTTTTGTCATAGGCGGTAAAACCGCCGGTGCCTTTATCCATATGATTGCCCTCCTGTTGGCTAGCATACTATTGTAAAAACGAATAATTTTAACCAATTATAATGGCGCTGGCCATCCCCAGTACCATGGCCAGTGGAAACGAGAACTCGGACAATGCGCGAATTTTTGTTTTTTCCGCCAAAAAATCCAACAATAGAACCGAGACGCCGGCCACTGTAGCCACTACAATACTGGTGGGCTCGGCAAAATTCAAAAATTTGGGTACGCCCATTACGGCAATTAGCCCCATGAATAGTGCTGCGGCCAGCATACCAATAAAAGGTCCGCTTATTTTTTTAATGCCCTTGTCATAAAAGCGCAAGCCAATAACATTACACAGCGGCCAGGCAAGCGCCACCAGGCTCATCACCCAAACCACACCCACCCACACCTCGGTGGTAATACTGGTATCCCCAAGGCCGGCATAGCCAAATGATGTTATGGTGAGGTCGGCACACATACTTTCGTACATGGCGGAACCAATGACAGACAGGCGCAGCCAAGGAATGAATTTGCCCAAAACGGGCATAAGCGCCGCCATGGTAATAATGATGGGCAAAGAGGGTAAAATGGAAAAAACAGCGCTGTTTGTCATCACTTTTTTTATTTTGCCATCTTCCATGCCCAGGTTTTTCGCCTCTTTTCTGGCAATACCTATAAAACGCAGCGATTGCAAAACCACAATAATAACTGGTATGAGGCAAATAACGAATACCGGCCAAGAATTGCCCAGTTGCAGATAATCTCCCACAGTGATTCCTCCTTTACATGGTGGGTGAGGCGGAGCTTGTAAAACCGTATGAAATAGCCATTTTCACCCACGGTGCCCAAGATACATTGGTTACAACATGCATGTTGCCCAAAATATACCATATGCAGTCAAAATAATCGTTTATGTTTTTGTTGATTGGGACACAAGAATTGTCTTAATTGTTGTTATAAAACCGGAAAGACAAAAAGTTGCATATAATTTTTGCACAAAAAGGCCAGGCCTCCTCGGCCCGGCCACTATCCATTTTTATTTTTTGCCTGGTGTTGCAAGTAGGTTTGTACCAGGCACTCCCTCTGCTTATTGCAAACGCCATCTAGGCAATAATATATAGTACTATGCCATTATAGCTTACGGTGGATGTGAGTTTCAGCACACCTTCCTGCGCCGTCTCCTTCCAAACGAATAACTCCCCTACCGTGGTATTTTTTAGGTAATTCAGCGCGTCGGTGTCCCGCATGTCTGGAAAGCCGGACTGGTTCAGCCGTGATATGGTTCCATTGCTCTCCTTATCCACAGTAATACGCTTTATTGTATAATTTTTTTGGCTGAGGCCGCTGACAAAGACCTGCATTTTTTTTGCCAAGCTTTCTGTCAGTGGGTTATCTATGGCATGTGTGGGGTTTAGAAGCTGTGGGTTCCACATAGCCACAAGCAGTTCATGCCTCTCATTTACGGTTGCACAAATATTACTGGAAAAATGAAGCGTTTGCCCCACCATACGGTGAAAAAACTCCGCCATAAAATATACCGGCCGCTTGGTATGGGAAAAAATTAGCAAATTAAGCGGCGCGCCATTGCATTCACCCGAATAGGGGCAAATATCACTGGTTACAAAACGATACCCCACACCCGCCACTTCTCCACTCAGATGAAGCATTGTGTCCCAAATAAGGCCAGTGCGCACATACATGCCTATTTCACCTTGATTTTCGCCCGAAAGGGTATTCCAAGCCGTTAGGTACAGCGGAGACGAGAGCCCCAGTTTTTTACAGATTTCACGTATGGTTCGCAACTTATTCAGGTGGTAATTTTGCCCATTTTTTAAGAATTGAGCATCTTTTGAATGCCACTTTTTTATGCGGTTTTGAAAACTGTGAAACGTGATGAATTGGGGCTTATGCCCTATACTCACGCTATAACCCAATAATTCTTCAAACCTTCCTGCCGTTCCATGGCTGTCTTCGGTTTCGGCAAACAAACCAATTTGAACCTCTGGCAGAAAGGCACGAGCGGCTTTGTAAGTTTCACGGTAAAATTGTTCACTCTGCGGCTTTGTAAAATGGGTACATACCAATTCCACCTTCCACTGCCGAATGGTCTGCCCATAAAACCTTTGCGCCAAAACTTCCAGCGTTGGGCAAACGGCCGTGCGGACGTATTGGGAAATTTCATCATTTAAGCCGGTAAACAAAGCCTCGGGGCCATCAATACGTAGGAAGGGTTTTAGGCCATATTGAACAATAGCCTCAACCGCCGCCAAAAGGTCATCCAGATACAGCGGAGATACCCCCGCCCTGGCCTTGGAAAAACTTACTAGCTGAAAGTATACATACTGTGCGTTTATCGCCAGATTCATGCTTGCAGCATGGAAAAAATCTGCACGAAGCGCCGTGCTGGGCGTATCAATTAATAAAATGCCCTCTAGCGGTGTAAATTGCCCTATCGCCGGCTTTGCAAAGCAAATTTCCGCGCGGGTATCGGCTGCGTGTTGAAAGTCCAAGCCCGTATCATACCGCCGAAGATACCGTAAAAATTCAATCCGGTTGTCATCCTGGGTTTCCTCTGCCAACAATACCGTGTCATTGGCGGTAGATAAATTATTTTCATTTTTATGTGTTTTTCTATATTGACTGGGGGTTTGCCCATACCGCTGTAAAAAGGTGTTTGCATAAGCCCGCGCGTTTTTAAACCCATGTTCCAGTGCAATTTCCAAAATAGATGCCTCGCTGTGCAGTAGCTGCGGAATGGACTTATCTGCCCGTAACATTTGCAGGTAATACAGGTAGTTCGCCCCCGTTGCCTTTTTGAAGTATCGAGAAAAATATGCGGGGGACATATAGTGCCGGGCGGCAATTTCCGGCAGCGGCAGGGGGCTTTTATAGTTTTGGTCAATATCCTGCAAAATATCGGCCGTTCGTGTACCAAGCTTCGGTGTATCGGTGTTATCCGCCATGGCCTCTACAGAGAATGTGAGATAGAGCAGTTGTAACAATCGAAGCAAATTGGCATTCATGATTAACTGGTAACCATACGTTTTTTCCATTTGAACCGCAAATAATTCCACCATCACCCTTTTTATTTCAAAATAAATCTCGTTTTGTGCCATCCCCGGCAAAAAGGGATGGCATTGTACCTTGCTCTGCGCCAGGACACCACATTCTCGCAAAAGCATATTGGCCTCCAGGTGCAAAACAAGAATTAGGCAGTTCTCCTTGCAACTTAAGGCGTGAATTTGATTTTTATTCAGTACAAATAGGTCATCCTCCACAAGGCTGCGGGTCGTCCCATCCAGATTTATACCCAACTTCCCGCGCAACACCAAAATACATTCAAGCCCTTTGTGCAGGTGGGTACCACTGCGTACCGATGATTTGAGTTGCAGGCTGAAGTCGGTTTGCTCCATACATTTTTCCTCCAAGTAAAACCGGCATGTAAAATAATCGATTTTATAAACTATTTTCAGTATACCGGAAGCCCGTACAGAACAAAAGTACAAATGAATCAAAATATGGCATAGTGTGTACTTCGCAGCTTAAAGAAAGCCTCCCTTATAAACGAACCCCCCCTATTGCCAAAATAAAAGCAATAGGGGGGTTATTTGCCAGGGCAAATCCTTTACTGGGAAGTAGATGGCCAAGAAACGCAAACGGGGATACACACAATCAGTACATCTCCATATTTACCAATTCCCCTGCTTCTGTGTAGCGCAGGGCAATAGTGCCCCCCGGCAGTATGTAGGTGTACAGGTACACGTCAAAAGGGTAACCGCCCTCCATCCCCTCGCCCGTCTCGGCGGGCACCAGTTCTTCGGCGGGGCTTTGGCCCAGTATCTCCGTCACTTCGTCCAGGCTTGGGTAGGGGGTTCCAAGCAGGTCTCCCAAATAATCTCCACTGCCCGACATCACCATTCTTTCCACGGTAAAATCATCGGGGAAGCAGTTGTAGGTGGGGGTGGCGTACTCGCTGTCCCGCTCGGCGCTCTCCCAGGCGCGCATCATGGCGTCATAGTCGCCCTCCAGCCAAAACACCAGCCAGATATCCTCGCTCTCCTCATAATACCCCACAAGGGGGGTACCACCCAAAAATATTTCGGTTTCGCACCGCAGGCCCTCAAGGCCCGGGTTCATACGTAAAGCAGCGTTGTTCATTCCCAGCAGCAAAAAGAAGTACTGGTATAGGTCCATATTCTCCAGGTCATAGGCCGAAAAATCCTCCGGCAAGCTTTGCGCCTGGGGCAGTGAAAAGGGCAGGGGGAAGCTTGCCGCCGGGGCTTTTTGCGGGGTGCTTTCCGCAGCTTCCGCACCCCCTGCCGAGGATGCAGCCGAAGAACTAGAGGCGGTGAGCTGGTTTTGCAGTTCTTCTAACATATTATAGGCAAGGCTTTCGCAGCCCGTAAAAAGAAAGCTGGCAAGCAGTAGCATCGATAGCCCCAGGGCTGTTCTCTTTTTCATCTTCGTCCTCCTTGTGTATACGCTTCGGGGCGGCCAGGCTAGTTTGGGTTTGGGATGTAGGGCAAGGTAAAGCCCGCCGGCCGCAGTGTTTCGGCTTTTATGTTGCCGTTCAGGTCAACTTCCAAATTTCCCACCTGCGCCGTTAAAAAGGCCTCGGTGCCCTCCTCTATATACATAAACTGATGTTTTGACATAATGCTGAGGATATCCCCGTTTTCGCTGGGCCGCACCCATTGGTCATTATTTTCCCAATAAATGCGGTAGGAGTAGCCGTTTTGGGGGAAAGAGCCCACAAGGCGCAGGCAGACATAATCCTCCTGCATCTGTTCATCGGTAAAATAGTCCTGCACCCTGCTGTCGTTTTTATCAAACGCTCCCTCATCGTACAGGGCCTTTGCCTCCTCAAACGACAGTAGTTCCGCAGTGTCCACCTGTAGGGGCTGGGTGTCGTTAAAGGTGAACTGAAAGGTCTGGGGCAAGAGATAGCTATCCAATATTTCGTCATTGTCTTGATAGCTGCGCAGCATCTCAAGCTGCAAGGCCTGCCCTTCCAACTCTGGGAAGGTAAGCACAATCTGGTCAAGCAAGTTGGTACCGCTGTCATAGGGCGTACTCTCCTCGCTTGTACTGTAGCCATTGTACCAGCCCTCTTTTTTCAGCTCCTGCCAGTTGTTTGTGCCGGCAGGGGCCAGGCGGAAGATGTGATTGACCTGCCGGTTCTGTTCTGTATTTTCGCCGGTATTATCGTAACCGGGCGAGGCTATGACGTAGCGCAGGGAATCGTGCTGCAAATAGGCAAAGCGTAAAGCGCCCAGTAGCGGGGCAGCGTCGTCCGGCCCTACGCCCACCTCCACACGGTAGTATTCGTAGCCGTCGTCGTATTGGTCCATGGTGATAGAGGTTACCACACCGTTGCTCTCAGGGGGGGAGTAGACAAAGCGGAAGTCGTAGCTCAAATTGTCCATCCGGGTGTTTTCAAAAAAAGCCGCGGCCTGGCCCACCGGCTGGCCCACAACCTGTGGCACCCAGCCCTTTTCAGCGGCGGCGCGCAGTTCTCCCACGTCCAGCGTTATCTTAACGCCGCTGCCGGCCTCCACCTGTTTGCCCGCCACGGGTTCCTGCCCTGTTACCCGCGGCTCTGTCAGTTCGGCCAGCGAGATGCCATACCCACCCACTTCGGCGCTCAGCCCAAGGTCTGTCAGGGCTTTTTCGGCCTCCGACCGGCTAAGCCCCGCCAGGGAGGGCACGCTGACAAAACCCGAGCGGGAGGCCGAGCCGTAGTTGTCCTCAAGTTTGGTGCCCCCGATGATGCCCCCGCCGCCAAAACCGCCCGCCGCCGTAAACAACCCAAGAAGCACCAAAAGCCCCACGCTTGCCGCAATGGCCACCCGCGCGCCCACCGGCACACGGGTGGTGCCGGCGCCGCGATGTTTTACCTTTACCCGCTCCACCCCGTCGCTGAGCAGGGCATTTTTAAAATCGGTAACGGTTTTTGTGCGGTCGGCCTTACGCACGCACAGGGCGTTTAAAATGGCATTTTCGGCGCTTTCGGGCAGTTCCGCCCCCAGTTTGGAGGGCTCTTTTATCTCATCTTGAATGGCGCGCTCCATGCTATCGGGCGGGGTTTGCCCGGTAAGCATTTTGTAAAAACTGGCCGCCAGGGCATACACATCCGTCCAGGGGCCCTGTTCGCCTCGGCTGCGGTACTGCTCTTCGGGCGCGTAGCCACTTTTTAAAATAACCGAAAGGCTTTTGGAGTTCATGGCGCTCTCGTAACGGGCCGCGCCAAAATCCAGCAGTTTTACTTCGCCCGCCTCTGTTAAATAGATATTATCGGGGCTGATATCGCGGTGGATGATGCCCCGCGCATGTACCGGGGCCAGGGTGTCGCAAATTTTCAGCACGATGTCACGCGCTTCCTCGTAGGGCAGAGGGCCGTTTGTATTCAGCTTTTCCTTCACGTCCTGGCCTTTTAAAAACTGCATAACAATGTAGGCCGTATTGTTGCCCAAAAAACTGTCGTAGATATCCACAATACCGGGGATGCCGTTAAACTGCGCCAGGGTTTGCCCTTCCTCCACAAAGCGGGTAAGGCCCGCGTCAAACTGCTGGGTGGCGTTGCCGTCGTACACCGTTACCGCCGTGTGGCCGGGCATACGGGTGGCAAAGGTGGAGGGCAAAAACTCCTTGATGGCCACCACCCGTTCCAAAGCGGCGTCGTAGCCGATATAGGTTACGCCAAAGCCGCCGTAACCCAGTACCCGCCCCGCAATGTATTTCCCTTGTAAAATGGTGCCGGGGGGCAGGTGATAGGCCTCCCGCGCGGGGGTGCCTGCGGCATAACCACACAGCGGGCAATACTGTGCCTCCTCGGGCATTTCGGCCATACATCCCATGCAGCGCAGCATGGCGTTCCCTCCTTCACCGGTGTTCTATTCGGCAAAAGCCAATTGGAACCACTGGCGTTCTGCCGCCATAGGCCCGCACACTCAATCCGTACCTTGCTCGGGCTGGTATTCCATAAATACACGCATCACTTCATCGGGGTTTATCGTCCCCGCCTCATAGCCCAGCATCTCTTCCATCTGCTGGCGCAAGCCGTTGGGCAGGTAGCTCCCTTCAAAATCCAGGTCGTTGAACTTACCTTCCAGCGGGGCCAGGGCGGGGTAAAGCTCCAGGTATTGGGCCATGGCTTTTTTATTCAGGGGCAGGCCGTTTTCATTTTGCACATGCAGCAGGTTTTGCCCGTATTCACTGAGCAAAAAATGCAAAAACAGCATACCCACCTTCTGCTGGTTTTCGCTGGCATTGCGGTTAACCCCAAAGGCGTTTGAGCTATAGCCCGACATCCGCCCCTTTTTTTCAATGGGGATGGCGCGGAAGCCCCCCGGCCAGCGCTCGGCCGCCCGGCGCAAAGACCAGGTTCTCGCCTGCTCTACAATCAAATAATCCTCGCTGTACCCGCCGCGTTCCTCCTGATCCGCCTTTGTATATTCCACATACCGGCGCAGGTCTTTTTCCCAGGCTGCGGGTTTAAACACCCCGTCTCTATAGATGTCCGGCTCGTACCAGCCCAGCAGGTCGGTGGCCTGGTAAAAATACAGGTTGATGCCCTCTGGAAAGGGCTCGTAGGCGTCCATTATCTGCTTAAAAGAGGTAAAAGACGCCGGGAGGGTGACGCCCTTGGCGGCGGCTTTTTCATCGCTGCCAAAAGCGGTGAGAACTTCGAAGCCCAAGCTGATGCGGTCGGGCGTTTGAAACTCCTCCTCATAGCGGTGCAGCAGGTAATATTCGCTGCGGTCCAGGCCGTTTATCAGGGGGGAGAGGTCGGCCAGGTTTTCTCTGCCGTTGCCCCAAAAGGGATGAAAGACGGTGGGCGCGCCCTCTGCGGCATAATCCGGCGGGTTTGCGTCCAGTTCCTCCCAAGGGGCGGTGATGACCTCCACCGTGTAACCGGGGTATTTTTCCATAAAAGCGGCGGCCAGTTCATCAAACACGCCGGTCTCGTTCTCATAGCTTTGCACCTGCAGGCGGATGGTATCCGGCTGGATGTCCATATCGGCCAGGGTGGGGCCCGCAGCTATCGTTTCGGGCATGGAGGAAATTTGCCAGCCCGCAATGGCCAGCGCCGTCACCACCGAAACCGCTGCAAATGCCACCGAAACCCCGCGCAGCCGCCGCCGCTTTTTCAGCTCTTCCTCGGGGTAATCAAAGCCTGTTTGCCCCCGCAGGGCCGCCAGCATGGCCTCGGCGCTTTTAAAGCGCAGTTCGGGGCGCAGGGCCATGGCTTTCATCACGGCCTTATCGGTGTTTGGGTCCACCGCCGCGCCCAGGGCCGAAGGCCGCACCACATTGTCCTTCTCCCACCGCTCTATGGATTCTTCTGGCGTTACGCCCGTTAGCATTTTGTACCAGGTGGCCCCGGCGGCGTACAGGTCGGTGCGCTCGGTCTGCTTCATGTTACTGCGGTATTGCTCAGGCGGGGCGTAGCCTTTTTTCACCACCACGCTCTGGGTCCATTCCTCTTTGGCGGCAAAACGCGCCGCACCAAAATCCAGCAGTTTCACCCGGCCATCTTGCAGCACAAAAATATTGTCCGGGCTCACATCGCGGTGGATGATACCCTTTTGGTGGATGGATTGCAGCGCCGAGAGCAGGCCCTCCAGTATCACGGCGGCCTCGGCGGGGGGCAGGGCGCCCCCGCCGGCCGCCATATGTCCTTTCAGGGTGTCGCCATCCAAAAATTCCATCACAATATAGGCCGTGCCGTTGTCCTCAAAGGAGTCAAACACGTTTACAATATGCGCATCTCCATTGAATTTAGCCATATTTTTGGCCTCATCCATAAAACGGGCAAGCTGGGCGGCATAGGCCTCCAGCTTATCGCCCGAAAAAGCGCGCACCTTGCTCTCTCCCGGTATACGGCTTACCAGCTCGCCGGGGAAAAACTCCTTGATGGCAACCAGGGTGGCAAGGCGGCTGTCAAATGCGCGGTAGGTAACGCCAAAACCGCCAACCCCCAGCACATCGCCAATGATATAGCGCCCCCACAGGCGGGTGCCCGGCTGCAACAGATAGGCCGGGTGGTTGGGTGTGCCGGCCACCTGCCCGCAGTAGGGGCACACCTCATACTCCCCCCTGCTTTGAAAACAACGCAGGCAAAGGTTTTGCTTTTCCATATCTTAGTTAAGTTTAAAACGGTTTTCCCGGTTGCCCAGGGCAATGATGGTGCCACGCTGCAACTGGGCGGGCATGTTGGCCACCAGGCGGTTCCCGCCGTCAATAAAGGTGCCGTTTGTGGAATAATCCGTCACCATATATACTCCGCGCACGGCGTCAAATACAATGCCGCAGTGCTTCCGGCTCAACTTTTCAGCATTTTGGTCCACAATTAAATTGCACATGGCGTTGTCGCGCCCAATAATCATTTCATCTCCGGCGGCCAGCGGCAGTTCCTGCCCTGCATACATGCCCGAAAGCCCGGTGATGGAGCCTCCCCGTGCCCCCTGTGGGGCTGGGGCCGCACCCTGCCCGTTTTTGGGCACGTTTACCACACTGCGGGCCGTGCCCGCCACGGTGCGGCCCGTGCCGTTACCGGTGTAGTCATAGGTATCAGTAAAGGCCACCTGGTAGTCCAGCCCACGGCGACGCCCGCCCGAAAAGGGGATGAGGATGCCAATGGCCATGTGGGGCTTAATGCCAAAAGCTATGTAGTATTTATAGCGCCAGTACACGTTGTAGGCAATGCAGCACAGGGCATACAGCGCGGCCAAAATAGTGCCGAAGGTCTGCCACTTCCCGCTGCTGACGGCGTCGATTATCCAGTACAAAAGGCTGCAATACAGCCACCAGCCCTCTAAAAAGAACATCTTCCACCAGCTCTCGTCCACAATACGCAGCCGGTAAATCACCTTGGCAAAGGGCACAAAGGGCATCCAGTCTTTTTCAAGGCCCGCTTTACGGCCAATGTACAGCCATTTAAAGCCGGTAAGCGTCCAGTATGCACCCAAAATAACCACCAGTACCAGAATAACCACCACAATACTGGATGTGATGGCCTGCACAAGGGCTTGCAGGCCGCCATTCAAAATATTTGTCACGCCAAAGTCCATTCCGCCTGTTCCCAAATCGGTTCCGCTCATCGTGTTTTCCTCCTGTTATTGGCAAACTATTTATGCCCGGTGCAGGGCTTTGTCACTCTTTATCCGCGTCTTCTTTTTGTGTGGTCTCCCAGCAAAAGCTTTGGGTACAGCAGGGTATAAACATCAGTTCGGTTTTCCCCAGCAACAAACGGTCATGCGGGGCCAGCTTTTGGGGGCTCAGCACCACCTCGCCGTTCAGGTAGCACAGCTCCTTGCTGTCTCCCGGCTGCACCAAAAAGGTGTTGCCCCGCGGCTCGTACACCAAAACGGCGTGGCGCTCGCGGCTCACCGTGGTATCTTTTACAACGGGCACATCCATTCCCGCCGCACGGCCCACAAAATTGCGCCCGCTCTTCAGGCGAAAATCCTCGCCAAAATGCTCGCCTTTTGTGCACACCAGCCAGCCCACCACGGGTTCTTTGCCTATGGCGCTGGCAAAAAAGCCCACGGTTTTGTCGCCGTCCAGCACCGGGGCGTTCAGCGCCCCGGTGGCCGCCGCATTCACCGCTTCTTGCAGGGAGCCGGCCTGCTGCTGGGGCGCTGCCTGCGCCGCAGGGGGGGCGGGCATGGCCCCGGTGGCCTCGCTGCGGTCCAGCGCCACAGTTACAGCGTCACTTTCGGGGGTACGCTGCACGGGCTGGGTCAGGTTGTTGTCCCGCAGGGCGGGCGCGGCGCAGTGCGGGCAACTGGGGTAGCGCTCCTCGTCGTAAAAATGGCCATTCTCACACTTTACCAAATTCATTCGTTCCTCACTCCTTCACTGTTGTCTGCCGGGCTATCTTCCAGGGTTTCTTCTGTATATCGATTGGCATCCGGCATTTCTTTGGGCGGGCCAAAATACCGCATCAATATCACCGAGGTGTTATCCTGCCCCGCAGGGCTTGCGTCCATGGCGGCGGCGGTAAGCCGGTGGGCGGCTTCGGCCAGCCTCTCTGGGGGCGGGGTAAGCAGTGCCAAAATCTGCCCGTCGCGCAGGGGCTTTGTCAGGCCGTCGCTGCACAGCAAAACCAAGTCTCCCCCCAGCAGTTCGAACGAGCCTCGCGAGATATCCACCATCTCCAAGATGGGCGCGCCCAGGTAGCTTACCAGCGCATCCCGCTGGGGGTCGCTATCGGCCTCCTCCTGGCTCAGGCTTCCCGCCTCCACCAGGCTTTGTAGCCTAAGGGCATAGTTGTGGTCTCTTGTCACCCGCGCTATCTCCCCACCGCGCAAAATGTAGATGCGGCTATCGCCCACGGCGGCCCAGTACAGTTTTTCCCCGCGTATCAGCGCGCTAACCAGGGTAGTGCCTCCCTCACAGCCCTTTTGCACATAGCGTTTCAGCACCATGGCGTTCGCGTCCAGTATGGCCCCTGCATAAAAGCTGGGTACATCTGCCCCCGCGGGCAGGCCGGCCAACTGGTTTGCAAAAAACTCCACCACGTCGGCGCTCACCAGTTCTCCGGCCTCCATGCCGCCCATCCCATCGCACAGTATGGCAAAAGCGTCCCCTTCTTCCAGCAGGGCCTCGCTTACATAGGCGGCGTCCTGCTGGTACTTTCGGGTGCCAATGTGGGTGGCAAGGGCTGTGTCTACCCACAGTTTCCCCACCAGTTCCCTTGTGATGGCAACCGTCTGCTCCTCGCAGCGCAAGGGGGACGCCTCGGCTGCTTTTTTGCGTCCAAACATCAGCATAGCCCCACTTCCATCACGCCTTCCAGCGTTAAAATATAAAACTTACCGCCGGGCGGCAGAGCATAGGGCCGTCCGTGCTCCAGCCGCCCGGCATCCACCAAAGTACCGTTCGTAGAGAGGTCGGTCAGGTAAAAAAGGCCGGTTTTTTCATCGTAGCGTATCTCGCAGTGAACCCGGCTCACATTGGGCTCATCCAGCACCACGTTGCAGCGCTCGGCCGAGCGGCCAATGCTGATGGGCAGGTTCTTGGGCAGCACCCAGCGGTCGCCCGCGGCGCCTTTACGCAAGCTTTGTACATAGGGTATGCCCTTGGCCCCGGCCATGCCGGCCCCCGGCTGGGGCGGGGGCGGTGCGGATGCGGGCACTGCGGGCACTGGTGTGGGCTGCACCGCGTTTACCCCCTCTTGCAAGCCCGCCAAAAAAGCTGCCATATTTTGGGGGCGGTGGCGGTAATCCAGTTGCAGGCCGGCCTCCACCATACGGGCCATGCGGGGCGGAATGCCCATCTGGTTCAGCCCCGCCAGCGGCGCGCCTGCCAGCCTGTCGGGCGCATCCGGGGGGCGCTGGCCGCCCACTATGGTATAAAAGGTGGCGCACAGGGCGTATAAATCCGTCCAGGGGCCCTGGTTGCCCTTGCTGGAGTATTGCTCCGGCGGGGCAAAGCCGGGTTTTAAAACCACCGATAAGCTTCTGCTGCGCTCCCCCACAAAAAAACGGGTGGCCCCAAAGTCTATCAGTTTTATCTCCCCCTGCCGGGTGACAAAGATATTTTCCGGGCTGATATCCCTGTGCAGCATCCCTTTTCTGTGCACGGCGTCCAGGGTGCGGGCCACGGCGTTTACAATCTCGGCCGCCTGTTCCTGGGGTAGGCGGCCCCCCGCCGCCCGCGTAAGGCCCGCCAGGTTCACCCCATCCAAAAACTCCATGGCAAAATAGGCGGTGTTGTTTTGGGCAAAACAGCCATATACCTGAACAACGTTTTGGTTCCCTGCAAAGTGGCTCAGGGTCTCGGCCTCCCGCCGGAACACCCCCAGCCCGTGTTCAAATGTCTCTTGGTTCTCCCTGCTGGAGGGAGAGACGCTGCAGCCATCGGCAGAGCGCACGGCGAACGCCACGGGCAGATACTCTTTCACCGCCACCTTTTGCCCGCTTTGGCCATCCAGTGCCAGATAGGTTACGCCAAAGCCCCCGGCCCCCAGCACGCGGCCCAGTGTGTAGCGGCCCGCTAGCAAGGTGCCGGGCGTGAGCATCAGATGGCTGCCCGCGCTGGAAAGACCCAAATAGCCACAGGCGGCGCAGCGCCCGGTAAAACCTTGGGTAAAGCAGTTGGGGCAAAATGTGTTCATCCCTTAGCCCCCCTACGCGCGCCCCGGAACACCAGGCGAACACTGCCTGCCTCGATATGGTCCCCTGCCTGCAGGGGGCGGGGGCTTTGCACCGCCACCCCGTTTAGCAGGGTTGCGCCACCCTGGCTTAGGTTTGTAAGGATGTATGCCCCCTCTTTTTCCTCCACCACAAAATGCTGGCGGCTCATATGGGGGTCATCAAACACCATATTACAGATATCGCCCCGGCCCACAAACAAGGTGCCGCTGATGGGTGTCTCCACCATTTTGGCTGCCCCTGCCGTGTTGGTAACCTCCCAGCGCAGCACCGGCAGGCTTTGCCCCACAAAATGGATTTTCTCCGGCTCCTCGGGCGGCAGGGCCTGAGTTAGGGCCGACCCGGGCTGTTTTTCGGGGCTTTGCGCCTCTTGCTGCGCAGCTTTGACGCCCCGCTTTTTCACAGCCGCCACGGCCACGGCCAGCAGCAGGGCCACCCCGGCCAAAACCAGCACCACCCA
>CAZKBM010000049.1:0-24990 GCA_964550985.1 uncultured Oscillospiraceae bacterium
GCCATTGAGGGCACCGACCCCACCCAGTACAAAACCCTGTTCACCTTTGAAAGCGACGATTACCAAGGCGCCGCGGGCATCCGTGTCAACAAGGAGTGGGAGGCCGACTCCTCTTACATCTTAAAGGACGTAAAGGACAAACTGGAAGAGGGCGGAGACACCAACAGTTTTGCCGCCAAGGCCTACCAGCTTTTCAAAACCAACCAAGATTTTGGTGAGTTTTCGGGCACCTTCCAGGAGTACATCCAATTTTACTCCAACACAAAACTCAGCAATGATACCGCCTACAACAACAGCCGCCTGGAGGCCGTAAGTTCCATCTCCAGCGGCCTATTAAACCAAATTCAAGAGATTTCGGGCGTTTCGATGGATGAAGAGGGCGTGGACATGATGATGTTCAAAAAAGCCTACGACGCCGTTTCGCGCGTTTTCACCACCCTGGACGAGATGCTGGACAAGCTGATTAACGGCACCGGCGTGGTGGGCCGCTAAGCCCGCTTGAATAACACCCCCTGCCCCCTACGGAAAAAGCAGTAAAAACTATTTGGAGGTCTTACCCATGCGTGTCACACATCAATCGCTAAGCCGCAACTACATAAAACGAATGAACAACAACCTTACAAAGCTGACGGCTTCTAACGATAAATTGACCAGTGGCCGCAAGTACAATAAAGGGTACGAAAACGTTACGGATGCCGGAAAGGCCCTGCGTTTGCGCCAACTGGTGAGCGACAACGAGCAATACCAAAAAACCATACGCGACGTGGAAGGCCGCGCCGAAGCCGCCGAGGACAGCCTGCGTAACGTGAACAGCCTGATGTCGCGCGCAGAAGAACTGACCGTACAGGCTTTAAACGGCACCATGGGCGCCGACGACCGCAACAAGGTCGCCTCGGAAATTGAGAAGTTGCAGGAAGAAATCTTCCAGGTGATGAACAGTTCTTTCAGCGGCAGCTACCTGTTTAGCGCGGCCGGTTCGGGTACGCCGGGCACCGCCCCGTTTGAAAACAACGGCGGCAAACTGTACTACAACGGCACCCCGGTGGACGACATGGTGCTCTCGGGCAACAGCATCACCTACAACGGGCAGGAGATACCCTATAACGTTCCAAACTACGTGGATATCGGCTTTGGTTATAAAGACAAAAACGGTAATGTAGACCCCAACACCGCTTTTAAAGACACCTACTCGGGCGTGGAGTGCTTCGGCTTTGGAAAAAGCGCCGATGGGGTGCCCATAAACGCCTGGAGTTTGTTTGGCGACATGGCCACAAACCTGCGGGCCAACAACATGGAACGGCTGGAGAAGGACCTGAACGCCCTGCCCCGCACGATGGATTTTATGCTCACCTCCATCACCGAAATTGGCGCACGCGGCACCCTGCTAAGTGATACCACCGCACGGCTGGAAAATGAGTATTTGAACCTGGTGGACACCCAAAACAAGGTAGAATTTGTTGATGTTTCCGAAGAAATCACTTACAATAAGAGTTACGAGATGGGCTGGATGGTCACTTTACAGCTTGGCAACCGTGTACTGCCGCAATCTTTGTTCGATTTTATGCGGTAATACTGCAAAAACTGAACGAATATCCAGATAGATTATGGAAGTGTTTACTTGTACGGTAAGGGGTGATACTTTATGACGGGGCCTTTACTGCGAATTACCACTACACCTGCGCAGTACGAGTACCAAATTACCCGGGCAAGGCTGGAGATTAACCAGCAACCGGCAGAGGTGGACCGTACCACGCAGCGGGCGGCGCTGAATATGCGCAGGCAGGCGGGGCGCGTTGAGATGAACACGGTGCGCCGCCGTAGCGATATGGGCCTGAAAGGTGTTGTGGACCGTGCCAATTATGAGGCCGACCAGGGCAAACAGGCCGCCATGGAGGCAACACGGAACTATGCCGAAATTGGCAACCAACTTGCCAACATTGCCAAAGGGGCCAATATCCCCGATACCTTATGGGGAAAATCTATGCAGCACAGCAAGGGGGATTTGGTATTGATGCCGGTTTCCCCCATAGACATCCACTATGTGCCGGCCAGTTTACAGATGGACTACCAGCCAGGGCAGATGAATGCCAATTGGAATGTTGGGCGGGCCAAGCTGAACTTTGTGCCGGGCTCTTTTGCGCTGAACTTTACGCAGTTTGCCTCCATCAACATCGAGTACTTGGGCGGGCCGCATTATGTGCCCCCTAGCGCCGACCCCAACTTTGTGGCCGAGGCGTAAGGGGCAAATTGGGTTTTATAAACACGGCTGTGCGGCAAGGGCCGCATGGCCGTGTATGGGATTATAGGGTAAATAACCGCAGGGCAAGAACGGAGTAAACCATGGCTATGACGATTCACACGCGCGACTTTGGCGTGATGGAACTGGACGAAAACGAACTGCTGACCTTCCCCTCTCCCATCTATGGGTATGAGGACCTAAGCCGCTATGCTTTGCTAAGTTATGAATCCATGGGAGACGGCATCTCCTGGCTACAGTCTGTAGAGCGGCCGGAGGTTTGTTTTGTGTTGCTTGACCCCGACGAGATAGGCCTTAGCTACAACCCCGAACTGCCCGCCGATATGGTGGCCTTACTGGGCGGCGAAGGCGGCGTGGCATTTCGGCTGATTGCCGTGGTGCCCGAGGACTTCCAAGACACTACGGTGAACCTGAAAAGCCCCATCGTCATCAACACCCAAAACCGATTGGCCGCACAGGTTATTTTGGAAGAGGAGCAACCCATCCGCATGCGCCTTTTTGAAAGCGGGGTGGGTGAATCATGTTAATCCTTACGCGCAAGGCTGGGCAGGGCTTTACCATAGGGGACGACGTTGAAATTACCATTACCGAAATTTCTGGCGATAAGGTGCGTGTTGGCATAAACGCCCCGCGGGAGATTAAGGTGTTGCGGGCCGAACTGAGCCAAACGATGCAACAAAATGTACAGGCCGCGGGCCCCGCTTCCAGCAGCGCCATCAAGGCCCTTGCACTGGGGCTGAAAAGTTCGGCCAAAAAAGAAGGAACCCCTGCCGGAGCCCCAAAAGCGGTTTCTTTTACAAAAAATTCGGGTGGAGAGGACAGCTAAGGCAATACCGCACAAAGAAGCGTGGGTGAAGCGCCGAGCAGATTTGCTTGGCAGATTTCACAAAAAGCACAGGGAATACTGGGTGTATTCCCGCGCATTTTTGAGGAATAGGACGGGTAAAGTTGCCGGTGATGCGGCTGTGTCGGCTGTGTGCGGTGTTGCCCTAGGCCCACATGGCAACACAAATCAGCCTTTAGCCCTCCTCCGCCCGGTTCTTTTTTTCCAGCTTTGCCACATAGGTGGACATGGCCACATAGTTTTCCCGGCTCAGGCCATCCACCTCGCAAAGCAGCAGGGTTTCCTCTTTGCCAAATATAATGCGCTTTCTCACCCTTATTTCCAAAGCGTGCAGGGTTAAAAAATCCACATGAGTAAACAGGTGCAATTCTGTTTTTTCCTCTATGTTGTCGCGGGTGAGAAGTTTTACCAGCCCCATCGAAAGATACAAAATTTCCACAGGCCGTTTTTCGGCCTTGGGGCGCTGGGCGGGGGCCACCAGCGCCGGCAGGCGGGTATTGGTTATAAACAGGGTGCGGGCGGTGGCAAGGCGTTCTTCGTCCACATCCACCAGCTGCAGCATCTTTGCGCTGGATAGATAGACACTGCCCGCAAAACTTGCCAGGGTTTTATCCCCTAGTATCCAGTGAATGGCGGCCTCGTGCCCCAAGGGTACAAGCGGCACAAAATCGCCGTAAAAATTGATGGCGTTGCCATAAGCCGCCACCTGGGCCGTACCATGCTCTTCTATATCATTGTACCCGGTTTTTAAAACAGCGGGAAAGGGATAATACTCTATCATCGCGTTTTCTCCAAAGAAATGGTGATGCACTTGGGGCAGCATTTTGAGGCGACAGTTCGTTTTTGCCCCCTGCCGCGCGGCCCCTTGGCCGAAAGGAGTTTTTTGATGGATATAAACGTACAACTTTGTGTATTGCTGGAAAAAAAAGTTGCCAAATTTTCACAGTACGAGACGCTTACGCAAGAACTTTTACACTGTGAAGTGGACGATATAGATGATTATATCACAAAAAGAGGCTTGTTAGCAAACGAAATAGACGCCCTGGACGAGGATATCCAAACGCTTTGCGAAGGGGGCGCCAGGGCGGAGCTTTACTACCGAACCGCCATGGGCCGGGTGAATTTTGCGGAAATCTCCCCGGATTTGCAGCCTGCTTTTGAACTGAGCCAGCAGGTGCGCCGGGTGATAGGCCGCATACAGAATGGCGAAGTGCAGGTGATGGAACGACTGCAGGGGCTAAAAAGTGAAGCGCTTGGCAAGATACGCGAAAACCAAAACCTGCCCAAGATAAAAAAATACCTGGTGGACCTGGGCGAGGCCCCCCCAGAGGGGCATTTTACCAGCGGTAAGGCCTAGCGCAAATAAAAACACAAAGTTTTCACCCTTTACCTATAAATATTTGCCGCTTTTGGCCGATATATAAAACAGAAGAATTTGAGTACGCGCCCCAAGGAGGATGTTGTGTTATGGCCATTAACTCGCTTAGTTCTGCAAGCCGTGGTATCGCGGGCCTTGCCTCGGGTATCAATACCGAGGAGACCGTAAAAAAATTGCTTGCCGGCACCCAAAGTAAAATAGATAAAGCCACGCAGAAAAAAACCGTTCTGCAGTACAAACAATCCATGTACCGGGATGTATCGTCCAAGCTCAAGACGCTGCAGACCAGCTTTATGAGTTATACCTCTAAAACAAATCTGCTGTCCAGTTCGTTCTATAACAACATGACGGCCACCCTGCGCGCCCCCGGCACGCAGAGCCCGGCTTTTAGTGTAACGGCAGGCACCAACGCCCAGGCGGGCACCTATAAGCTGAATTCCATCAATCAGCTTGCCACGGCTTACTCCCTCAAAACCACCCAGGCCATCAGCGGCAAGGTAGAGGGCAAGCTGAACGCCGATGTGGCCGACAATATCCTGTATAAATACCGCGGCGGCGATGTGCCCGCCGATGCCACCATGCGTATTTCGGTGGGCAACAAGGTGGTTAGCTTTGAGAAGGCCCCCGAACTGTTTGGCGGCAAAAGTTCCAGCGAAGTGGCGGCCATCATCAACCAGAAGTTTGTAGACGAGGGTGTTGGCGCCGAGGCCCGGTTTGTAAATAACAAACTCACCATCTACGCCAACAACCCCGACCATTTTATCTCCATCAGCGGCAACAACAGCATCGATTCTATAGATGACAGCCTCTCGATGAAGATGTTTGGCGATGACGTGGGCGCCCTGAGTGGAAAAGGCACCTTTTCGGCCACCATCAACACGGCCAACTACCAGCCCAAAATCACCGTAAACCTGGATGGCCGCCAGCAGGATATCCATCTGAGTTTTAAGGCCCTGCAAGACTTTGCCGACGGCACCGACGCCACTGGGGTTGCCTTTGCAGAATCCCTGAGCAAATCCCTTACCCAGGCTTTTGGCACCGGGGTAAAAGCGCAGATGGTTGGCGATACGCTCAAGTTCACCACCGGTGATTCTTCCAAGCTGGTGATTACCGGCAACAACCTGAGCATGGGCCTGTTTGGGATGAAGAGCGGGGTTTCTAACAAGCTGAACTCCTCCATGGCCATTGAGGATTTGCATTTTGGCACCGAGTTACAGGGCAGCCGCCAGTCTTTCTCCATCAACGGCATCGATTTCTCCTACAGTTCCGGCACCTCCCTTTCCACCATCATCAATGATATCAACAGCAGTAAGGCCGGTGTAAAAATCAGCTACCTGGAAGCCGAGGACAAATTTGTCATCCAGCGCTCCGAAACCGGCTTCACAGACGAAACCATGATCAAGTTCGAGCAGACCGAGGGCAACCTCATGTCGGCGATGTTTGGCGTGGCCGGCGGCAGCGACCTCTCCACGTTTGCCATCAACCAAACCATGGTGGGCGCAGCCCAGGCCGATGACAGCAACTACAAAAACGGCGGCAACTATACCTTTAATGTGAATGGCCGCAACATCACCTTCAATATTGAGCCCAAAGCTGGCAATGACCCCTATACCGCCGAGGAGTTTGCCAAAAAGCTGAACCAGGCCTTCCGCAAAACTTATAACACCATGGCCGATGGCACCCAGTCTCTTGAGTTTAAATACGACGACGCCACAAAGCAGTTCTCCATAGTGGCCAACGACAAAAACCTGGTGGTAAAATCCGCCCCCTACGATAAAAACTCAAACCCCTACAGCCTGGGCTTTGCCGAGGACGCCTCGACCATCATTACCAAGGGCGACACCAAACTGGAAGACGCAGGCATTAAGTTTGGCACGGATGGAAAAATCAGTGTCACCATTGACGGTGCTGCAAGCCCCATAGAAATTACCGAGAGCGAAATGAGGGGCAAATCGCTGGACGAAGTGGCCCAGTTGATGCAGGACAAAATTGTGGCTGCCGGCCAAACCGGTGTTACGGTTAAGTTTGACAAAAACACCGCCGGTTTCCGCATTGCGGGCGTTGACGTGCCCATGAAGATTGAAGTAGAGGGCGGCACGAACAGCGAGGGCACCGAAAAATTATTTGGACGCAACGAACTGCAACTTGCCCAAGCCGCACAGGCTGGTTTTACAAACGAAAGCCACGGCACAAACGCCAAAGTTACGGTTGACGGCATTGATTTAGAGCGCAGCAGCAACACCTTTGACTACGCCGGCATGACCATTACGCTGAACTCTTTGTACAACAATGACCCCACAAAGCCCGTTGAGCCCACCGAAATTGTGGTGGCACGCGACACCAAAGTGGTGATGGAGGGCATTCAGGAGTTTTTAAAGGCCTACAACGAGACCGTAGACGAACTGTACAAACTGTTTGGGGCCGACCCCACCTACAAGGATTACCCGCCCCTTTCGGCCGAACAAAAGGCCACCATGTCGGAAAACGAGATTAAAAACTGGGAAGAAAAGGCCAAGGAAGGGCTCCTGCGCAGCGACAATAACATTGGCCGTATTTTAGATAGTATGCGCTCGGCCATGTACACCCGGCCTGACGGAAGCCCCATCGCCATCTATGACCTGGGCATAGATACCAGCTTCTACAGCAAAGACGGCAACTTTGAGATGAGCGACGCGAGCAAACTTTCCGCCATGCTGGAAAAAGACCCCGAAGCTGTTATGAAGTTATTTGCCGGCCCCGGCGGTATCATGGAAAACCTGAACAACGCCATCAACGATGCCATCAAGGCGGGCAGCAGCCCCGGTTACCTGACGCGTGAAGCGGGCTCCAGCACGCTGGATACCACCTCCAACCTCTACAAACAAATCAAAGAGGTTGATAACCAACTGGTCACTTTAGAGAAGCGCTACTGGAACGAATATGACCGCTACTGGAAACAGTTCAATGCTATGGAACAAGCCATACAGAAGATGAACGAGCAGTCCTCCTGGCTTAGCAACATGGGCAGTGGCGGCTAAAACCACTCTACTATAAACCATCTTTTACCAGAAATTGCTGAAGAGAGGTACTGTAATGAATCCGTACGAAAAATATCAGCAGCAGATGCTGACCACCATGACCCAGGGAGAAATGCTTTTAAAGCTTTACGACGAAGCTTTACGGCAGATTGATTTGGCAAAGCACTCCATAGAAATCAACGATGTTGCCGGTATGGATAAGGCAATTGCCAAAGCGCAAAAAATTATACGCCACCTGCGCACAACCCTGGACTTTCGGTATTCTGTGGCACATAACCTGGCAAAATTGTACGATTTCTTCGGTACGGAACTCATGACAGCTAGTGTAAAGAAAGATGTAAAGTCTCTTGACGATGTACGCCCCTTGGTATTGGAACTGCGGAACACCTTCGCAGAGTGTGATAAAATTGAGAGAAGCGGCAGAACGCTCCAAACTGCTGCCAACCTGGTATAAAATGCCGGTTTAGGCATTTGACCCCAGATAATGAACACCAAAACCATAATTGTGCAAAAAAAGGCCTGTCGAAATATGACAGGCCTTTTTTTATCCCCATTTATAAGGCTTTCTGCTTAAAGCAGCAAAACAATTGAGGCAGTTTTAACAAAATACACATCATTGACAACTTTTAGAATTTTTGTTGGCATCGTCACGTGTCTTGTCTGTTATCCATACTGTTTGGTGTAACAAATCATTCTTATCACCGAATATTATTTGAACCAAAAGCCATCCGCCTCACAAAAACGCCACACGATTTTCCCAGTCAATCCCAAACACCTCAAATTGTGATTTTTTCACTTTTTTTACCAATTCAGGTCTTGAAATTTAAAAGAAAGGATGATATTATGTAGTACGTTAGCAGATAAACAAGGTTTGTTTTTTTGTGCAATTTATTTTGCCAGCCGCAGTATTTTCTGCCCGCGAACACCGGCAGAAACGGCAAGGGAGGATGTATCGATGCTGTTTGACAATTACGCCACCCGGGCCGGAGAGGCCAGCCTGGATGCCCTTTGGATGAAAACCAAGGTGATTACCAACAACCTGGCCAATGTGGACACACCGGGGTTTAAGGCATCCAGTGTAAATTTTGAAGAGGTGCTTCGGCAAAAAACCTCGAACGCGGGCGCCCGCCCGCCCTATAACGACCCCGGCCAGTTGCAAGGGGCCGACGGTGGGCAGATGCAGGCCGGAAATTCCGCCAATGGCGACGTGAACGCGGCGGGGGCGAACAACGCAAACCTGGGCAATCAAAGTTTAAACAATGCCTCGGCCCGCGGCCCCCTATACCGCACCAGCGTCACCCAAAACACCGATAATTCGGTGCGCATTGACGGCAACAACGTACAACTGGAAAAAGAACAGACCGAGCTTTGGAAGGCCTATGCCCAGTACAGCTACCTGTTAGACCGTGTGTCGGGCCACTATAACTCCATCAACTCGGCCATCAGCAATTCCCGCGTGTAGCCTACACCCACGGCTGCCGCCAGCAAAAATTTTTACCAATTGATAAGGAGGTGTCGGAATGTCATTTTTAAACACCTTGGACATTTCCGCTTCTGCATTAACCGCCGAACGCCTGCGCATGGACATCATCTCCCAAAACCTGGCCAATATAGATGTTACGCGCTCGGCCGAGGGGGGGCCTTACCGCCGCCAGTTGGTCGTCTTTCAAGAGCGGCCCCTCACCTTTCAATCCGCCCTGGATAAAGCCGCCCAAAAGTACAGCGGCACCAGCCGCATAGCCCCGCGTGGCAACGCGGCTGCCAATGTGCAAAACGGTGGTGTGCGGGTGCAGGAGGTCGTACAGGATGAGAGCGAGTTCATCCCGGTATATAACCCCGCCCACCCCGACGCCGACGAGGATGGCTACGTGCTGATGCCCAATGTGGATCGCGCCGAGGAGAATGTGGATCTGATGGCGGCCACTCACAGCTACAACGCCAATATCACCACCCTGAATGTTATTAAAGCCATGGCCATGAAGGCCTCGGAGATACTGAAGTAGCCGGGACGGCGGCATGAGGCTGCCGTTTTCCCGCGTCTGCCCGCCCTGCTTTTTATGAAGTTCTAGTTTTATAATCATCCTTTAACATTTATATAGGAGGCCATTTTTATGAGTTCCTTCATTGTACCCATGAGCAGCCTTCCCTCCATCGGCTCGCTTTCCAGTGTGGCGCAGCCCAATACCCCGCAAAATGCGCAAACCAACACCGCCGGGAAGATTCCTTTCCAAGACTTTTTGCAGCAGGCTGTGGCCGATATGGAGCAAACCGGTACGGTGGCCCGCGCCACCATGAACGATTTGGCTTTGGGCCAAACCGACGATTTGCACACCGGGGCTTTAACCGCCATCAAGTCCTCCACCGCCATCAATTTCACCTCCAGCTTGGTCAGCACGGCCATCCGTTCTTATAACGAATTGATGCGGATGCAAATTTGATTTTGCAAGCTGCGTTTTTTGGGGTACGGGGCGCCACCACCGGGCATGCGGCATACGCCCGGGCTAAGCTAACTACACGCAAAGGATTGGTGTGATGGGAGACAAACTCGCTTCTGCCGGAGATCAGGTCAAACAGGCCTTTGCCCGGCTGAAAGAGGCCTGGAAAAACCAGGAACCCTCGCGGAAAAGGCTGATAGTCATACTCGCAATTGCGGCCCTTGTTTTGGCAGTGGGCTTGGTTGTATTTATGAATATGCGCGCTTCCCGTTATGTGGTGCTGTATCCGGGGCTTCCCCAAAGCGAGAGCGTGCAGGGCCTGGCCGTACTGCAAGAGGCCGGCATGACAGGGCAGATTAATAACAGCGGTGAACTGGAAGTACCCTCTAATACCGTAAATGCCGCCATGGCGCAGCTTGCCACCGCGGGGCTGCCCTCCTCCACTTTAAAATACGATATTTTTCAGCAGGCGGGGGGGCTTACCACCACCGACTTTGAAAAGCAACAGTATCAAATTAACCAGATGCAAGACCGCTTGCAGAATATCATTAAAACCTATGAAGGGGTGGAGAACGCCTATGTCACCCTGAATATGCAGGATCGCTCGAACCGGGTGTGGGACGCGGGCGCCAGCCCCAACACCGCCTCGGTTAAGGTGGAGATGAAAAGCGGCGGGGTGCTCACCTCCGGCCAGGTGGGCGGCATACGTCACCTTGTGGGGCCCGCCGCAGGCATTGACCCCGAGCAGGTTTCGGTAATTGATACGGCCGGTGTTACCCTGGCGGCCGCGGGCGAGAGTTACGACGCCGAATACGCCGCCACCAGCCAGTTTTTAGAGCGGCAGGGCTTTGAGGCCGAGGTGGAAAACCGGCTTTACAACAAAATTGCCAACCTCCTCTCCCTTCCCTACCCAGATGATAACGACTACAGTATTGCCGTTACCGCCAAGCTGGACTGGGACGCCATGATTACCGAGAGTATGGAATATAGCCCGCTGGAAGGCACCCAAAACGGCGTGGCTAACCATGAAGAGGTGCAGGCCACCATGGGCACCGGGCAGTATGCCGAGGGCGTGGTGGGCGAAACCGACAACACCGACATACCCGTTTACGCCGACCTGAACGGCGACGGCGAGATGGACGCCGTAGACTATTACCGCAACCGGGACTACCTGGTAAGTTATGTAAAGCAGCAGATTGAAAAAGACGGCGCCACCCTGCAAGAGGTTTCGATTGGGGTTATGGTGCGCGGCGAGTTGACAAACGATGCCCGGCAAACACTGCGGGATTCGATTGCGGCGGCCACGAATGTACCCGTGGACAAGGTAAATGTGCAGGGCATGTTAGACGCCACCGGCGGCAATGAAACCGAGACCCAGCAAAACCTGATTTTCGGCCTGCCCGCCCTGTTCGTCTATATTGCGGCAGGCGTGCTTGCCGCCATGATTATTATGGTTATTGCCATTTTGGTGGCCCGCAAACGCAAACAAAAACGCCTGCTGCTGGAGGCCGAGGCCGCCGAGGCCGCCGCCGCGGCCGAAGAGGAAGAGGCCCTGCGGATTCAGCAGGAAATTGAAGACCGCAAGCGCCAGCTGAAAGACGCCGCCATGGGCGAACAAAACGAGAACGCCATCACAAACGAAGTGCGTGAATTTGCCAGGGCCAATCCGGAAATTACGGCCAACCTGCTGCGCAACTGGCTGAGGGAGGGGGAATCGTAGATGTCGTCTTCCGGCTCTAAAATTTCCAACAAAACCCGTGCCGCCGCCGTTATTGTAACCCTTGGCGCCTCAGAGGCCGCCGAGATATACAAATACCTGCGGGAGGATGAGATAGAGCAGCTCTCGCTGGAAGTGGCCAAGATGGAGGCCCTGCCGCCCGAGGAACTGAACTCCATCATCGATGACTTTTACGGCCTTTGCGTCACCCAAAAGGTGATTGCCGAGGGCGGCGTGGATTATGCCCGCGACATTTTGGAGAAGGCCTTTGGCCCCCAGCAGGCCGCCAGCCTGATGGAGCGCGTTACCAAAAGCCTGCGTACTAAGGCCTTTGATTTTGTGCGTAAGGCCGACTATAAGAACCTGCTTTCTATTGTGCAAAACGAGCACCCCCAAACCATTGCGCTTATTTTAAGCTATGCACGGGCCGAGCAAGCCAGCCAAATTTTGGCGGAACTGCCCTCGGAGACCGGCATTGAAGTGGTGGAGCGCATTGCCAACCTGGACAGGGCCAGCCCCGATGTGATCAATGTGGTGGAAAAAACCCTGGAGAAGAAGTTTGGCAATATTGTCTCGGTGGACTTGATGGAACTGGGCGGCGTGCCCTATGTGGCCGAAATTATGAACAGCGTGGACCGCAGCACCGAGAAACACATCTTCGACGAACTGGGCATCAAAGACCCCGAACTGGCCGAAAATATCCGCAAACTCATGTTCGTATTCGAGGATATCATCTACCTCGACGATATCTCCATACAGCGCTTTTTGCGCGATGTGGACACCAAGGATTTGGCTGTGGCCTTAAAGGCCGCAAACCCTGAAGTGTCGCGCAGTATCTTCCAAAACATGTCCAAACGCTCGCAAGAGACCATTGCCACCGACATTGAGTACCTGCACAATGTACGTATGCGTGACGTTGAAGAGGCGCAGCAGCGCATTGTGGATACCATACGGCGGCTGGAGGAAGAGGGCGAGTTGGTCATTTCCAAAGGCGGAAAGGATGAGGTGATTGCCTAATATCGTCAGAGCGCGCGGCGTTCACCTTACAGATGACGTGCTGCGTATCAAGGACCCCTTCCCCACCAAAACGCGCGAAGAGAACAAACTGTACATAGAAGAGATGGATGGGGAGCACGGGCGGGTTGTCATCATGGACGTATTTGACATGGTGGCGGCAAAACCCGAAACCGAGGCGGAAGCCGAGGCGTATACAGACGAAGAGGAACCCCAAGGCGAGGCGGAATTGCAAAGCCCCTTGGCCGAAGAAATGCTGGAGCAGGCCATGCGGGAGGCGGAGGAAATTCGACGCCTGGCATTGGAAGAAGCACAGGCCGAAAAGGACCGAATTTTAAGCGAGGCCATGGCAGAAGCCGAGGCGCTGAAACAAGAGGCATTGGCCCAAGGACACCGCGACGGCTACGAAGAGGCCGCCGCCACCATACGGCAAAGCACCGATGAGCTAGAGGTTGCCATTGCCCGCCTGGAGGGGCAGCTTGCCGGTTTTGAGGCCGACTATGAGGACCAGTTAAAGTGGATGGCCTTGGAAATTGCCTCCCGCGTGCTGGGCATTAAGGTAAAAAACAACGACGGCATTTTAACCACCATGGTAGACCGCGTGGTGCAGGGGCTGAAAAACGAACACTGGATACGCGTGGAAGTGGCCCAGGAGATGACAAAACTGATTGGCAGCCTGAGTGATTTGTACCACGGGCGGGAGGATGTGGACGTTAGCCCCATACCGGCTGACGAGGGCACCATTTTGGTGGAAACTTCCTCGGGCGTAGTGGATGCCTCGCTGAAAACGCAACTGGATAACCTGCGGATTTATTTTCAAAATAACGCCGGATAAAGGTTCCAAAATAGCTTCACGTGGTGTATAATATAGTGTCGGCCTACTCGGTCACAGAGGTACTATATGTGAATCAAAAAACAGCCCTGCCCATTACACAGAAGTGACACAGTTGTTGCGTACACTAACAGAGGTGCCTGGGAGAAACGCCCTCCCCTCCCGGCTACCGATACAGCCTTTACGAATGGAGGTGGGGGCCACGAACCGGACAGCGTTTTTGCAGATGCTGAATACCGACGACCTGTGCACACGCATGGGAAAGATTGACAAACTGGTTGGGATGACCGTGGAGGCAACCGGCCCCACCAGCAGCATAGGCGACGTTTGCCGCATTTCTATCTCGGAAGGGCGGGAAGTGCTGGCCGAAGTGGTGGGTTTTAAAGAAAACAAGGTGCTGCTGATGCCCTATGAGGACACCGAAGGCATTGGCTATGGCGCCACCGTTACCAACACCGGGCGCAAACTGGAAATACGGGTTTGCGACGAGATGATAGGGCGCACCATTGATGCGCTGGGCCGCCCCATAGATGGAAAGGGCCCCCTGCCCGAAAATGCCGGTACGCCTTACAGCGTGGTGGGCGAGGCCGCAAACCCCATGCAGCGCCCCCGCATAGATAGGCCCATAGAGATGGGCGTAAAGGCCATAGACGGGTTTTTGACCATTGGCAAAGGCCAGAGGATGGGCATATTTGCAGGCAGCGGCGTTGGCAAAAGCACCTTGATGGGTATGCTGGCGCGCAATGTAAAGGCCGACGTGAACGTGATTGCCCTGGTGGGCGAACGTGGACGCGAAGTGGTGGAGTTTTTGGAGCGAGACCTGGGCGAGGAAGGCGCGGCCCGCAGCGTGGTGGTGGTAGCCACCTCAGACCAGCCCGCCATGCTGCGCAACAAATGTGCCATGAGCGCCACCGCCGTGGCCGAGTATTTTAAAGACCAGGGCAAGGACGTTTTGCTCATGATGGACTCCCTCACCCGTTACTGCATGGCCCAGCGCGATATTGGGCTTGCCATAGGCGAACCCCCCGTGGCCCGCGGATATACCCCCTCTATCTACTCCACCCTGCCAAAGCTTTTGGAACGCAGCGGAAACTTTGAGGTGGGCTCCATCACAGGGATTTACACCGTTCTGGTGGAGGGCGACGACATGAACGAGCCCATTTCCGACACCGTGCGCAGTATCATCGATGGTCACATCATGCTCTCGCGCAAGGTTGCCCATAAAAACCACTATCCGGCCATCGATGTGCTCTCCAGCATCAGCCGTTTGATGAACGACATTGTGGTGCCCGAACAAAAGGCCGCGGCAGGCCGGCTGCGCAACTTGATGGCCACCTACCAGGCAAACGAGGACCTCATCTCCATTGGCGCGTACAAAAGCGGAACCAACCCCGAACTGGACGACGCCATAGCCCATATCGGCAGCATCAACAAGCTGTTGCAACAAAAGGTGGAAGAAAAATTCACCTACGAAGAAACCCAGCAACTACTGATTGAGACCGCCCAGTAAAGGAAGATGGCATAGATGAGAAAGTTTTCCTTTACACTGGAAAAGATGCTTTCCTACAAGCGCAGTTTGTATGAGCGTGAGCGCAACGAACTGGCCCGGCTACGCCGCGAACGGGTGGAACGGGAACTGCGGAAAGAGGAAGTGGGCCGGCAGCTTACCGTAATGGAGGCCGAGTTCCACGAAAAAGCCAGCCTGGGGGTAGACGTTGCCGAGGTACAGCGCATTGGCTACTACCGCGATAACGCCGACTGCCTGATAGACGCTTTAAACCAGGAGATTGCCAGTTTTGACCGGAAGATTGAAAGGCAGCTGGCCATTGTGATTCAGCTAGACCAAGACGTGCAGGGCCTGGAAAAACTGCGGGAAAAGCAGTGGGGTGAATACCAGGCCGAGGCCGCACGCGAAGAGGCCGAGCGCATTTCAGAACTGGTGAGCGGCAAATATATTGAGGCGCAAAACGAAGCCGCCGCCGAGGAAAGAGCGCAGATGCAAGCCAAGGCCAGACCTTAATTTTGTATGCAGGGCCCAAAGCTACACCGGGTTTTGTATAGATGTTTCTAGTAGTTCACCAAGATTAAACTGAGGCATGGCATGCAAGTATTATTTCGCACAGCAAGAAGGACGATTGAGCAATAGCCGTAGCTATTGTGATTGAGGACGACGCAGCAGGGCGGAATAAGACGCAGCATTGCATGACACAGTTTAGGCTTGGGGGGCTACTAACACACAGGAAAGGAGGTGAAAGACGATGAACACAGCTACAATTGGAACTGTATCTGCTGTACAAACCGCTGCCGTGGGGCCAGCCGCTTCGCAAGGGCTAGAAACCTTAAACGGGGTGAGTTTTGCCGATCTTTTAATGGGCTTGCAACAGCAGGGCGCCGCTTCCATAGGCCAAAGCAGCCAGGGTAACACCGGCTTTAGCTGGCGGGAGATGCTCTCATTCGGGCAGTCTATGCAAGGTTTACAAAACCTTACCGCACTGGGTGATGTACAGCAAAACCAAGGCGGGCTGGATGAACTGATTGCAAATATTATGAATTTGCTGGCCGAGGCAAAAAATGCCCCAAATGGCGGTGAACAAACCGATAAAGACCTACTTTTGTTGGTTGCAAAGTTGCAAGAGGAACTGAAAACCATGCAGGCGGCCAATGGGCAGATGATGGCCGGGCAGCAACTGCTGGTACTACTGGCGCAATTTACCGCCCAACCCCTAACCCCGGTTTTAACGGCCGACGGTAACATGCAGTTAAACCTTGACGACAGCCAGAGTGCCCTACAGGCCCTGATGCTGGCAAGCCCCGAAGAAGCTTTGCAAATGCTAAAAGGGGAAGGTAGCCAAACGGTGGCAGGCCTTTTAGCGGCCCTACAGCCAAAGGCCGTGGCAGAGGAAAGTTTTACCCAAACCTTGGGCCAGCAGGTGGCGGCAAGCCAGCCGCAAAGCACCGAAAAGCCAAGCACTGTGCCCGCCGAAACACCGCAAGGGCAAGAGGCGGCGCAAAATACCACGGGTGCACTGCAAACAGACGCCGCCATGAGTACCAAAATACCCCTTGTCGCCGAAGAAAGCACTGCCCAACCAGGCGCAAAACCGCAGGAAAAAAACCCCGCAGAAGCTTTGGATGTGGAAAGCTTACAGCAACAGGTAAACAGTGCCCAGCCCCTGCGCACCCCCATTGTAACCACCGGGAACGCGGCCCCCGCCCTACCCGCCCCTTTGGCAAACCAAATGGCGGAAGGGATACAGACCGGGCTGCAAACCGGCGCACAGGAGTTTAGCATTAAACTGATGCCCGAAGGCCTTGGCGAAGTTACGGTGAAACTGAAACACGCCAATGACGGCCTGCAGCTTACCCTGGTGGCCAAAAGTGCCGAGACCCAGCGGATGCTGGCGGCCGAAATTGACCAGCTGCGAGACAGCCTGCGCCCTTTGCGCATTGAGGTACAGCAGGTGCTAACCAGCCGCCAAGAGGAGATGCTGAACTTCCAGCAGAACTTCCAAAACCAACACCAGCGGCAATGGCAGGAGATGCATGGCGCCCGTTACTATGGCGACAGGCCCCTGGGCCAGGGTGAAGGTACAGAAGAGGCGGAGGAAGCCGCGCAGCAAAGCGCAGCCCAGCCCGTTTTGAACGTACTGGATACCTACATCTAAGCCGTTTTGTCACCGCAGCTTAACCACTATGTTTTTTCACATTTGCATTACCAAAACCTCACAATTCTTCCACCGCTGCATGGTACTATAAACTTGTTCGATGGAAGTACCTGAAACCCAGAACGAAAGGAGGAAAACCGACAAGATGAGCAACATTCGCGAACTTGGAAACGGCAGCACCCAGGTGGGCGGTATTACCGTCAACACACCTTACGAGGACAAAAAAGACCAGGGCGTTAAAGTGGACGACTTTTTACAGCTAATGATTGCACAGATGAGTAACCAGGACTTCATGAACCCCGCCGACGATACCCAGTATGTAACACAGATGGCCCAGTTTGCCACCATGGAAGCCATGCAAGAACTTTCGCACTACTCGCAAATCAACTATGTATCCAGCATGGTGGGTAAAACCGTAACCGCCGCTTCTTATGGGCTGGGGGGCAATGTTTCCAAAGAGGTTGGCACCGTTAGCAAGGTAAACCTTTCGGGCGACGATTTCACCGTTACGGTAAACGGAAAAGAGTACAAACTGAACCAGATTATGAGCATGGATGACCCCGCGGCCAACACAGACAAAAAAGACCTGGAGAGCGCCAACAAAATTGCCCTGATTAGCAAAGAGGTTGGCAAGGATTATTTCAGCTTCCGCTGGAGCGCCCCCGCAGTAGACGAAGCCACCCAAAGCGGCCTGCGCTACGACGTGTACTACACCGACGACGAAAACGCCGATTTTAGCGACCTGAACACCGTGAAGAAAGGCAAACGTGCCGCCAGTGGTATTACCGACCTTGACTACAAACTGACAGGCCTTGAATCTGGCACGAAGTATTATGTGAACGTGGTGGTTCGGAACGCCGCAGGCGACGAGGCTGTGTACCAAAAGGCCACCGTAATTACAAACCCAAGCTAATGCCCGTGGGCGCCCTTTAAAAGAGGCGGGGCCCCGCAGTGGCCATGCCAAACAAGGAGGTTCAGCATGGACCCATTCAACCGGCTGACCCGACCAATTGTTACCGGCACACCGGCCGTAAACCCACAAGTTCACACACCGGCCATCCAAACCGGCAAAGAGGGTGCAAACTCCTTTTTAAAGGTTTTACAGCAACAATTGGAGGCGGGCAGCAACACCGCTTTTTCCAAACACGCTGTGTCTCGCGTACACGAACGGCAGATTGACGTTTCAGCCCAGAACCTGCAACGGCTTGACCAGGGCATGAAATTGGCCCAGGAGAAAGGCCTGCGCGAAGCGCTGATTCTGATTGACCAAGATGCCTACATTGTAAACGCCGCAAATGGTAAAGTGATTACCGTAGACGGCGAAGCGGACAAAGGCAGCGTGTTCACCAACATCGACGGTACCGTCATTATTTGAGAGCCGGCCCTATTGTAGGAGGCTTTCGGAGCCCCGAATGCTTGAAGGGTTCCCGAAAAAAACAAAACCTGACGGTATCAAACTTCTTTGGAGGGAAAACCTTGTGGTTTCCCTAGCAAACACCCCCAACAGTTAAAGGAGATTTGATATGGTACGTTCTATGTATTCCGGCGTTTCCGGTATGCGCACCCACCAAACCCGTATGGACACCATTGGTAACAACATTGCCAACGTTAACACCTACGGTTTTAAATCGGCCCGCACCACCTTCCGCGACATCTACTATCAAAACGTGAAGTCAGCCAGCGCCCCAACGGCCGGGCAGGGCGGTTCTAACCCCTCGCAGGTTGGTTATGGCTCTCAGGTTGGCAGCGTTGACCTGATGATGGGCCGCAGCACCTTCTCGATGACCGACCAGACCATGGACGTGGCCATTGACGGCGACGGCTTCTTGCAGGTGATGGACGCCGCAGGCAACATCTATTACACCCGCGCGGGTATACTGAACTTTGACTCTGTAGGTAACCTGGTGGACATGCAGGGCAACTATGTACTGGGCGTAAACGGCGACCCCACCGGCCGGGCCCCCGGCTCGGAGCGTATTACCGTGGCGCTGCCCAACGTAAACCCCACCCCCGCTTCCATGACCGAGACGCTGAACGGCATCCCCTACAGCATCACCGCTACAAACAACAGCAAAGAGGGCAATGTAAACTTCAACTTCTCCTCCGATACCACCCTCACCGACGGCGTACCCGCCGCGGCTACCATCTCCTCTACCGGCATTGTTATCACCTTTAATGCAAACGAGCAGTTCCGCAGTATGGCCGATGTGAACAACGCCATCAACAACGCCATCATCGCCGCAAACGGCGGCAAAGAACACCCGGCCGGCCGCTTTACCATGGCCGTTACCGACCCCGCCAAAGACCCCTTCGCCGCTGCAAACTTGCCGCCAGAGGGTTTCCTCACCGGCGCACAGCTTGCCTCTACCGATTATAACGTGCAGTACGGCAAGGTGGGCTTTACCAGCACCGGTTCCTACTTCGGCGGCATCACCCCCTCGGGCAAGGTGGGCAGCACCTTCAGCGGCAATGGCGCCCTTGGCGACTACCAGGCAACCTACACCGCAGGCACCCCCGCCGTGTGGAATGTAAGCATGACAGTGGGCGGCGTTACCTACAGCGGCAGCATTGACAGCAACAAAACCACCAGCGGTAAATTTAACCTTTACCGGGTGCCCAACACCGACGATAACGATTTTATTGAGATGAACCGCCCCAGCTTTGAGGGCATTACCAACGCCTGGAAGAGTGACGCACAGTTGAAGGGTGACAAAGCCGAGTACAAGCTGGCTTATCCCACCGCTTTGAACCCCGGCGAAAAGGTAAGCATCGCGGGCAAGGAGATTACCCTCACTGCCGCCGCCTTGGCCGACCAGCTTACCGAGATTGTAAACGCCATCAATAACGACAGCCGGTTTGATTACACGGCCCAGCTGGTGGGTGGTGACATTCAAATCACCAAAAAGACCTCGGGTCAAATGGTTACCCCACCAACTTACACTGTAAACACCAACCCCGGCGGTATAACAACCGTTAACGCCGGCACCGATGACGAGACCCTGGTAACCGGCGGCAGCTTTGCGAATGCCTATGTTGCCCCTCCCGGTGGCACAGCCAAATACCAGCGGCTTTCCGGCACTTCCACCCCTTCGGGCAAAAGCTATGCGCTGGGCCTTTCCTCCAAAGCCCTTACCCTAAAAAACGGCACCGCGGGCGGCCCCCAGGGCCTTGCCGATATGACCGGCATCACAATCTCGCCCAACGGTGTAATTGTAGGGCTGGATAGCCAGGGCAAAGAGGTGTACATTGGCCGCATAGACATTGCCACCTTTGCAAACCAAAACGGCCTGCAGGAGAGCGGCTCCTCCAAATTCTCGGTAAGCCAGAACTCCGGCGCAGCCAAGCTTACCCAGCCGGGTGACGCGGGCGCTGGCAAGCTGGTGGGCGGCACCTTGGAACTTTCGAACGTAGACCTCTCGCGTGAGTTTTCGGACATGATTACCACCCAGCGCGGCTACCAGGCCAACAGCCGTATCATCACCGTAAGCGACACCATGCTGGAAGAACTGATTAACCTGAAACGCTAAATTTTAGAACGAAAGTACATAAAAACCCTATGGCAGCAGCTAGCCTGCTGCCACGGGCAAGGCGGACGAGAAACTCTCGCCCGCCTTGCCCGTGGCAGGAAGCCACCGCGGCCCGGGAAGGGTGTATGGGGAGGAACTGGTTGAATGATTCATTTGACCCGGCTCAATGACACAGAGTTCGTGCTCAACTGCGACCTCATAGAGACCATTCAGGAAAATCCCGATACAACCATCCGCCTCACCACGGGGAACCTCTATATTGTAAAAGAGAGCATGGATGAGGTAGTGAGGGCCACGACCCGGTATAAACAAAATCTATTTACCGGATTGCTTAGGAGGGATGACCTGTGAAAAAAGGCGGCAAGAGTTCATTCGATATTTTAACAGCCTTGGGCATTGTTGTTGCCTTTGGCTTAATTGTGTTTGGTATCTGTTTTAACATGGCCCCCAAAGTGCCGGTGAAAAATGACCGGATGACCGATGAGGAGTTTGCCGCCGCCCAAACCAAATATGAAGAGGATCTGGCCGTTTACAACAAAGAGGGCGGCGCCTTCCGTATTTGGACCATCTCCGACAGCTTCATCGATATCCCCTCTATTGCCATTGTTATAGGCGGTACTATTGGCGCTTTGATGATTGGCTACCCTTTGGCAGTTTGGGCCAAGGTGCCAAAGCTGTTTAAGGTGGCTTTTTTGCCCAATAAGTACGACCCGCAAGACTATATTGAACAAATTGTCAGCTTTGCCAAAGAGGCCCGCGTAAAGGGCCTGCTTTCGCTGGAAGATAAGCTGAACGAAGCCGAGGATCCCTTCCTAAAATCCAGCCTGATGCTGGTGGTAGACTCGGTTGAGCCCGAAAAGGTACACAACCTCTTACAGGCTGAACTGGATAAACTGAGTGAACGCCATGACCAGGGCAAATCCTTTTTTGAAAACGGCGGCGCCTACGCCCCGGGCTTTGGCATGATTGGTACTTTGATAGGCCTGATTAACATGCTGGGCAACATGGACGACCCCTCCTCCATCGGCCCCTCCATGGCGGTGGCATTGCTTACCACCATGTACGGCTCCATGCTGGCAAATATCATCTTTAGCCCCATGGCTTCAAAACTGGGGCTGCGCCACGATGAAGAATACCTCTGCCGCGAGCTCATCTGCGAGGGGGTTGAGGCCATACAGGCCGGTGAAAACCCGAAGTTCATTGAGGAAAAACTCAATTTGCTCATTTTGCAGAAAAAAGGGAAAAAGGGCAAAGGCGGCGGTGGCGGCGAGAGCGCCGAGTAAATACCATAAATACCTGCGCCCGCAGGAAAGGATGTGAGCAGCCCTGGCCAAGAAACCCAAAAAAGAAGGCAAAAAGTACAATTATATGGACACCTACGGCGATTTGGTTACGCTGCTGCTCTGTTTCTTTGTACTTTTGTTCTCCATGAGTACCGTGGAAGAGGCAAAGTATAATGCCTTTGTAGAGGCGCTATCCAACCGTTTTGGCGCCCAGCCCACCAACCTCTCTTTTATCGACCAAAGCACCTCGGCCTCCTCTGGCAGTGATTTTGACAGTAAGCCCCCCACGGGCCAAACCATGACCGCCGACCAAACCCTGCCACAGGATTTAAGCCAACTGGAACAGGCCATTCAAAATTACATAGAGCAAAACAACATGCAGGGCCAGGTGAGCGTGGAGAAAAACGAAAACGGAACCACCTTCATCCGCCTTTCCGACAACCTGCTGTTTGACGGAAACTCGGCCAACATGCGGCCCGAGACGCAGGATTTCCTAAACTTCCTCTCTGAGGCCTTCAACGCCGTGAACGACCAGGTGCTGCAAATTAAGTTCAATGGGCACACCGCCTCTATTGATGGCAGCGCCGTGGATGACTGGAACCTTTCCTCTGGCCGCGCCAGCACCGTTGCAAGCTATGTTACCAAAGAGGGCGGTTTTGACCGCTTTAAAGTACAGCCCATTGGCTACGGGCGCAACTACCCCATTGCCGATAACGGCTATGAGGACGGCAGGGCCAAAAACCGCCGGGTGGACATTGTGGTTTTGGGCAATGACGCGGCCAACATAGAGGGCACCCTGATGGACGCCATGCGTGTGTACTTCCCCACCGACCCCACGGGCTTTTTTGAGGGGGCCGCCGGGGATTTACCCGATACCCTGATAGATGGCATTGACCCCACCCAGGCCGGGGCGGGGCTGACGCAGAATGAAGTTTCGGCCATTGTGGATAAGGGGCTGGTACCCTCTGGGGTAACGCCCATTGCGTAAGGCACAAACGGCGGGCGGCCGCCGGGTAAACCAAAGAGTAAGGGGGTGGTGTGAGCATGGCCGAAGTGTTGAGCCAAAGCCAAATTGATGCTTTGTTAAACAGTTTAAGCAGCGGCGAAACGGTGGAAAAAGCCGAGGAGAGCGAAGAGAGCCGGGTAAAAGAATACGACTTTTACTCGCCCAAAAAGTTTACAAAAGAGCAACTGCGCACCATTGACAGCCTGCACGAAAATATCAGCCGCCTGCTCTCCTCCTACCTTTCGGGCATATTGCGTGTTTTTTGCGAGGCGGAGGTTATACAGGTTGAAGAGCAGCGCTACTATGAGTACAACAATGCCCTGCCAGACACCGCTCTGATTGGCCTGATTGAGTTAAAACCCAACAACATCAACCTGCCCGATTCCACCCTGATGTTGGATATGTCAAATAACCTCGCCTTTTTCCTCATCGACAGGCTTTTGGGCGGGCCGGGGTCCGGCTCTACCCTCAATCGGGATTTCACCGATATCGAACTTGCCATCATGGATGATATCTACCTGCGCATCACCGATTTCATTGTGGAATCCTGGCGGGATCATCTGGATGTTGAGGGGGAACTGACCAGCATTGAGACCAACCCCCGTTTGATACAGGTTTACGCGCCCGAAGATATTGTGGTAATCTGTGTATTGAACGTAAAGTTGCGAGACACCGAAGGCACGCTTTCCATCTGTATTCCCGCACTGGGGCTGGAAAATTACCTCAGCGAGTTCACCTCCAAATATTCAAGAATCTCGCATAAAATTACCAACGAACGCCTCGAATCTATGCGGCGCGCCATGATTAAAGACAGCATATCAGACACAAACCTTACCATGAAAGCGGTTTTTGACGAGACAACCATGGAGATCCACGAGGCTCTGCGGCTTCGCCCCAACGATGTGATTCCCCTTACAAAACCCCTGGATGGGATTGTACGGGTGATTGTGGAAAACACCCCCTGGTTTACCGCCCAGCTTGGCTCTAGCCGCAACTGGAAAGCGGTAAAGATTTTAGAGGTGATTGAAGAGGAAAAGCCCGAGGAATTTAAGGCTTATGCTCTTTCGCCAAGCGGCGAAACGGCCGCCACGGCCCCGCCTGTACCGGCGGATATCCCGCCGCCCACACCGCCACCCGCCCCCGTAGAGCCTTCCCTGCCGCCGCCCGATGAGTTGGCGCCGGAGGCCATACAGGAAGAACCTGCGGGATGATAGGCCGGAAGAACCGGCCAAGCGGCCTTTGGCCGCCATCACTGCCTTGAGGAGGATAGCATGGGGACAAATCCAGCAGATGGCGCGGAAGGGATGATCCTTTCCCCGCTTGAGATTGACGCCATCGGCGAAGTAATGAACATCAGCATGGGGTCGGCCGCAACGGCGGTCTCCCAGATGTTGGACAAACAGGTGGAAATTACCACACCCACCGTTCAAGTTCAAAAGATGGCGGACGTTTCTTACGACCAATTTGAGCCCGCCCTGCTTGTAAAAATTGTGTATACCGTGGGGCTGGACGGCTCGAACATTATGGTGTTCCGCCAGCACGATATGCAGATGATTTTGAATACGCTGATGGGGATACCCGACCCACCCAGCGACGACTTTGTATTCGATGAACTCTCCATATCGGCAGCTTGTGAAGTGATGAACCAGATGATGGGTTCCTCAGCCACAGCCTTGGCCGACTTTTTGAACAAACGTATCGATATCTCCACCCCAACGGCCACAGTGATGGAGTCGAATACCTTTGCGGATGCCATCAACCTTCCGCCCGAGGCCGACGTCGCCGCCATCACCTTCCGGCTCTCGATTAAAGATATGCTGGATTCCGAGTTTATCAGTGTGATGACGGTGGATTTGGTAAAGGAGATTATCGCCCCCTTTATTAACCCAGACGGCGATGTGCAGCAGCCGGCCGAAGCCCCCGCTGCGGCGGAGCCCACCCCGGCCCCTGCCGCGCCCGCCGCACCGCCCCCCCAGGCGGCGGCCCCCGCCCCTGCAGCCGCCCCGCCCCCTGCG
>CAZKBM010000050.1:0-24242 GCA_964550985.1 uncultured Oscillospiraceae bacterium
AGACGCAAAATTTGGCAAAATGACGAGTTGGGTTACTTATCGAACACACCCTAGGTAAAATTACTTCTCAAAAGGTTTTGCATTACGGCCCCTCCAGCTCGTCGCCCTCCTCGCCCGCCTCTAACAGGGCAATTTGCAGTTCGCTGCCTGTAATCCCCTGCAGGTCTCCATACAGGCCAAAGGTGTTGCTTATCACCGCCCGTATGGCCTTCTCCTGTTTGCCCCAGCGCAGTTCCGCGGCGCGTTTTTCTTTTTCCATCTCCCGCTGCAGGGCGTTGTAATTGTCCACAATAGCCTCAATGCGGTTTTTAAACTCTACCCCGGTTAAAAACCGGTACAGAATCTCCATCTTTTCGCCTTTGTTTTCGGCATTGCGGCCGGCGGTATACACCTGTATCAGGTTGGCCCGCAGTGCACAGGCCAGTGCGGGCACAAGCTTTGGCTTTACCACCCAAACGCTGCCCTCTACATTGTACATCTCTCCAAAATTTTCGGGCATCTCGCGCGAGACAATCACCCCAATGGCGGCGTTTGCCACCCGCATATCGTCTTTAATTTTTGCCACCCAGTCCCGGTTCCACTTGGCATTCTTGCTCTCCCACAGCAACAGGCCGCAGTCCTCCATGCGGGGGTTTTTTACACATTGCCGTATATCGGCCCCACGCTGGCCCTTTTTCACCTCCTCCACAACATCGTAAGGGAACTCGCTGCGCAGCAGGTTTTCCAGCTCCAACTCCAAAACCTCCCCCTGCAGCTGCTCAGAGCCTTGCTCGGCCTTGCGCTGCGCGTCGTCCAGGGCTTTTTTGGTGTCGTTCAGTTGCTTTTGCAGTTCTTGCTCTTTCAGCCGGTGCGCCTCGTCCGCCTCTTTTTTGGCCTCCTCCCGTATCCGCAGCGCCTCCTGCGTCACCTTTTTGGCGGCCTCAAGTTCGGCGTTTTCGCGGGTTTTCCGCTCTTCCCGCAGGGCCTCGGTCAGCTTTTTTAACTCTTCCCGCAGTTCTTTGTTATCGGTTTTTGCGTCCTGTGCGTCCTCCTGCAACTGTTCTATCAGTCGCTCGCGCTTTTGGGCCTCCTTTTCGGCCTCGCGCGCCAGCTGTGCTCTCATTTTTTCCAGTTCCAGTTCAGCCTTAAAACGGCTTTCCTCCACTTCGGCCGCCAATTTCTCTTGCATCCGCGCTTCCGCCCTGACCTGGGTTTCCTGTTTGGCCTTCTCCAATTCTTCGCGGTGGCGCTCGTTCATCTCGCCCAGTACCCGCGCCTCAATCTGCCCTTCCAGGGCTTTGTCTATCTCTATTTTTGCCCCACACTTCGGGCACTGAATGGTATCCATCGGCATCCTCCTAGGTATTACATGGCACATCTAACGAAGTAGGGGCTAAGGTGTATTTGGATGATATTAGGGAAACGCATTTGCGAGAAAACCCAGAATAGCCCCACTGAACTCTGTATCCTGGCCTGGGTTTTCCAAATAGGGCTCGTAACAGATAAAGTGCTCATCTCCCTCTCGGATAAAAGTGCTTAGATTCAACTGTTGTTTTTGGGCCTCTGCCAACAGTTCTTCAAATTGCCGATAAGGCACATCCATTATCCCCTCATTCGCAGCCAAAGTCAATTCTCCCCGCTTGGCAGGCCATTCCATGGTAAGGCACTGTTAAAACGCGCCCATTTGTGCTAAACTTATAGGCGAGAATAGACACGGTACGCAAACGCTTGCGGGGTGCAAATATAGAGGCAAGTATTACACGTATACAGCAAGGGGGTTATTTTTACGTCCGAATCCGATTTTCAAAAAAAATCTGTGCTGCAAATTTTTATTTCCTACTTTAAACCACACAAAAAACTCTTCTTTTTGGACATGGCCTGTGCGCTGATGATCTCCCTCATCGATTTGGCCTTTCCCTTTGTCTCCCGCTGGTGCATGAACATACTGCTGCCCCAAAACGCCTTCAAAGCCTTTTGGGCGGTTATGGCCATTGTGGTGCTGGCCTACCTTTTGCGGGCCGTATTTACCTACATCATCTCATACTGGGGCCACACCTTTGGCGTTTTGGTAGAGGCCGATATCCGGCACGACCTTTTCCGGCATATCCAAAAACTCAGCTTCGATTATTTTGACAACAAACGCACCGGCCAGCTTATGAGCCACCTCACCGCCGATTTATTCGATATCACCGAACTTGCGCACCACGGCCCCGAGGATATTTTTATCTCGCTGGTTACCATTTTGGGCGCACTTACCGTTATGTTTACCATCCAGTGGCAGTTAGCCCTGGTCATCACCCTGCTCATCCCCGTTTTTTTGCTGGTTGTATGGCGCTGCCGCCGCTCGATGGGCGAGGCCTCGGCCAAGGTGAAGCAAACCACCGCCTCCATCAATGCGGATATTGAGTCCGGCCTCTCGGGCATCAAAACCGCCAAGGCCTTTGCGAATGAATCCACCGAACTTGCCAAGTTCAACTCCTCCAACAACACCTTCAAAACATCCAAGCGCCAATTCCACAAAGCCTTGGGCATTTTTAGCGCTGTTATGGAGTTTTTTATCTGCCTATTATCGGTTGCGGTCATCGCCGTTGGCGGCGCGCTCATCATGAACGGCAAACTGAATACCATCGACCTCATCACCTTCAGCCTCTATGTCACCACCTTTGTAAACCCCATCCGCAAACTTTCCAATTTTGCCGAACTGTTTGCCAATGGCACGGCGGGCCTGCACCGCTTTGTGGAGATGATGCGCACAAAACCCGCCCTTACCGACGCCCCTGGCGCAGTGGAATTAGAAAATGTGCGTGGTGAACTGCGGGTAAACCAGGTAAGTTTTGCCTACCCCGGCAGCCCTGATGTGCTGCACGATGTATCCTTGCTGATAAACCCCGGCGAGACACTGGCCCTTGTGGGGCCCTCGGGCGGGGGCAAAACCACCCTGAGCCAGCTTATCCCGCGTTTTTATGATGTGACGGACGGCGCCATTTTAATAGACGGTCAGGATGTGCGCAGCGTAACGCAGGAATCTTTACACCGCAATATAGGCGTTGTGCAGCAGGATGTCTTCCTGTTTGCCGACAGCATTGCCGAAAACATCCGTTATGGCAAGTTGGACGCCACCGAGGAGGAGGTAGCCCACGCCGCCCATCTGGCCGAAATATACAGCGATATCATAGCCATGCCAGACGGTTTTGACACAAACGTTGGGGAACGCGGGGTGCTGCTCTCTGGCGGGCAAAAGCAGCGCATCTCCATTGCGCGCATCTTTTTAAAAAACCCGCCGGTGCTTATTTTGGATGAGGCCACCTCCGCGCTGGACAGCGTAACCGAGGCCAAAATTCAGCAAACTTTTGAAAAACTTTCGCAGGGGCGCACCACCATAGTCATTGCCCACAGGCTTTCCACCGTGCGCAGCGCCAGCCGCATTGCCGTTATCGACGGCGGGCAGATTGCAGAGCTGGGCACACATGCCGAGTTAATGGCAAAGAATGGCGCCTATGCTGCGCTGGTACACACGCAGGAGTTAAAAGAATAAAAACGGGTGAGGCACCCTTTTCTGTAAAAAGCCGGGCGGCACTTTTTAAAGTGTCAACCGGCTTATATTTTTTTAAAATAGAAGTAGCGCTTTTCTCCACTTTTACATCATCAAATATACCAAATATACAATTGGCTCAGGTATCCATTCCGCGGCCAGGCCCGTATTGTTGTACGTAGCTAAATTCAATTAAACTGGTATCGAAAAAAGATTCCGAATATAGCACCGGGTGGTCTTTGGGGTCATAACAGGTGTTTTTTACCAATAACAAAGGCTTTATTTCCCCGTTTGGAACTTCCATCAAACGGCTTACCTCGGGAAAACACCCTGAATGGGTGGAGGTAAGCACCGTATTGGCCCATACCACCACGCAACCGGCGCTTTCATAGAGCATTTGAAAGATAGAGCACTGGCGCATGGGGGCAAATGTCTCGGGGTTCACACGCTCAGAATCAAAATAGTCGTAACACACAATACGGGGCGCGCCGTCTGCACAGTAGGCCAATTTCATGCAGGCCAAGTCCTTGTTGGCGTTTAGCTGCAACTGCGCAGCGGCCTGCTGTGCGGTTTGGGTCACGGCATAGTCTATAAACCGCAGGCTGGCTTTCCGCCCGTAGCCTTCAATGATATCTAAAAAATAGGGCATGGGGGTCATAGGGGTTTTGCGTGCGGAAAATGTGGGGTTTATAAAGGTGCCCTGCCCATGGCGCCGCAAAATCCACCCCTCGCCCGCAATCTCAGAAAGTACCTCACGCACAGTGGCGCGGCTTACCTGCAAGGTTTCGGCCAGTTCCAGCTCTGTGGGTATTTGATAGTGATAATTTCCAGCCTTTAACTGTTTCTCAATCAAATCGCAAATCTGCTGGCGAATCTGCTTTCGCAAGTTAAATTTAGGTGTCACATCCATCTTACTCCCCCTTTTTTCCTTTTACACTAACAGGGCTTTTCCCGTTTGTCAACTAAAAAGGTTAGACCTTTCAGAAGCGTTGTATTTTTAATAAATCTGTGATTTAATAGATTTATAATTCACTATGCATAAGAAATACCCTCTGTTTTACCACAACGGCTTAACAATGGTCATACCTTATCCACTGTGAATTTGGCACTCGGAAGATACGATGGACGCATGAAAAAAGGGAGGAAACTATGATGAAACCGAAAAAGCTCGCGGCAGTTTTCCTGGCACTTGTTCTGGCTTTGTCTATGGCTGCTTGCGGCGGCGCGGCAGGTACGCCCAGTGGCGGCACCGCCGGAAAGCCCGCCAAAGATCCAAAAGATATGAAGGTGGCTCTGGTTATGCTGGGTGCTATCAGTGACCTTGGATGGGACTACACCGCTTCGGTTGGGCTTGAGAAAATTGGCAAAATGGGGCCCCAGACCTCCTACAAAGAGAAGGTGGAGATGTCGGATTTGGAGAGCGTCTTCCGCACCTATGCCACCGAAGGATACGATGTTATTTTTTATGCCACTAGTATGGGCGAAGAGGCGGTGGAAACTGTTGCCAAGGACTTCCCCGAAACCCAGTTCATTGTAATTGCCGGCAACTTGATGGCGGACAATATCTGCAGTGTGAAAATGGCAGACGAGCAACAGGGTTATATGTTGGGCGCCATTGCAGCCCTCGCCTCCGGCACCGACACCATTGGGTTTGTTGGCGCCAACGAAATTGTTCCCGTAGTAAACGGCCTGAAAGGCTACGAGCAGGGCGCCAAGGCTGTTAACCCCAATGTGGAGGTGCTATCTACCTTTACCGGCAGCGACTTTGACGTGAACCTGGCCAAAGAGGTGGCTACCGCCATGATTGACCAGAAGGCCGGCGCCATGTCCTCTATTGCCACGGCAGGCACCGTGGGTGTGTTGGAGGCTTGTACCGAAGCGGGCATCCCCGCTGTGAGTGAGAGCGCGGGCCTTGCCGAAGGCGCCACCGACGTGGTCCTCACCTCGGTTATAAAAGATGCCTCCATCGGCTACGAGGTTATTTTCCAGCGCTACCTGGACGGTGATTTGCCCACTGAAATCATCAAGATGGGCGCTAAGGAAGGGGTTGTTTACCTGGAGCCCTGGAGTGATACTATTACGGTAGACGGCCTGACCGATGACGAAAAGGCCCAAATTGAACAAATTTACAAAGACATGGTAGAGGGCAAAATCACCATCGATATCAGCTGATACTCTTCGCAAAAAGGGATGAGCGCCTTTACGGAAAGTAAGGCAGGCGCTCATCCCTTTTTTGAACACAGGCTTCCCCGGCTAACAGGAGTGTGCTATGGCAGAAAAAATTAACTTGCGTAAATTTGCCCTCAAGGTGCTTTACCCCCTACTGGCCATCGTCATTGCACTGGTGGCCACGGGTTTTATTATTTTGCTTATGGGGTTCAGCCCCATTGAGGCCTACGCTATGATGTTGAGCGGTTCGTTTCAAAATATAAATTCCATTGGCGAAACCGTCGTCAGCGCTATCCCCCTCATCTTTTCGGCCCTCAGTTTTGCCCTGGCCTATAAAAGTGGCTTTTTTAACATTGGCGTGGAGGGGCAGATATACATGGGCGCCCTGTGCACCATTTTAGTGGGCACCCTAAAGGGGATGCCCTCCGCCCTTCAAATGCCTCTCACCATTTTGGCAGGCTTTGCAGGCGGGGCGCTATGGGGGCTATTAATCGGCTTTTTGAAGGTGCGTTTCGGCGCAAATGAGATGATCACCTCCATTATGCTAAACTATGTGGCCACCATCTTTGTAAGTTACTGCGTAAGTGGCCCCCTAAAGGAACAGAGCGACAGTGGTATGTCACAAACCGAGGCTGTTGCCACGGGCGTGCGTCTACCGCGCTTTATTCCGGGCACCCGCCTGCACGCGGGGCTGTTTTTGGCTCTTGCGGCCCTCCTATTCTTTTGGGTTTTTATCTGGAAATCCCGCAAGGGATATGAACTGCGTGTGATGGGCCTGAACCACTTTGCGGCAGACTATGCTGGAATTAAAACAAAACAAAATGTGCTGTTGGTAATGCTGGTGGCCGGGGGTGTTGCCGGGCTGGCGGGCTGTGTGGAAATTCTTGCGCTACAGGGCCGCCTTATGGCAGGTTTTGCAGGCAATTTTGGCTTTAATGGCATCACCGTGGCCCTGCTTGGAGACTGTACCCCGGTTGGTATCTTACTCTCCGCCCTGCTGTTTGGGGCGCTCAACAGTGGCTCTAATAAAATGGAGATGCTTGTGGGCGTACCTAGCGCCACAGTGTCCGTCATGCAGGGCATTATCATTTTGGCAGTTGTTGCCCGTGTGGTTTTTGAACAGCGGCCATACAAAATGCGTGTGAAAGGAAAGGGGGTTAAGGCATGATGGAAGCCATTGCCAGTTTTCTGGCCTCCAATATCCGCACAACCACGCCGCTGCTGCTTGCGGCGCTAGGGGTGGTATTCAGCGAACGGGCGGGCGTAGTCAACATTGGGGTGGAGGGCGGCATGCTCATTGGGGCCTTCACCGGGGTAGTTGCCTCCTATTACAGTGGTTCCGCCCTGGTGGGCGCCATTGCAGCCATGTGCAGCGGTTTTCTTGTATGCCTCATCATCGCCTTTTTTTCCATTACAATCAAGGCCAACCAGGTTATTGTTGGAACAGCCGTCAATATTTTTGCCGGGGGCCTCACCATCACCCTGAATCGCCTCATCTTTGGCGTATCTACCGGTGTCACTCTCATCGACTCATTCAAAGAATATCCCCTTCCCGGCCTAAGCCAAATTCCCATTCTGGGCAGCAGTGTCTTTACACAAACACTGCCCGGGTATTTTGCCTTTTTAATGGTTCCAGTGGCCTGGTTTGTACTGCAAAAAACAAGGGTGGGGCTTGTTGTGCGCGCCGTGGGCGAGAACCCCAAGGCCTGTGCAACCATGGGCAACAATGTCATCGTCACTCGCTATTCATCCATGCTGTACAGCGGGCTGATGATAGGCCTGGCCGGCGCGTTTGTCTCCATGGGGGCACTCAGTTCTTTTACTGAAAACATGGTTGCAGGCCGTGGTTTTATTGTTTTAGCGGCGGTGGTTGTGGGCAATTACACCCCCATAGGGGTTCTGCTTGCCACCCTGTTGTTTGGCGCCGGCAGCGCCTTACAGTTCCGCTTAATGGCCAGCAATTCCAATATCCCCTACCAGTTTTGGACCATGCTACCCTACATCATTACCATTTTGGCCATCTGTTTGTACCGTAAAGCATCCAACGCCCCCGCTGCCAGCGGGAAGGCCTACAGCAGAGAATAGGGGGCCGGGAAATGGCATATCTGGAGATGAAAAACATCACCAAGATGTTTGGCAGCCTATGCGCCAATAGCGATGTAAACCTTTCGGTAGAAAAGGGGGAGGTGCACGCCCTTCTGGGTGAGAATGGCGCGGGAAAAAGCACCCTGATGAATATTTTGTACGGCCTTTACGCCCCCACCAAAGGCGAAATATACATCAATGGGGAACAGGTGGCCATCAATGACCCCCTGGATGCCGTGGCCAAGGGCATTGGCATGGTACACCAGCACTTCATGCTTGTGCCGGCCCTCACTGTGGTAGAAAATGTGGTGCTTAGCCAAAAGGGGCACGGCCAGGTGCTGGATTTGAAGACCGCCGCCGAGGAATTTTCCGCTCTTGCCAAGGGCTTCGATTTGGACGTTGACCCCTGGGCCAAGGTGGGCCAGCTTACCGTAGGCCAGCAGCAACGGGTTGAAATTTTAAAGGCCCTTTCCCACAATGTGAATATTTTGGTTTTAGACGAGCCCACAGCCGTGCTTACCCCCCAGGAGACACGCGGTTTGTTTGCCACAATGCGCCTGTTGAAAGAGCGCGGCCACACCATTATTTTTATCAGCCACAAACTGATGGAGGTGATGGAAATTTGCGACCGGTGTACCGTACTGCGCCAGGGTGAAAAGGTGGCCACCACCCCCCTTTCCCAGGTAAAGGACACCCATCAACTGGCCAGTATGATGGTGGGCCATGCGGTAAACATGCGGCTGGATAAAGCCGACGCTGCCCCCGGCACGGACATCTTGACAGTGAACGGCCTCAAATTCACCAACAGCCGGGGGGTACAGGCCCTCACCGACGTCACTTTTACCGTGCGTGCGGGTGAGATTGTAAGCATATGCGGTGTGGACGGCAACGGCCAAAGCGAACTGGTTCGTTGTATTACGGGGCTGGACCGCGCCACCGCCGGGCAAATTACCATTGCGGGAGAAGACACCACCGCCCGGCCAGTGCGGGATATTTTAAATGTAGGCGTCTCCCACATACCCGAGGACCGCCATAAATTTGGTATGGTTGGTGAAATGAGCATATACGAGAATATGCTACTTACCACTTACTGGAACGAGCCCTATACCCACAAAGGTTTCCTCAACCGCAGATGGTGTATCCAACATGGCCAAGAGTTGTGTGAAGCCTACAATGTGGTAATGCACTCCATCTTTGGCCCGGCAGGTAAACTTTCGGGTGGTAACCAGCAAAAAATGGTGGTTGCCCGAGAACTGGACCGCAGGCCAAAACTGTTGGTGGCCACCCACCCGGACCGCGGGCTGGACATTGCGGCGACAAAATACATCCAACAGCAGGTGATTGCCGCAAGGGATGCGGGTGCAGCCGTGCTGCTTGTATCCACTGAATTGGATGAGATATTGGAGTTGTCTGACCGGATTCTTGTGATTTACGAGGGCCGAGTAATGGATATTTTAACCCAAAAGGAAGCCACGGTAGATAAACTTGGCCTGCTGATGGCCGGGGTAAAAAACGCTGCTGCGGTAAGGGAGTAAAAGCTGTGGAAAACACTGTTAAAAAGCAGATACAAGCTGCTACAGCCGAGGTGATTGAAACGCGGCGCTGGCTGCATCAAAATGCCGAACTGTCTTTTAAAGAGTTCAAAACCGCTTCCTATATCGAAAATAAATTACAATCTTTTGGCGGTTTTGCCGTTACACGCCCCACCCCCACCAGTGTGATGGCCGTGCTGGACACCGGCCGCCCCGGCAAAACGATAGCCTGCAGGGCGGATATTGACGCTTTGCCCATTGATGAGCCACGCGGGCTGCCCTATGCCTCAAACACCCCTGGGGTTATGCATGCTTGCGGCCACGATGCACATGCCGCCATGCAGCTTGGCGCGGCCAAAATTTTGGGGCAAAACAGAGACAGGCTAAATGGCCAGGTGCGCTTTTTGTTCCAACACGCGGAAGAGCAGCCACCCGGCGGCGCTGCTGAGATGCTAAAGGCCGGTGTGATGGATGGCGTAGAGGAGGTATACGGCATGCACGTCACCACGACCCTGTCTACGGGCCAATTTGGCATCTGTATTGGGGTGCTCACCTCTAACACCGATAGCTTTACCATCACGGTGCATGGCAAGGGCGGCCACTCTGCCATGCCACAGGCATGTATTGACCCGGTGCTTATCGGTGGTGAGATTATCACAGCGCTGCAATCGGTGGTATCGCGGCGGGTGGCGCCAGACGAAGCGCTGGTTCTCTCCATCTGCAAGGTGCAAGCTGGCAGCGCCTATAATATCATCCCCAGCAACTTTGTTATGGAGGGTTCGGTACGCACCTTTTCAGCTGAAACACGGCAGCGCGTGAAGGAATTGATTGGTGAGATTTCCAATGGAATTGCCGTGGCGCAGGGCGGCACAACTACCTACCGCTTTTGTGAGGGGTATGATGCAGTTTTTAATGACCCCGAACTGGCCCACACGGCAAATCAAGTCATTGCCAAAGCCTTTGGCCCAGGTGCGCCCATCGCCATAAAGCCGGTGATGCCCGGCGAAGATTTCGGCTATTTCTCTTCTGTATGCCGCGGATTTTTTTTAGAGCTTGGCGCCGCAATGGCAGAGGAGGAAAGCACCGCGCCCCACCACAACCCCGCCTTTTGCATAGACGAGGAGTGCCTGGCCCTGGGTGTAGAATACACAGTAAGCTTGCTGCTGAACAGAATGGAGTAATGTATGCCAGAAACCACAATGTCTGTGCGCGCAACCTGCACAAATAGCCCTTATACCGAGATAAAAAGTAAAAATCACAGCTGGAACATTGACGAACCTGCCATTTTTGGTGGGCAAAACGCCGCGCCCAGCCCGGTGGAAATGCTGCTAGGCTCTCTGGCGGGATGCATTTGCGCCTCGGGACACCTTTTGGCAGAGGAGATGGGCGTGCTGCTTACAGGTATGCAAGTAGAGGTGGACGGAACCATAGACTCCCAGCGGTTTTTGGGTATCAGCGAGGAAGGGCGAACGGGATTTCGGAAAATTTCTGTACGTGTGGAAGCGGACGCAAACTGGACGCCGGAACAAAAGGACGGATGGTTGCACAAGGTATTTGACCGATGCCCCGTGGTAGACAACCTCACCCTCTCCACCGCACTGGACATCAGCTTCGTTTAGATTTCAGCCAGAATGGAGAGCAACATGTTTGGGAATATTTTTGACATCCATGCCCACTATGATGACCCCTGCTTTGCGGAAAATTTGAGCGATATTTTGCTAGCCCAACGCCGCTGTGGGGTAGAGGCCATCATCAATTGTGGCTATCATCTGCCGTCTTCAAGGGCCAGCGCGGAATTGGCGGCGCGGCACAACTTTATTTACGCCGCTGTGGGCGTTTTTCCGCTGGAGGCAGCCCACGCGCCATCCGGCTGGCTGGCCGCTATTCGCACTTTGGCAGGTCAGCCAAGGGTGGTGGCCATTGGCGAAGTCGGCCTTGATTATCATATTGATACCCACGACCGGGCCGTTCAAATAGATCTATTTGAACAGCAGCTGCAGCTTGCGGCAGAACTGAACTTACCCGTTCAGGTACACACGCGCGATGCCGACAAGGACACACTTCACTTGCTCAGCCAGCACCGACCACGCGGTGTTATCCACCGATTCGCCTCGGGGTTTGAAGCGGGCCGTGCCTACTTGGGCTTGGGTCTCGCCCTCTCCATTGGCCCCAATATCACCTACCCCAGCTTTTCTCATGTACAGGACACCGTACGGGCTATGCCACTGGAAAAACTTGTGTTGGAGACGGATGCGCCCTTCTTAGCGCCTTTTGGTATTGAGGAAAATCCCGTTGCGTCAGATGTGATTATCCATGTGGCAAACGTTATCGCCAACATAAAAAAAGACATAACAACACAGCAAATATTAAACATATCCTACCAAAACGCCAAAAATCTATTTTTGGGATGTCAAGGCGGGTGAAGCACCCCATTCTGTACAAAAACCTGCTGCACAGCTTTTGGGGAACTCTAATAGTAAAAGCTTGCTGCGCAACTTTTTGAGAAACTGTAACAATGCTCTACTCCCCCTCTTCCCTGCCCTGCCTTTTTTGCAGCTCCCATAACGCTTGGTTTAGCGCCTTGCTATAGCGCCTATCGTTTAGCCAAAGCAGCAGTTTTACGGCAAAGTAGATGGCCAAAATGGCCAGTGCCAGCGCCAGGCTAAGCCCTGGGCTGGTAAGAGCGCCCGCAAAATACAAGATGGCCAGCATCCCGGCTTCCAGCAGCAGCACATTTATAATATTGCGCAAAAGGGCCCCGCGTGGCGAGGGCTCTTTTTTTGTGTAAAACATAAGGTCTATCAGCGCCGCGGCAATGCTATACACAAAGGGGGAAAACAAAACGCCGTAGCCAAGTTGCGCGTCGGGCTCAAATAGGCTGCCCAGCACGGCCATAGCAAGGGTGATAAAGCAAAACGAGACAAAAAACATGGGTACGGCCTGGCTTTTGAGATATTCTTTAAACCTCACGGGAAAGTCCCTCCCATACAGCTTTTTTTAGTTCCCCGGCGTACTGGCGCGATATGACAATCTTTTCCCCATTCTTCAGGTGTGCGGTAAACCGCCCGTTACGCGCGGGGCTAAGGCTGTCTAGCTTCATCAAATTTAGTAATACGGCCTTGGAACAGCGCACAAAATATTGGCCGCGGTAGGCGTTCTCCAATGCGTACAGGCGCATTTTTACCAAAAATACATGCTGTTTTGTGTAGGCAAAGCAGTGCTCGTCTACAGCCTCAAAATAATACACCCCCGCCAGTGGAAAACGGTACATCCTATCCCCCTCATAACCACAAAGCTGGGCGCCCGCGCTAAGTGCGTAGGCCTCTATGTCTTTTACCTCTTTTGTCACCTCTACGCATTCTATCACCACCTGTTCCTCTTCGGGGCGCAGCACGGTTTTAAGCGTAACTCTCATAAGCTTGCAAATCTCCCTTGGCAAATTCCGGCTCGGGGCCGTTTTTTAGGGTGTAATTAAAAAACTGCAGAAGCCAGGCATTCATCGTCTCTATACCGCTCTTAGCCTCTATTGTACCACTGCCCAGCAGCTTTGCCAAAAGGGGAGAAAACAGGGGAAGGTCGGTAAAATTCATATGCCCTGCCCCCTGCAAAACCGCCTGGTATGCCTGCACTGCCCCTGCCGATGCATGTAAGTTTGGGTAGGCGTCGCCATAGTAAAGCGCCTGTTTGTAATGGTTTTCCGCATAGAGGTTTAACAGGGGTACGGGGTAGGCTTCCTCTTTTAGGTCGGCAAGGCCCTCCCGGTAGCGTACAATTTCCCCCAACATGGTGGCGTCTAAAACGGCCACGGCGTCCACATCCTGCCGGCTACGGCCCAGCTCGGCCGCGGCGGCCCCACCCAGCGAATGCCCAAACAGGCCAATTTTTGCTAGGTCTATTTTGTCAAACGGGCCCTCTTGCCCATCCTTTGGGTTTTGCACCCCTTTTGCAATACTGTCCAGCACAAAATTTTCGTCGGCCAGCCGCAGCGCCATCCATCCATCTGTAATGGCCTGTTTTTCGTCGCCATCCTCCATTGCGTTTACAGCGTACACGCTGCTTACAAAACCTGGGTCTGCAAGCACAGCCTCCCCCTTTGGGCCATGGGTGATAAAGGCGTGGTAGGGGTGCCCAATGCTGGCCACCACATAACCGTTTGAGGCAAGTTCCATAAAGGTGGATTCATTGCTGCCGCTAAAACCAAACGCCCCGTGTGAAAACACAAGCAGTGGGTATTGCCCGGCCTCCTCGGGATACCAAAATGCCACCTCCGCAAACCGCTTACTACCATCCTCTGTAAAGGTTTCGGTGCGGCTTTCGTCCTGCCAAGTGCAGTGGCTTGTTGCAACATGCAGGCCGCCCGTAGGTTCAATAGGCGTATACTGGGGGAACAAAACTGCGGGCGTCAGGGCCAGCGCATACAAAATCAGGCATCCCAGCAAAGCGCCCGTGGCCTTTTTTGGGGCAAAGGGCTTTTCTTTTTTACGCAGCAGGGCCACTGCGGCCCAAACGGCCTGTACACCCAGTAACAGCAGAATGGCAAAATACCGAAAGCCCCCCGCCAGCACCCCGCATAGGTAGAGTAGCAGCAAAAGCAGAAACAGCCCCACACGCAGGGCGCACCTGGCCCGTATATGCGGCTTTTTTGTCACCATACACCAGATAAAATAGCCCATCTCTATAGCAGATACACCCAGTAAAAGAAAAAGTCCCATCCCCTGTGTCCCTCCCGGTAAAGGTTTTATGCCCTTTACTATACCCCGTTTACCGGGGCTTTTGGGCGGCCGGTGGATAAGCTGCGTCTTTGGCGGATAAGTTGCACAAAAAACCGGGTTTTTAACGGAATGCCCCAGCTTTTGGTGGGCTTACCGGTATGTTAGAGTAGGAATTGCAGATGGGCTTTTACACATTGATTTATAGCGGAACTTTTACAGTTGCGCTATAACAAAAAGTGGCCCGGCTTCAGGTACAAGCCGGGCCGCTTTTTCTAGTGTGCTACAAGGTTGTCACTAATCCAGCCATTGGCCAATGCCAGCGCTTCCTCAGCGCTGATGTTCATGGCCGTAGGCTGGGGCAGGGCGGTTTCCTTCTCGTCGGCAGAAGCTGCGGCTAGGCTATCCGCCGCACTTTGGCCCCCGCCCGTAAGGGTGTACTGGCTCACTTCGGCCAAAGCCTCCCCGGTAACGACCTTCTCTTTATCCAAGATATACCTTGCAACCAGGCTTGCGTCAATATACGCTTTCGCCTCGCGCTGTATCTCGGCCACCATCTCGTCATGGCTTAAATCCATCTTTTCTTTCAGCATGGTTTCAAGGTCGGTACCATAATAGGTGGCCATATCTAAATAGTTCTGGTAAAGTTCATACTCCGCGTACTCCAGCAGCCCTTCGGGGTAGGCGCCTATCTCGGCGCGTTCCATCAGCTGTGCCCAGGCGTCGCTTAAATTTTCGGCCTTAATGTCGCTGTAGGGAAAGTCCTTTATGTAGCTTTTAAGGTCTGTAATTTTTTCCACCCTGCCGGGGTGTGTAAATTCCTCGGTGATGGTAAGCGGCCGGGAAGAGGCGGCGGCCGTGCTGGAAGGGGCGCTTTGGGCAGATGCGACGGTTGCGGCGTTTACGGAACTTGCAGCACTGCCGCTGGTTTGGGCGCTGCCGGCGGCGGTTTGGCAGCCGGCCAGCAGTAGGCCTATGCTAAGGGCAAGGCCAAGAACGGGCAGGATAAATCGGGTTTTCACATTCGTTCCCCCTTAACGGTTTTGTAGGCAGGCCCTGTGGCGGTTTTTTTACAATGTCGGTGGGGCCGCCACAGGGTAATGGCTCATATAGCCTCTTTGCAAGTACAAGAACTCAGGCCGCTTGTAGCAGGGACGCCTCACTAGAGGATACCGGGCCGTCCACGGGGTTTGGCTCCGGCTCTGGCACCGGGGCCTGTACCGGGCCGTCTATGGGTTCGGGGTCGGGCTCTGGCACCGGGCCGTCCTGCAATTCATAGCTGTTTACAACTTTTACGCCATCTTCCCAGTGGAATTGGATGGTGATGCGGCTGCCCGTGGGTATATCGCCCTGCACATCCGGCAGCAGATACCCGTTCGTGGCGGCGGTGCCGTCCTCTTGTACCATTACGGCATTGGCTACGCTGGAAACCACCGTGCCGCTGATATCATGGGTGCCGTCATTATCGGTGATGGTTACGGTATTGGCGGCCAGGGTACCTTCTTTAAAGTTGTAGATGCCGCTGACCTCTATCTTGTTGTTCAGCATAGTTGCAATCTCTGCCATGCCCAAGGGGCTGCCGTCGTTCAGCAGGGTGCCCGGCCCAACCAGCACTTCTTCGGTTACCGGCGTATCCGCTTGCCCCACGTCCACCGTTAAGGTAAAGCTGCCGTCGGCTGTGGCGGTTACAACGCCCGTGTCGGTCACTTCGCTGGTTTCGGCAATACTGGTATCCCCCTCTTCCCCAAGTGTTGGGGTTTGAATGGTGTCTGCGTTATAAATGCTATACCAATAATATTCGGTCATCTTTGTCACCTTTCGTATGCGTGCGTTGTCGTCGTGGCTATCCAGCCACATTTCCGCAGCGTTTCTTAGCCGTGAGGGATCATCCACCAAAAAGGGCTTGTACCAATAATCATTGGCAAATTTGTTGGGAATATAGGACTCAAAGTTCCGTCTCTCCAAAAAAGAAGCGTCTTTAAAGTCGCTACTGCCAGACTGGAATGCGGATGCGTTGGTTACCTCGTAGAGGATTGCTTTCAAACCTCTCTTATCGCCCTTGCTATTATAGTATTGCAGCACAGGCTGCAGGGTGGCGAAGTAATCGGTCAGCTCATGGCTTTTGGTGGCGTCGGCACTGTCTGGTATGGTAAAATATACTTTATACAAGGCGTCATAGGCATTTGTGCCATTATACTTGGGGTCGGCTATTTCTTTTTGCCGCCAACAAGCCTCGTTTTGGCTGGGGATGTAAAACCTCTGGGCACGCCCGGGTACCTGGAAGGTAAAGTAATGCTCGGCAAGCCTCTTCACAGGCCATTTTTCCATCAGCTCTTTTAAGCCTACCAGGTCGCTGTTGTTGGCGCCGTTCTGCGTCATCAACAGCTGTTGCAGGCGCACCTGCGCCTTCTGGGCCTCCAAGGAAACATCGGTTTTATCCTGCACATGTGCCTCGCACACGGCGTAGGCCAAGGTCCACATCTGCATAAATTTGGCCATATCTAAAACACGTACGCTGGTGCGGAAGTCATAGCCTTCATGCTCCCACCAAAAGTTATACAGGGCGTAGGCGTCGTAGGTGCTAAAGATATTACCGTTTAACATCCCTTTGCCTTCAATGTAGTTCACATACAGATCAATCACCTGCATTACATAGTTGTCTCCGCTGCCATTAAAATAGGGTTTTAAAATATCTTTGCGCTGCTGGGCGGTTAAGGTTTCATCGGCCACCGCGCCGGATTTGTTCAGGTATTTTTCCCAAGCCGTGTTGAGCCGAAGGGTTTTCTCATCAATGGTGCGCTTGTAGTCCAAACTCGTTATCTTGTTCAGCATCTGGTTCAGCAGGTCGATAATCTGGTTTTGCTTTTGTATCACTTCCTCCATCTGCTTGTTTTCATTTGTGCCAAACACGGCCCCAAGCAGTTTGTCGGAGCCGAAATCCATCCCTTTTCCCAGTGCCCAGCCAATGGCGGATTCCACCAGCAGCCTTGCCAAATCAATTTCAGAAATGGCTCCCGGCAGTTCTTCGCCAACCCCCAGCTGTGGCGGTACCACATCGTCCGGCAGGGCAGGGGGGTTGTCAAAATCCAGCGTAACGCCCCCGCTTAAAAGTACGGGGTTCGCCGGCGCGGCCGCTTTTACCGAGACCGCCGTGCTGAGCAGCAGCCCGCACGATAACAGCAACCCCATCAGCCCGGCTGAAGCGCGCAGGGCCAATTTTTTAAAACTCTCTTTTTTCATCTCACTACCTCCTGTTATATCGGTTGTGGCAGGGCCTCTTGCCTTTTGCAGAGGCCTTCTGTGGTGTTAGTATAACCTCCTCATCGTAACCAAACCGTAACCGCCACTGCGGCAGTAGGTTGTTTATATTTTATGCTATTACGTATATACTTATAAAAAGAGTTTTATCATTCTACGCGCTGCCACGGTATCTGTCAAGGCTCGGGGGGCAAGGGAGCGCCCTCATCAGGCGGCACATCCATTCCCTGGCCGATTTTGAGGAGATTCTCCTGGATACAGACCTGCCTCAAAACGAAATTTTGGCACTGCTGGACGAGTTGGCCCTGGCAGAACTTGCGGCGCTTTGTAAAAAATATCTGCATAAAACTTATGACCTGCCCACAAATACAGCCCCGCAGCGGATGCTACAGGGCTGTTTGCAGAACTATTTGAGCCAGCAGCCTGCCCAGCGGCGAAGCAGCATTGTACAAATGGCCCAAAACATGGCCATAGAGGAATAGCCGGGTAGGGTTTATTACTAAATTCAGAGTAAAAACTCTATCAAGTTTTTACTCTGATGTTGCAGCAAAAAAACTATTCAACGCGTCTTATGCAAAATTTCTGTTATCGCACAGCATCCCCTTGGGGAAAAACAAAGTGAAGTTTTTAACGAAATTTAGGATAAGCGGTGGCCAGGGGCAAAAAGGCCACCAGCAGCTCGGTGCGGTAATATAGGCTCTCCAAAGAGACCCACTCCTCTGCGGTGTGCTCCCCCTCCCCCGCGGGGCCAAGGGAATCCAGCGTGGGCAGCCCCAGTGCCGAGGTATAGTTGCCGTCACTGCCTCCGCCGGAATACTTTTCGCTCACAGGGCGGCCCAGCGCCTTTGCCGCCCTTTGCAGCAGGGCGTAAAGGGCCTGGTTTTGGGGCGTTTTTTCTATGGGCGGGCGGTACATGGTCTCCTCCAGCTCCAAGCTTATACCCGGCATCTCACTTTTGGCGCAGATGTCCCGTATCTGCCCAAGTAAGCGCTCTCCATCCGCATGGCTGGCGCAGCGAAAGTCAATTTCCGCCTCAGCGTAATCGGGTATAATATTGCTGCGCGTGCCGCCGTGTATCACCCCCACACTCACCGAGCGCCCCTTAGCATAATCGGTTAGGGCGTGCAGGGCCAGCAGCTTGCGGGCCATCTCCTCCAAGGCATGGGCGCCATCCTGCGGGTTTGCCCCCGCGTGGGCGGCCCTACCGCGGATGCGCAGGTTTAAAATGCCGCCCCCCTGGCGGTGAATCACCACGCCGTTCTCCTGCACAGTGCCGGCCTCCATCACCAGTACCAAGTCGGCTTTGCGGGCCTCCGCCTCAATATAGGCTTTTGAGGTGAGCGAGCCGCGCTCTTCGTCTGAGGTGAACAGGGCTGTTAGGCGGCCAAAGCCACTGTATCCCCGCTCCAAAAGGGCAGCAAGGCCGAACAACAGGCAAACAATACCCGCCTTCATATCACATGCGCCCGGGCCATAGGCCCGGGTTTCATCCAACGCAAAAGGTCTTTGGGCTGCCGTCCCCTCGGGGAACACCGTATCCATATGGCAGAGGAACAGCACGTTTTTACCCCCTGCGCCCTGTTTTACTGCCTTTAGGTGGGGGGCAAATTCACCCCCAGGCAGGTATTCACAGGCAAAACCCCTGGGGGCCAAAAACTGTTCAATTGTACGCGCCACCTGTGCCACCCCCGCCACGGTGTAGGAGCCGCTGTCTATATTGACGAGCGCCTTTAACAGGTTTCGCATCTCTTCACGCGTCTCTTCGGTGGTTTTGAAGCTGCCGTTTTCTTCCATATTATCCCCTATTCCGCCAGCCTGCGCATGGCTTCGGCATAAATTTTGGTATTCAATATCAGGTCCGCTACCCCAATGTATTCATCGGCGCAGTGGGCCAGTTCCTCCTGCCCCGGCAGCAGGGGGCCAAAAGCCACCGCATGGGGCATGGCCCTGGCATAGGTGCCCCCGCCTATCAGTAGCGGCGGGGTGGTATCCCTGGGGCAATACTGCCGAAAAACCGCCAAAAGTCCCTGCACCATGGGGTCATCAGCGGGCCTGTATAAAGGCGCACTATCCAGTATTTTTACAGCCTGCAACCCAAATTCTTCGGCTGTGCGGGCAATGCGGGCAAGCAAATCCTCCCCTTGCCAGCTTACGGGGTAGCGCAGGTTCAGCTCAAGGCGCATCTCCCCCCCTTCTACCTCTGCCACACCGGCGTTTAACACAAGCGCGCCGGATACTTCGTCTTGCACCTCGCCGCATAGCGCGCGGCCCTGTAAGTCATTTCCAATTTTTTCGTTAAAAAAGCGGATAAACGCCTTTTGGCCGCCCTCTGGCCAGGGCAAGCGGGCCAAAAGCGCCATCATTTTTGCAATGGCATTTTCCCCCTTTTCGGGCGTGCTGGCGTGCGCCCCCACCCCTTTTGTCTCCAGCAGGGCCTCGCTTTCTTCTAGGCGCAGCTCAGCGCCAAATTCCTCACAAAGGGCCGTAAGGCTGCTCTTCAGTTCCGCTGGCAGTCGCAGCCTTGCTTTGCAGGCATCCGGCACCATATTGGGCTTTGCGCCACCCTTTAGCTGCAAAAGGGCAAGGCCCGCTGCCGGGGGGGCATATCCGCCCAAAATATTGGCAAACAAAATGCCCTTTTCGGCGTGAATCACCGGGTATTCGGCATCGGGCGCAAAACTACATGCGGGTATTTCCTCGCCGGTTTGTTTATAATATTCCATGCAGCCCCACTGATTTTCTTCATCCGTGCCAAAAATGATGCGCAGCCTTTTGGTAAGGGGCAGGCCGCTTGCCCGCAGGGCCGCCAGGGCGTAAATGGCGGCGGCGGCAGGCCCTTTATCATCAATGGCCCCACGGCCATACAGTTTTCCCTCCAAAACCTCGCCGCCAAAGGGGGGGTGGTTCCAGCCCGTACCTGCGGGCACCACATCCAGGTGTACCAGCACTCCTACGCATTCCTCCCCCTGCCCATACTCGGCCCAGCCCGCATACCCATTGCAATTTTTGGTGCGCAGGCCAAGCTTTTGGCAGGTATCCAGGCAAAGCGCCAGCGCTATACCAATCTTAGCGCCAAAGGGGCAACCGGGCGCCGGGCTATCCTTCACGCTTTCAATACGTATCAGCTGCTTTGCAAAATCAAGCAATTCCTCCGCGTTTTCTTCTATTAAGGCATCCAAGGTTTGCATCTTGTCTCTTATCCTCCCATAGGCCACTTGGCTAAATATGTACTGTTCTTTATAAAACTTGCCCCCTGCCCAAAGTTTCGGCCAAAAAAGCTTGGCTCAAACCTTGGGCAGAGGCCAAATTGCTGTAGCTTCTGCGTTTCAGTGCTGTTCTATGGGTTCAGTTCCTCCACCGGCAGGTAGGGGCCCTTGTAGCCAAAATGGGCAAGTACATCGCGAAAGGCATAGTCGTAAGCCTTGGGGTTCTCCCAGGCGGGGGCGCAGCGGATACCCACAAAGGCCACCTGCATCCCCTCCTCCAAATCTGCATTGGTAAGGGGCGCGCCATCTGTGCCCAGTACACAAAGCAAATCCGGGGTGATGGCCCGCGGTTTCCCCTCTGCGTCAAAGGCCACAATATTTTCGTTTTCCAGGTGGATGGTAACGCTCTGTCCCTCGTAACACCCGCTTCCGCTAATCACCTGGTAGCCCCAGTCGTGCGCGTGTACCACCTCGGCCTGTAGCTTGCTCAGCACCCCGCGAATAATCTCTATACCGCCCGTAGCATCGCACAGGGCCTTTACGGGGTCGGTCCCCTCGGCCTGCGCGCGGCGCACCGCACGGCCCACCGCCTCGGCACGGGAATAGGTGCCGCCCACCAAAAACTGCTTGGCGGTTTTTCCATCCATCAGGTAGTTGGCCACACCGGCCGAAGCGCCGTCCAGCACCTCGGTAAAAGCCCGGCCCAGGCGCTCCCCGTCTGCGCAGTCCACAAAGTGGAAGATGGCGCTGCGCTCTCCCCCGTCCGACATGGCCGTGGGCGCGGCGGCAACCCCGTTCACAGCCAGCATGGTCATATGGGTTTCGGGCACGGCGCGGCCCACACCGTCGGCGTCTATAGCCTTAATGCCCTTGCGGCAGGCGGTGTACAGGGGGGGCAAAAAGTTGCCGCCCCCTGTTTCAAACGCCGCCAGATACTCCACTTCCCGGCTCAGATAGGCCTGTATCATATCCAGCGCCTTAACGCAGCACTCGCTGTCAAAACCCAATTTTTTGGTGGCCATGGGCGAACCCATGGCCGATATCACACACACGGTTGCGTCGTCGGGCAGTTCTTCCAGTGAAACAAAAGGCACCTCGGGCTCCACCCGCAAGATATCCTCCATCAGCTTAAAGCTGATTTTGGCGTCTCCCCCGCCGCCAGAGCCCAAAATAATGCCCCCGGTCACAACATTTGTCAGTTCTTCTCGGCCGAATTTGAATGCCATCTCTACACCTGCTTTATATAGTATTGGGACGATTGATGTTGCGGAAATTTTTGCGCATTACCAGCACCAGTACCACCTGTAAAATGCCCGCCACCAGGAAGGTATCCACAGCCGGCACGGTGGTAAGGCGGAACAGCCCCAGCCCGGTGGGCCCTTCGGTAACCAAAAAACCGATGGCGGCTGCGGCAAAATAGGCAATCATCGTCTCTGCCCGCACGGCCGGCACATTTTTCAGGTTATCAAAGTTGTAGTAGTATTTGTTCAGCAAAAAATCGGCCAGGTAGCAGCCGCCAATGGGCGGGGTGAAGATGCCCAAGATGCTGAAGAAGGGGATGAGGCGGCCCGAAATGCCCAGCAGCGCAAAGATGGTGCCCACAACGCCTGTGGCAATGGCCAGCTTGTATTTGGGCACCTTGGTAAACACAATGGAAAAGCCCAGCGACGCCGAATAGATGTTGTTGTCATTGGTGGTCCACTGGGCCAAAATAAGCACCAGCATGGCAAACATGCCCCAGCCAAGGGTAATCATCACGTTTACAATGTTGGCTTCCCCGGTAACTTTGCTGCAAACCGCGGCAATTAACACGGTAATGCTGTATCCGCCCACCAGGCCAAAGCCCACGCCATACATCACTTCTTTTAAGCTTTTGGCATAGCGCAGTATATCCGGGCAGCCCACCGCCCCCGCCGCATATGAGGCGATGACGATGGAGATACCCATTCCCATGGAGATGGGGCTTGTAATCATACCAAGCGAGTTGAGGGCCGAGAGGTCGTGCCCGCGCAGCACCATAAACAGCGAGGCAAACATCAAAATGCCGATAAGCGGAATGGCGATAATACTGAGAATCTCGATGGATTTGTAACCAAAGATGGCGGTTGTGGTCATGGCAATACCGCCAATGGCCATCACAATTTTAATCACCAGGCCGGTCATTTCGTTGCCGGTAATCATGGTGAACATGGCGCCAATGGTGTCTCCAAAAAGGCCCACCTGCACGCCAAACCAGCCCCAAGCGCACAGCGCGTACATAATGCTTACCAGCCCCGCCCCCTTGTTACCAAAGGTAAAGCGGGAAATCATGCTGGTGGAGAGGTGATTGTGCAGCGTAACCCTGGCGCACATCACCGTCATCACCGCCAAAATCAGGGTGCCTATCAGCGTTGCCACAATGGCCCCGTTCATGGTTAGGCCAGAGGCCAGCGTGCCGCCCAGCATAAAGGCCGAAAGGCTGATGCAGGAGCCCATGTACACAAGGCCCGTGCGCACCCAGCTACGGCGTTTTTCTACGGGTACGGGCGCGCGGGCATAGTCGTCATCATACCCCGCGGTAAGGCCGTTATGCGCCGTAGACATCTCTTCCGCTACTTCTGTTACCTCCGCCACGGTTTTGTTTTCGGGTTTGTGTTCCATCAATGAATACCTCCCTTTTCTATCCTTTGTATCCCCAAGGCCACACCCGGCCGCTAAGCCAGATGTAACCGCGTACAACCCTTATGCCCAACATCGCTTTAAGCCTCACACAGGGGGCGCTTATCCTACTCGGGCGGGCATTTTCCCGGCGCTCCCTCACCGCCTTGCCGCAGGCCGCTATTCAGGCCCAGGCTCACATAGCTCTCCAGAAGTTTCAGCCCGGTGCTCAGCGGCTCCACTATTTGAATGGGGCAGGCACACTCCCGCAGTTTTGCGCGTAAATCTGGCAAAATATAGCTCATGTTGGTACAGCCCAGCACCAGGCAACCCGCCCTGTATTGGTTTGCCGCCTGCTGTGCAAATTCTGCAAGGCGCGCCAGCAACTTTTCTCTATCATGCAGCTCCAGCACATCTAGGTTGGTAAACCCCCGGTGTACAATGCTGGCCTTACATTCGGGGCTGCGCCCAATCACATCGTCCAAAAGGCGGTTGCCCGTGTCACTTGGGGGGCCGGGTATAATGATGGAAATTCGCTCGGCACAGCATAAAGCCCCCAGCATGGCGCTGCGAAAGGCCCCTACCACCGGCACCCCGGCCAGTTCCCGCGCGGCGGGCAGGGCGGGGTCGGCCATGCAGCTAATCAAAACACCTTCGCTGCCGGCATTTTCGGCGTCTTTTACGGCCTGCAAAATACCCGGCGCATTGTGGGCCACCCTGCACAGGCTTTCCAGGCTTTCAAAGCCCTTTTCAATGTAGCTTACCCTAAGCTCTGTTTCTGGGCTTAATACCCGCCTTGCCAGTTCCAGCCCGGCATTGGCCCTGCGGGTGTTTTCGGTTTCCACCACAGGAATAACAACGCTAAGCTTCATCGTATCACTCCCTATTACATGGTTTTCCCATAGGGTTTATGGGCATTTGACTTTGTGGTATACTGATGCTTATCTTCCCCAGAAGAACCAAAGGGTTTTTCTATGGAAATGTGTTACCGTTTGGTACGCTGCGGCCAAAAGGTTTGCGGTAACCTGAGTGCAGTATAGCCAATCAAATACAAAAGCGGTGTAGCACAGGCTACACCGCTCAGACCGTCAAAGAACCCCAGTTTTCTTTGTGTGAAACTGGGGTTTAAGCTTGT
>CAZKBM010000051.1:0-23816 GCA_964550985.1 uncultured Oscillospiraceae bacterium
TGGGAAATCTGCCAAGCAAATCTGCTCGGCGCTTCGGCCACGCTTCTTTGTGCGATATTACCTTAATTCTAGCACGTCAAATGGCAAAAGGCAAACCGGGAAAGGGGGGATTTACTGCGCCAAAAGAGCCTGTGGTGTGTAAAATGGGCAGCTTGGCCAGGGTATGCCCAAGGGCCAGGCAGGTTACACCCGGTGTGCCTCAGGCGCACCCGCCGGCCTGCCAAAGGCCACAAATACAAGAAAACCGGCTTTGGCAGATGCCAAAACCGGTTTGAGAGGCAAAAACTTAGGCAGCGGTGCTGCTGGAAGCGGCCACGCTGGAACCAGCGGTGCTGGAAGCGGCCACGCTGGAGGAAGGAGCGGCGCTGGAAGCGGGAGCGGCGCTGGAAGGAGCGGTGCTGCTGGCGGGAACGGCCATGCTGGAGGAAGGAGCGGCGCTGGAAGCGGGAGCAGCGCTGGAAGGAGCGGTGCTGCTGGAGGTAGAGCTGCAAGCGGCCAGAGCCATAGCCATAACACCGGCGAGAGCCAAAACAGAAAGAATCTTTTTCATAGTTGTAAATCTCCTTTTGTACCAAATATTTTTGTAAATCGAAATTCGGTTTTGCCGTTTCTCAGGGGCGCTATGCCAAAGGCACTGCGTTCGCCTGGGAACGATGGAGAGTATAGCACAGGATTTTGTAGGATTCAACAGTTTGGTGGTTACAAAATTGGTAATATTTACCCAATAATAGATAAAATCAGTGAAAAGAAAAGTAAAATAGAACGATAATTCAAGTAAAATCTGTGTTACGATTTTGTAACGGTTTCCGGTAGTTCAGTGGCGCTTTTTGGTGGCAAAGGCAGAGAATAATAGCTGTACCGCTGCATATTTTGTCATATATCCTCTTTTTAACAAGGTGCCAGCCAAAATTGCCACATGGCAAATTTATAGTTGACAAGATGGCGTGTAACCAGTAAGCTAAAGGTAACTCAAAAACCTTCAAAACCTGTGGGAATTGAAGGGAAACATCTGGCCGATAAAAACGGATGGAGATTGAAAGGAGAGATTTGATGAGCGAGAAGGAAAAGAAGTTGACGCAGGCCAATGGGGCGCCGGTGGCCGATAACACCAACAGCCTTACGGCGGGGGCCAGGGGGCCAATGCTGCTGCAGGATGTGTGGCATTTGGAAAAACTGGCCCACTTTAGCCGTGAGGTGATTCCCGAGCGGCGGATGCACGCGAAAGGTTCGGGCGCATACGGCACTTTTACCGTAACGGGGGATATCACCCGCTACACCAAAGCCAAAGTATTCAGTGAGGTGGGCAAAAAAACAGAGGTTTTTGCGCGCTTTTCCACCGTGGCGGGGGAACGCGGCGCCGCCGATGCCGAGCGCGATATCCGTGGTTTTGCCCTGAAGTTTTACACAGAGCAGGGCAACTGGGACTTGGTGGGCAACAACACCCCGGTGTTCTTTTTGCGTGATGGCTTGCGCTTCCCAGATTTGAACCACGCCGTTAAGCGCGACCCCAAAACCAACATGCGCAGTGCCCAAAACAACTGGGATTTTTGGAGCAGCCTGCCCGAGGCCTTCCACCAGGTTACCATTACCATGAGTGACCGTGGGCTGCCTAAAAGCTACCGGAACATGCATGGCTTTGGCAGCCATACTTTTAGCTTCTATAATGAAAAGAACGAGCGTTTTTGGGTAAAGTTCCATATGGTTTGCCAGCAGCCTATTGAAAACCTGACCGACGCCGAGGCCGAAAAAGTGGTGGGGATGGACCGGGAGAGCCACCAGAGAGACCTGTTTGAAGCCATAGAACGAAAGGACTTTCCGCGCTGGAAATTCTGCGTGCAGGTCATGACGGAGGAGCAGGCCAAAAACCATGGGGAGAACCCCTTTGATATCACAAAGGTGTGGCTTAAAAAGGACTATCCCTTACTGGAAGTGGGAATGCTGGAATTAAACCGTAACCCCGAAAACTATTTTGCCGAGGTGGAACAGGCTGCCTTTAACCCCGCCCATGTAGTGCCGGGCATCGGGTTTTCACCCGATAAGCTGTTACAAAGCCGCCTGTTTGTATATGGCGACGCCCATCGCTACCGCCTTGGGGTGAACAACGACCTCATTCCTGTAAACAAGCCCAAAGTGCCGGTACACGCCTTCCACCGGGATGGCGCCATGCGGGTGGACGGCAATTACGGGGCGGAGCTCTCTTACCAGCCCAACAGTTACGGCGAATGGGCGGAACAGCCCGAGGCGCAGGAGCCGCCCCTGGGTTTGGACGCGGCGGCCGACCATTATGAGCCCAAGGATGACGGAAGCGACGACTGTTTTTACCAGGCGGGTAAGCTGTACAATATCATGAGCGAGGCCCAAAAACAGGTGCTGTGCGAAAATACGGGCCGCAACATGGCCCCGGTAACCGAGAATATCAAGTACCGCCACGCGGCCCACTGCTTTATGGCCGATGAGGACTACGGCAAGCGGCTGTGCAAGGTGATGGGCCTGAGTGAGGACAAGGCGCGAGAACTTGCAAAGCTGGGCCATGCCGAACTGATGCAGGCCACCCGGCCCCAGTAGGCGCAATACCAGCCCCTTAGCAAAACAAGTACTTTGACGCAGAGACCTTACAGCATTTGAACAAAAGCTTACTGTGCAACCTTTTGAGAAACTGTAATAGGCAAGGCGTAAAATGGTAGGAATGCTTTTGGCATTGCAAAATTTGTAGGCGAAGCATAAAACTGTTTTTGCCGGTGCGGTGTGTAAGTTATTTGTGAAAATGCTGTAGGATAAAGGCTGAAAGAAGGGAGCTTGGATGCGCAGAATTTTGTTGTTGGTTGCGGGCACCTTGGCATTGGCCTTGGGCGGGGTGGGGCTGCTTGTGCCTGTACTGCCCACCACCCCGTTTGTACTTTGCGCCGCAGGCTGTTACGCAACTGCTAGCCCCCGGATGTACCAAAAGCTTTTGCATATGAGGTTTTTTGGAGAGTATATTCAAAATTACCGCAACAAGGTGGGAATTTCGCAAAAAGCGCGGTTTGGCGGCCTGGCTTTTTTGTGGCTGGCGCTTGTGGTTTCCATGCTTCTCAGCCGTAACCCCTATCTGGTGGGGGGGCTTGCGTTTGTGGGGGCTGTGGTAAGTGTTCACATCCTTACCATACGTAAAAGAACGTAAAAGAGGTTAACCGCTGCCAAAGTTTGATGTAATACCCCCCTGGGCCCGGCGAATTTTCGCCGGGCCCAGGGGGGTATTACACGCTATTTACGCGGCATAATCCACAAAGCTGATGTTCAAATCCACTTCGCCCTCAATGCCGTCTACACTGCCTTTATGGCTGTACTGCCAAATGGTGAAGCTGTAAGGATACCACGGCATGGGGCGGTATTGGGCAAACCATTTGTCCACGTCGTTCAGGCGGTGCAGTTCCATACGGGCCAAAAACCAGCTTACATTGCCATACACCATGGGGGTGTAGCCCCGCTCGCGCACCCGCGCACAAAAAGCCAGGGCGATGTCGGTCACCTCGGCGGGGCTGAGGTTTTCGGTGCGGTAGGGGGAGGTATCCATGTCCTCCATATCAAACACAATGGGGTAGCGCACCTCATAGCCGGCAATGGCATCCAGGATATAATCCGCCTCGGCCACGGCCTCTTCGGTGTTCACGGCCTGAGAAAAAAAGTACACGCCCGTGGGGATGCCAGCGGCAGTGGCGCCCTCCAGGTAGGCGGCAAAAAATTCATCCGGTACAATTTCGCCCGATTCATAGCCGCGGTAGCCCGCCCGCAAAAAGGCAAAGCCCACCCCGTCCGCTTTCACCCGCTGCCAATCGATATTCCCTTGATATTTCGAGACGTCGATGCCGTGGATGCCCTGCCGCCCGCCCGTCTCGCTGTAGGTGTAAAGCCCTTCGGGGCTACGGCTCAGGCCCGCCCAGTCGTAGCTGTGCATGGGCAGGCTCTCATCTACCTCGGCATATACATGCTGCCCGCGGAAGGAATATACAATTTGGTTCGGAAAGAGCTCCTGTAAAAAATAGGCGTCCACGCCGTGTTTTTGGGCCAGGGCTTTCATGTTGTCTATCCAGGCCTGTAAATCGCCGTTATCGGCCCCGGCGCCGCCCATCACCTCGGCGCCCCCTTCACCGGGCAAAGCGGGCCCGGCTTGGCGGCTTACGGTTTTTTGGCCAAAGGCAATATAGGCCAGCGCTATAATCAGCGCGGCCAGCAGCACAATGTTTAACAGCATGGCCACCAGGGTTATCTTACCGGTTTTGTTCATGGCGCTACCTTTGGCAGTGGAGGCTTAGGGGGCGAATTACCTGTAGTATACCATAGAATACAGCCTGCGAATAGGCCTTGCCCCGGCCATTTTAGGTGAGGGGTGGTTTTTGTTTAAGCGTAATTCTATACGCTGCTGCCGGTTCAGATGCTTTAGAACTTGCCCCAGAACTGTGGCAAAAAATAGCAAAACGGCAAAAACCCTTGCACCTATAACCGTTATAGGTGCAAGTACCCGTGAGAAAATTCTCCATATCTTTCAAATTTCGACAAGAATTTTGTGGAATATGTGGAAAGGTAGACCTTTCTATTTGCCCTCTTGGCAAACTTCCAAAAAACAGTTCAAAAAACGCAGGCCCGTGTCGTTTATAGACACAGGCCTGCGCAACTGCGTATGGTTTTTGGCCTAATCTGCCCCTTGCCCGGCGGGGCCGTTTTGCGGCCGGTGACGGCCCTGGCCGCTGTTTTGGCCATTTGAATGGTTCTGGCACTCCATACCTCTGTGCTGATGGGTGGCAATTTCGCCCTGAATTTCCGCTATGCTGTGATGGGAATAGGCGTCCACATCCAAACCTGGCACCAAACCGGCCAGCTCCTGCACCAGGGTGTATTTCCCGGCCGACATCCCATGGCAATGGGCGTCCTCAACCGCTTTTTCATCCACCGGCAGGTATTCAATGATGGCGTCTTGGTGGCGCGCCAAAACGGCCGCGCCTGCGGTCTTCTCCAAACTGGCCAGCAGGCGGTTTTGCCTTGTGGCATCGCCGCTTTGCACCGCAAATACCAAAACGGCATTTGCGCTGATATAATCGTTTAAGGCCGTATCCTCCATCATGGCGTTTAGCGCCTGCGTATAGCTGAGGCCGCTTACCGGCACCTCATTTACAATCTGTTCGCCCTCGGTGTTTAAACCCTTAGCTGCTATCACTCTGTCGAAGCGGTTTAAAGAAAGCTCAATGGAGGGGTTTACATCTATGCTTACCAAAGTGACCTGCGTGCTGTACAGAATATAACCCGAAAATGCCAGGCCTGCCATAAGCACAAGGCAGGCCGCCAGGGCAACCCATACTTTAAAGGGAGTGCTTTTGTTGGCGGCAAGGGGCACCACATCGCCGGTTTGCCAGCCGGGTTTTGCGGGCACCTTGGTAAACTGGCCGTTGTTTTTCATCACAACCGCTTGGCCGGCTTCTATTTCCAGTATTAGGGCGCGCATTTAATCCGCCTCCTTGCTGTTTGGTATAAAGCTGCGCATAGCGGGGTAATCACCCTGTAAAAGTACGGCTAAGGTTACAATGTATTGCCGGTGCTTTTCCAATGTTTTGGGCGAAACTTTGAGCAAAGAGGCAAGTTCAGCCTGGGGCAGCCGTTTGCTGCTTGCAAAAGCACTGGTTAAAGTAGGGTTTGAAAGCAGGGTATAGGCGGCTTTGCGGCAGAACAGCTGGGCCCGCTTTTGTTTTGGCCCGGTTTTGGCAAGCCGGGTAAAGCAGATACCATATCCGTCCAGCTCCTGCCGCAGGGCGGCTATTTCCTCGGCCAGCAGCTGCCGTTCGGCGTCGCGGCCGTACTGCTGCAGGGCAAGCGCCACATCGGCGGGGCTTTCCCCCTCATCTTCTGCGGGAAAAACCAGGGTGTTTGGGGTTTTGGCCTTGGCATTGCGGCGTAAATCGTCCAGTATGCGGCTGCGGATGCAAAGCTTTGCAAACGCAATAAACCCGCCGCGCTGTGGCTTATACCGGCGGATGGCCCCCACAAAGGCCAGCATCCCCAGCGAAAGCAGGTCATCAAACTCCATTTGGCGGGCATAGGGAAGTATGGTGGTTTTGATGAAAGGCAGGTAGTCCTCTATCAGGCGTTCGGCCTCCTCGGGCCGGTTTTGGGCCTGTAATACACGCTGTTCCAAGTCCGCTATATCATCACCACCATTTTATACAGGTTGGGCAAACGCGCAAAGGCCCAGTACAAAGATACACCCATCCCGCCCGTGCTGCAATACCCGCTAGGGTAGGGGCCATAAGTTTTGGCAAAGCCCAAAGCCTATGCCGGGGAGGAAGTTACCGAATAAAAACAAACACCGGCTATAAAAAGCCGGTGAAGCGCAAAAAGCATGTGTAAAGAAAGGCGGCAAAACCCTGTGCCTGTACCCAGCGTATGAACTTTATAGCCACGCCGATACTGGACCGGTAGGAGCCAGAGGCGGCGCAATATAAAATACGGCGGCAGAGGCCGCTTCCCCTTTGTACAGCTGGCTGCACATAAGGTTTTACGCTTATGTTCCCTTTTTACCGTGCTACTTTAGCTTAACGCCGGTGCCGGCCCTGACCCTGGGGGTTTGCGCAGCCCCCATTACCCTGTGCGTTGCCGTTGGCGGCCCCGGCGGCAGTGCCGCCATTGCCACCGGATGCGCTATAGCAGGCGCCCTTATGGCTGTGGTTGCCTGTGCTTGTGCAATTTGTGTAAGGGCATTCGGTATAGCTGGCAGCGGCGGCGCTGCCAGTGGCAGAACAGGTGTTGCCACCGCCGCGGTGTTGCCCCGCAAAGGCGGTAACAGAAAATGCCCCTACGCAAAGTACGGTAGCGGCAAGGGTGGCAAGAATTTTTTTACATTTCATACAAAGTCCTCCATAAACTATTTTACGTGCTTATTAATAGTATACGAAGGGCGGGCGGCAAAAACGTAGGGGGAGGATTACTTTTCTTTTTTATCCCTTAGGGCAATGCAGTTTTTATAGATGCCGGGGCTGGAGCCAGGGATGGTGAATGCCCCCACACATTTCTGGTAAAAGGCCTCGGGGCCAACGCCCCCAATGATGGCGTACACGTAGCCCTCTTCACGCAGGGCCTCCAGTGCCCGCAGCAAAAGGGCCTTGCCAAGACCCTTGCCCCGCTGGCTTTGCAGCACCATGGTGGGGCCAAAAAAACCGGGCGCAATGGCATTATAGCAGGCATAGCCGCAAATTTGGCTGCCCTTTAAAGCGATGAAGCAAGAGACCGGCAGGCGGGAGAAACAGACGTCACACTCTGAGGCCGCCGCAGCGTAACTGTTCTGTTCAATCCAGGCCAAAAGGCGCTGCTTATCGGGGGCCAAGGGGCGTATGATTTCAATGCCCTCGGCAAGCAGGGCCTCATATAAAGGCCCTGAATTTGGCAAGGTGAGCAGGGATGCTAGCATATCCGGCATGGGGCACACTCCTATTCTGGGCCGCTGGTTTCACGCGGGGCCAGCCATTCGGCCAGGGCTGTTTCATGTACAGTTTTACGGAACAGAGTTAAATCTTTGGGCTCATATAGGACGGGAAAGGCCAGCCGGTTTACCAGCAGGGCCATTCCAAGGCTGTGTTTTGGGCACAGCCAAAGGCTGGGGCCGGTAAAACCCGTGTGGCCGCAGCCCTCGGGGAATTTTTCGTCAAACTCAAACACCAAACTGCGGCCTGTGCCGGTGTTTACAAGCCCCTTTGCCAAAAGGCCGCCGCAGAGGTAACGCTGGCCCAGGGCCACAAGGGCGGCGGCCGGTGCAAACAGCCCGGCGTGCCCGCTTACCCCGCCAAAATAATACCAGCAGTTGCCGTCATTGGCCTGGCCAAGCACCGGTATTTGGGTACTGCGAAAGCAACTGTAGCTTAAGCCGCGCTCTGCACACATCTGTTCTTCGCTGGGGTTGCCGTAAGAGGAGATGGCGAGCGAGCCCGCTTTTTGCAAAAAGGGCGGGGGTTCTTCGCCGCTGGGGAGGTAAGCGGCGGGCAGGGCGGGCAGACAAAGCCCTGCCGCGCCCAGCGCCTCCTGCAGGGGAAGGCCGGTGCAGTACTGCAAAAGGCGGCCCAGCAGAATGTAGTTAAAATCGCTGTACACCGTGCCCGAAACCGGGGGATTTTCTTCCAGTATCCCGTCCAGCACCTCGTAAAAATTCCCAGTTTGCGTGTACAGGGGATACCAGGCCAGCAGCCCCGAGCTGTGGGTTAACAGCTGCAGGGGGGTGATGTGGCAAAGCCGCCTGTGCAAAGCGGGCAGGGGCGCTGCCTTGGGCAACAGAAAATCGACGGGCTCCTCCAGAGAGAGCCTGCCCTCGGCTGCGAGCTGCAATACCGCAGTGGCCACAAAAACCTTGGTGAGGGAGGCGAGGTCGAACCAGGTTTCCGGCCCGGCATGGCCGCCGCTGCCGCGCAAAAGCACTTCCTTTGGGGTAAATAGGGCGTAGCTCACATCGGGGAAGTAGCCGCTTTTACGGTAGTCCTCTATCAGGGCGGTCGTTTTTGGGAAAATGCCCGTTTTTTCTTGCCTTGCCATCTCGCTAGGCCCCCTCTGTGTCCGCAGTGAAGAATATATCTGCCAGCCGGACGGTTTCGGGGGTATCGTCATACAGGGCCAGTGAATAGCAGCCGCTGGGGATATCCTGTTGCCGTAGGGGGGCTTGCAGTGCCACCAGGGCCAGGGGAGGCGGGGCTTTTGCCAGGGCTTTTGTAAGGGCCAGTTGGCCGGGATGTAAAAGGCCGTTTGTTATGGCCAGTACCGTACTGCTGTGCTGTTTTGCCAGGGCGGCAAGTGTGCTTATCTCCTCGGGTGTTGGGTTTTGGGGCAAAAGGCGGCAGGCACCGCCAAAATGCCGCTGCATCATTTCGGCAAAGCTACAGCCGCCGGCGGCGGCATTGGCCGCCTGGGTGCTTTGGCGTGCGGGAGGAGAGAGGAAAAGCGGGTTGCCGCCCAGCTGAAAGGGCCCGGCCGAGCCGGTTTGGCTTTGGGCTATGGCGTCTTGGGTAAAACTTTTGGCAAAGCGGCAAGCCTCTGCTAGTTCCTCTTTGCTAAGTGGTGGGCAGGGTTTGCAGTACCGCTGTTTGTAGGTCAAAATCTTTTCTACCGCTTGATCAATTTGGTGTAGGGAGATTTCGCCGCTCAGCACGGCGGCCTCCAACGCGCGGCTGGTCTCGGCCACTTCGGCAAGGCTGCGGGAGATGAAGATGAGCTCAATGCCCGCCTTTACGGCTTCCACAGCGCCTTTGGCAACGCCAACAGTGTTTAGTATAGCGTTCATCTCCATACAGTCGCTGATGATGAGCCCCTGGAAGCCCAATTTTTCACGCAGAAGGCCGGTTACAATGCGGCGGGACAAGGTGGCGGGCAGATTTTCGGGCTCCAACTTTGGGAAGAGGATATGCGCGATGGTGATGGCGGGGATGCCGGCGCGGATGGCCTCCTGAAAGGGGATGAGTTCCAGCTCCGCAAGGCTTTCAGGGCTTTTTTGGATGACGGGAAGCGCCAGATGGGAGTCGGCCTCGGTATCTCCGTGGCCGGGGAAGTGCTTGCCTGTACACAAAAGCCCCGCCTCGGCATAGCCATGGTAGGCTGCCAGGGCGTAGCGGCTTACGGTGGCGGCGTTGCCGCCGTAGCTGCGCACCCCAATTACAGGGTTTAGGGGGTTATTGTTAATATCCAAAACGGGGGCCAGGTTAAAGTTGATGCCCACCCCTTGTAGCTGCCTTGCGCACAGGGCCGCCGCGCGCTGCACCCGCGCGGGGTTGTTCAGCATGGCCTGCCCCAGGGCCGAGGGCATTTTTGCCATATCGGCCGGCAGGCGGGAGACAAGGCCTCCCTCTTCATCGGACGAGATAAAGGGCGGGATGCCGGTTTGCGCCTTGATAAAATCAGTAAGGCTTTGGCACAGCGTAGTGAGCTGGGCACGGCTGTGCTGGTTGTATTTAAACAGTATCACGTTGCCCAGGGCATATTCATGCACGGTGTCCATAAACGCCGGGCTCATTTCTAAAGCGGGGAAACCGCTGACCAGCATCTGCCCCAGCTTTTGTCGCAGGCTCAGTTCCTGCAGGTTTTTCATGGGAGGGCCCTCCTGTTTACTGGCTTATCTTACCAAGTACTACGGGGTGTGCGGCCCCTGTGGCCGAAGGGGCGTTGCTACACACCCCGTGGATGGCTTCGTTTGCCAAGAGGGCAAAGGCCACTGCCTCTTTGGCGTCGCTGTCTAGGCCGATGTCTTCGTTGGTAAGCACCTGCACCCCGGGCAGGGCGCTGCGCAGGTGGGCCATCAGGGTGGCGTTGCGGCTGCCGCCCCCGCCCACAATCAGCTTTTTGGGGTTTTTGGGCAGTAGGGTTTGCACCGCCTGGGCTATGGTACTGGCCGTATAGCAGGTCAGGGTGCGCAGTACGCTACCTTCGCTGAGCAAAAGTGCCTGGGCATCCGCAAGGCATCTTTCCAAAAAGGCCTGGTTGTAGTATTCCCGCCCGGTGGTTTTTGGGGGTTTTTGGCGGAGGTATTCGTCCTGCATCAGCCAAGCCAGCAGTTCTTCGCTCACCGCAAAGGCCGCAGCGGTTTTTCCGCCCTCGTCGTAGCCGCTTTTGTTTTGGGTCATGCGTGCCATCATAGCATCCATCAGCACATTGCCGGGGCCGGTGTCAAAGGCGATGGTGTTGGCCAAAGAGCCCCCGGCGGGCAAAAAGCTGATGTTGCCGATGCCACCGATGTTTTGCAGGGCGATATCCTCGGTATTGCTGCGGTAGAGAAGGTATTCGGTATAGGGTACAAGCGGTGCGCCCTGCCCGCCCGCCGCCATATCCCGCACGCGGAAGTCGGACACGGTGACGGCCCCGAGTTCCTCACACAAAAGCGAAAAATCGCCAATTTGCAAGGTGGAGCGAAGGCTGTGGCCCAGGTATTCGGCAGCCACAGGCTGGTGGTACACTGTCTGGCCGTGGCAACCAGCCAAATCCACCTGAGCGGGGGCAATACCGGCTTTTTCGCACACGGCAAGGCTGGCCTGTAAGTAAAGCTGGCCCAGCAGTGCGTTCATCAGGCAAAACTCCCGGCTGCCGCCTTGGCTACCCGCCGCAAGTTGTAAGATACGCTGGCGCACCGGTGGTGCAAAGGGCTGGTTTACAAAAGCCAGCGGTGTAAGTTTTGTATTTAGCCCGTGGCCCTTAATATGCACCAGCGCGGCGTCCACCCCGTCGGCCGAAGTACCGCTCATCAGGCCAATGGCCAGTTTTTCCTCTTTTTGCATCAAGCTTGCAAGGCTCATCCTTTTACACCACCCAGGGCAATGCCCTCAATAAACTGTTTTTGCATGGCCACATACAGCACAAAGGGTATGAGGAACGACACCGTGGCCGCTGCCATGGTAAGGCCATAGTTTGTATCGTGCTGAGAGTTGAGCAGAGAGAGGGCCACCGTAAAAGTATACATCTCATTTTTTGTGTTCGCCACCAGTGGCCATAAAAAACTGTTCCAGCAGGAGACAAAGGTGAAGATGGTGAGGGAGACAAGCGCGGGCTGGATGAGCGGGAGGATGATACGGAAAAAAATGGCAAACTCGGGGCAGCCGTCCATCTGTGCGGCCTCGATATAAACATCGTCCACCCCCTTCATAAACTGGCGTATCATAAAAATGCCAAAAGCCCCGGCCATGGGGATAAACAGGGCCGCATAGGTGTTTAGCCAGCCAATTTGGCGCATGATGAGGAACAGCGGGATGAGGGTGACCTGGGCGGGAACCATCATGGTGGCCAAAAATACCTTGAAGATGGCCTCTTTACCGGGTACGGGCTTTTTTTCAAAGGCGTAGGCGGCCATAGCGCAAATCAAATTTGTCCACACACAGGCCAGCACCGCTACAATTAGGCTGTTTAGCAGCGAGCGGCCAAAATCGTTTTTAAAAATAATGGTGTAGTAGTTTTTCAGGCTTAAAACCAGTTCATCCCACTTGATATATAATGTGCGTAACTGCGTAAAGGACATGAGCAGCATGTACACAAGGGGCGCAATACATAAAAGGGCAAATAGTGTAACCAGGATGATAGACAAAATGCCCAGGGGCGTTACCTTTTTGCGTGTCGCTTCCATGGTTCCCTCCTATTTTTCCTTAAATACTACGTCTTGCAGCCAGTGGATAAGCAGCACAAACAGTAGCAAAATAACCGCAATGGCACTGGCATAGCCCATTTTTTGGTTAGAGAATGCATAATTGTACACCATATAGGCTAGGGTAATGGTAGAGGTGCCCGGCCCGCCGCCGGTGAGCTGGTACACGATATCGAAAATTTGGAAGGAGGAGATAACCCCCAGTGTGACGATGAGGTAGCTGATGGGCTTTAGGTTGGGGATGGTGACGTACCAAAAGCGCTGGAAGGCGCTGGCGCCGTCCATCACGGCGGCCTCCTGTTGCTCCTGTGGGATGCCCATTACGCCCGCGTAATAGATGACCATGTAGTAGCCCACGTTTTTCCAGATGGTGACGATGCAAATGCACAAAAATGCCAGGGCTTTAGCGCCCAGCCAGTTCACCTCATCCATGCCAAACAGGCCAAAAAACAGGTTTACCAGCCCGCCCTTTGTCTTGAACATCACCTTCCACACAGCGGCGGCCGCTATTTGTGAGATGATAACTGGGATGAAGATGGTGCTTTTTAAAACAGCGCCATATACGCCGCGCAGCTTATCGGCTATCATAACGGCAATTAGCAGGGCAAGCAGGGTTTGTATGGGCACCGTAATAATCACATATTTGGCGGTGTTCCACAGTGCGTCATAAAAAGTACTGCTTTTTAGGATGTTTAGATAATTGGCTATGCCAATAAATTCGGGGGCGCTATACAAATCATACTTAGTAAAGCTAAAGTACACCGCCAGTATCATGGGAATGATGGAAAATAACAAGATGACCAAAAAACCCGGCAGTAGATATAGCACCCCGTACAAAGCCTGTTGACGGTGCCGCGTCAGTCTCCTTTTCATTGTACAAAGCCCTATCCTTTCCAGTAAAATACGGCACAGGAGCCATATGGCCGTTTGCAGCCCATCTGGCTCCTGTGCCTGGCCTCCGCCGGGAGTGGCGGCGCTTTCAATTACCCGCTGCCTGTATGGCCTGTAAGCAAAATGCTACAGGGCAGCGCTGTATTCCTCCAGGGAATTGTCAATTACCTGTTGGGGGGTTAAATCGCCCATATACATCGATTGGATGTTTTTAAACAGAATGTCATAGAAGGAATCGGCGTTTTCAAAGGCGGGCCACACGTGGAAGTTTGCAATAAATTCCTCGTTTTCGTACAGGTCTTTAAAACGGTCGTTTTCCTCGGTGAAGGTGGCGTCGTGGGTGAGAGAGGGCATGGCGTAAAGTGTTTCGTGGAAGGCATCCATCACTTTGGCGCTCGTCATGTACTTGATGGCCTCAACGGCCAGTTCCTTGTTGGGGCTGTTTGCGGCAACGGCCAAAGCATCGCCTGAAATCCAGAAGGCTTCGTGCCCCGAGGGGCCTTTGAGGGTGCTGTAATCCCAGTTGATACCGGCATCTTCGATGGAAGCGGCCATGCCCGTGCCAAGCATCACCATAGCGGCCTCGCCACTGCGGAAGGTATCGGGCGCGTCGCCCAGCGATACAATGGTCTCGTCAAAAATGCCCTCGTCCATCAGGCTTTGTAAAAATTCAATGGTGGCAAGGCCCTCGGGGCTGTTCAGGTTGGGTTTGCCTTCGGCGTCCAAAAACTCGCCGCCCGCCTGCCAGAAGTAGGGCAGGAAGGAGGTCATCATGGTGCTTTTGCCGCTGGAGTTGCCCCAAGGCTGTATAAAGGAGTAGATGTCGGGGTTTGTCTCTTCAATTTTTTTGCTGTAGGTGACAAGTTCTTCCCAGGTGGTGGGGGGCGTGTCAAAACCGGCCTCTTTTAAGATGTCCATGTTGCAGAACAGCACGGTAGCGTCGCCCACCATCATGGGCAGCACGTATTGGTCGCCGGCCACCTGGCCCATGTCATAATAATAGTAATTATCCTTTTCCTCTTGGGTAAAGTAGCCGTCCAGAGGTTCCAGCATACCCGAGGCGGCAAGGTCGTACAGGGTGTCGATATAAACCACATCGGGGCCGTCGCCCGAGGTGAAGCCTGTGGTGATTTTTTGCATGTAGCCGCTCCATGGGAATACCGAAACTTCTACCGTACAGTTGTTCTCCGTTTCAAAATCGGCGAACTGATCATTCCAAAAATCCAAATCGGTGTACTCGGCGTCGCCCCCGGCGTAGGGTGGAATCCATACCTTTAGTACGGTGCCGCTTGTTTTGGGCGTGCTGGCCGAAGCCGCGCTGGAGGCAGCGGTGGAGGCCGCGGCCGAGGGTGCGGGGGTGGTGGAGCTGCCCGTGCCGCCGCAGGCTGCCAGCAGAGAAAGCGCCATAACAGCGGTGAGAGCCAGTGCAAGTGTCTTTTTCATTTTTTGTTCTTCCTCCTTTTTATAAAAAAATACTTTACCAAACGCTTTTATGGCTACCTAGCCATGGTGATACAGAGTTGTGGGCGGGCAAAGGGGCTGAAACAGCTTACCTCACAGAGGTTTTTAGCACCTCCCGCACCCGTCCATCGGCATTTTGCAGGCGCTGCTTTGCGGTTTGCACATCGGTATTTAGCAAAATGCAGGTGATGGCAAGCTTTGTGTCTCCGTCAGCCTCCGCCAAGGTTTCCTGCGCTTTGGGGCGGGTACAACCGGTGGCCTGCATCACAATGTTTTCGGCCCGGCAGCTCAGTTTTTCGTTTGTTTGGCGCAAATCCACCATCAGATTGCCGTACACCTTGCCAATGGCAATCATGCTTACAGTGCTAAGCATATTTAGGGTTAGCTTTTCGGCCGTGCCGGCCTTTAACCGGGTGGAGCCCGTCAGCACCTCGGGGCCTGTGTCCAACTCTATGGCCACATCGGCCAATGCGGAAATTTGCGCGTTTACATTGCAGGAGACCGCCACCGTGGCGCAGCCGGTTTGCCGCGCATATTGCAGCGCCCCAACCACGTAGGGGGTACGGCCACTGGCCGCAAGGCCCACCACCGTATCGGCGGGGGCAAGGGCGAGGTCCGCCAAATCCTGTTTTCCCCATTCGGCGTTATCCTCGGCGCCCTCCACGGCTTTTACAAAGGCGCTTTCCCCCCCGGCTATCAACCCTATTACGGTGTTTTCATCCACCCCAAAGGTGGGGGGGCATTCCACAGCATCTAAAACACCCAGCCGCCCGCTGGTGCCTGCCCCCACATAGATAATGCGGCCTTTTTGGCGCAGGCTTGCCGAGGTGAGCGCAATGGCTTTTGCAATTTGAGGCAAGGCGGCGCGTACCGCCTCCACCGCTTTCGCATCCTCATCGTTCATCACGTTTAGTATATCCAGAGGGGCCATCTCGTCCAGATGCATGGTTTTTTCATTTTGGGTCTCGGTGGCCAATGCGTTCAGGTTCAAGGTCTCCCGCTCCATCTTCCGTCTCCCCTTTTTCGCCTTTTTCAATATGGGTAGCCATCAAGGCATCCTGGCTGGTGGCGTAGGTTGCCTGCAAATAGCTTAAGTACAGGATATCCACAACCATCAGTTGGGCCATGCGGGAGGTAAATTTGCCGGATGTGATGGCGTATTCAGTGGCGCTGACATATAGGTTATACTCCGCCAATTTGGAAAGTTCTGACTCGCGAAAGCAGGTGATGGCAATGATGGGCACCTGGTTTTCCTTTAGTTGGCGGGCACATTCTACAATGGCGCGCGTTTTGCCCGAATAACTGACCAATACGGCCAGGTCCAGCGGGCCCATGGTTTTAGCCATAACCAACTGCACGTCAAAATCATCGGAAATTTGGCAGTGCTTTTTCACACGCAGAAATTTGAGGAAGGCGTCCTTTGCCACCAAAAGGGAGGCCCCCACCCCAAAAAAGGCAATTTGGTCGGCCAGTACCATACGCTTTACGCAGTTTTCCACCGTTTGGCTGTCTATTAGGCTGCGGGTGTCCTCCAAAGAGGTGTTCACGCGGGAGAGGGTTTTGCCTATGATGGCCTCCACACTGTCTCGCGGGCCAATTTCAAAATCGGTTTCCAGCACGGGTTCGGCAAGCAGGGTCAACTCGCTAACCAGGGCGCGCTGGTACTCGCGGTAATCTTTAAAGCCCAGCTTACGGCACAGCCGCCCAATGGTAGAGGGTGATGCAAACACCTGGCGGGCCAGTTCGTGCGTGCTGATGTGAGAGGCCTTTTCGGGGTTTGCCAATATAAAACGGATGATGCCTTTTTCGGTTTCGCTGGCCTGCTTTAAAAACTCTTTTGCCCGTACAATTACACTTTTCATGGCTGCATTCTCGCCCCTTTTTTGCGTATGCGTGTGTGGGCAAGAGGCAGATTCACCCGCAAGCAGGCAAAACTGTGGGCCTTTTGTAAGGCGGCTTTGGGTGCCACAAGTCCACTATACATCCGCAAGATACTTTGTGTCTATGAATAACAATTTTATGATACTTTATTTCATGCTTTGGTTCAACTTTACTGAAATTGTGAAACAAAGAATGAAATTTTGTGTAATTTTACAGTGGGAGGGACGCGCTTTTGGCGCATATGGCAAAAAACCACCCTGGGGCCAACAGAATAGCTGTGTGGCCCCAGGGAATTTTTACTCTTTTCTTTGTACTATTTCAGGTCTTTTAGCAAAAGGTATTCCCCAACGCCGGGCTTTACAGCGTTTGGAATGAGGCCAATTTCCCGGTAGCCATGGCGCAGGTACAGATTTTTGGCGCTTTCGTTAAAATCGCTAACCAGCAGGGCGGTTTTGGCGCTGCCCTGCCGCTTTGCCATCTCCTCAAATTGGTTTAGTAAAAAGCGGCCCACCCCCTGGCCCTGGTGGGCTGGCGCCGTGCAGATAAGCGAGAGGTAGGGGTAAAGCCCGCAAAAGCCCTTTGGTACAATCTTCACAAGTCCCGCGGGTCGGCCCTCTTCACTTAGGGCCAAGTAGAGTTGCCCGGCCTCAAGTGCGGTTTGCAAAAGGGCGGCAAAAGCTCCTCTTTGGGGGAAGTATACCGCCTCAATTTGGCTGCCGCGCGCCATTTCGGCGCAAAGAGGCAGGTGCGCCGCTTCGGCCTTGCAAAAGTTCAGTTTCACAGGCTGCCTCCCTGGGTGCTTTGGCCCTCACAAAAACCCTCTATGCCAAGGCCGGAAGTTTCGCTCATCAAAATGTTGGGACCGCAAAAGCTGGGCCCCCCCCGGTAGGGATTCCCAGCGCATAGACTGGGGCCGTCTAAATCCACCAGGGTGATGGCCGGGTGGGCGGCGGCCAGGTGGGCCGCCGCAGCGGCAGAGAGGGGGCTTTCCAGCATACAGCCCATCATGCAGCCCATGCCGCTGGCCTGGGCCAGTGCGCATATCTGCAAGGCTTTGTGGATGCCCCCGGTTTTCATCAGTTTGATGTTGATGAGGTCGGCCGCGCGGCGCTGAATCAGCCGCAGGGCATCGGTGGGCGAGAACACGCTCTCATCGGCCAGAATGGGGGTGTACACCTGTGCGCTAACATAGGCAAGGCCCTCTATGTCCTGGGCGGGCACAGGCTGCTCTACCAGTTCGGGGCAAAGGCCCTCGTCCTCCATGCGCCGAATTAGCCGAACGCTCTGTTTGGGGTTCCAGGCCTGGTTTGCGTCCACCCTTAGGCGTATGGCGCTGCCAAGTGCGGCGCGAATGGCACGCAGGCGGCCAAGCTCGGCATCTTCGTCGCCCTGGCCCAGCTTTACCTTTAGCAGGGTAAACCCATCCTCGGCGGCGCGCAGGCTGTCCTGCACCATCTGTTCCGGTGTGTTTAACGAGATGGTGAGGTCGGTCTCCAAGCGCTGCCTTGTGCCCCCTAAAAGTTGGTACAAAGGCAGGCCGCAGTGTTGGGCAAACAGGTCATAAAGGGCCATATCCACCGCCGCTTTGGCCGAAGTATTGCCCATGAGCGAGCCGTGTAAAGCGGCCATCACGTTCTCAAAATAGGTGGCGTCTCGCCCCAGCAGCGCGCTTTGAATAGGCCCCTGCACCGCCTGCTGGATAGAGGCCACTGTCTCGCCTGTAATGGCGGCGGTGGCGGGCGCGGCGCCCCAGCCTACCCGGCCACAGGCCGTGTGGATGCGCACGGTCACTTCCTCAACGGCGGTGGCCGTGCGCAGTGCAGTTTTAAAAGGTGTTTTTAATGGCACCCGGTTTAGCTGCGCCGTTATTTTTTGTATCTTCATCCCGTGTTATATCCCCTTTTTATGGCGGCTTTCACTGTAGCCTGCCTGCCCGCCAGATAGTGTGCATTATAACACGGGCACCGCGGGCCGTAAAGGCAAGGAAGGGGGGGATATGCACCATTTTATGATACTTTTAGCCAACTGCTATCGTCTCAAAGTTTTTTTGGCGCCACTGTGGAGCTGTTCTACGGCGCCAGGCAGTTTGGCGCTGTGGGAAGGGTAAAGGTTACCCTGGTGCCCTTTAGCGGTTCGCTATCCACAAAAATGCTGCCGCCATGCTCCTGTACAATATGTTTACAAATAAAAAGCCCAAGCCCGGTGCCCGTGCCGGAGCCCTTGCCGGAAGAGCTTGCATAACGCTCAAAAAGGTGTTCTCTCATCTCGGGGCGTATGCCACAGCCCGTATCGGATACGGAGACAGAAACAAATGCATCATCCAGCTTTTTTGCCGTAAGGGTGATGACGCCACGGCTGGTATAGCGTATGGCGTTGGAGATGAGGTTTACCAGTACCTGAGAAATCCTTGCGGCGTCTGCAAGAACGGGGGAGAGGGCCTCTTCTATTTTAATATCCAGCAAATTCTCGTTTTTGTTCAGTATCGGGTAATGGGTTTGCACGGCAGTGTAAATCACTTCATCCAGGTTGCAGGGCCGAATATCCACAGTCATCCGGTTTTCTTCAATTCGGGTAACGTCTAAAATTTGGCTTACCATCAGGGCCATCCGCTCGGCTTCGGCCGAGATAAGCACCATTTTATCCGCTACCAAGGCCTCCGTACTGCCGGAGGATTTTAGCTGGTTTGCGGCGGTTTGGGCATAGCCCGAAACAACCGTTAAGGGCGTTTTTAGCTCATGGGATACATTCGCCAAAAACTCCGCTTTCAACTGGTTGATTTTTTCCAGCGCGGCATTGTCCTCGGCCAATTTTTTCCTTGCGGCCTCAAGCTCTTTGTTTTGCCTGCCGTAAAGCCGAAACTGTAAAAACATGGTGATACCCAAAGATGCGCTGACAACGGTAAAACCAGAGATGACCGAACTGATGGAGATGCTGTGTGCGGGCAGAGGCATATACCGGTAGGCAAACAGGCAGACGCCAATGTAAACGGCCAGTTCGACAAGGCCAAAAACAAAGGCCATTTTTCCCTCTAGCATAAAGGCGGTGAATACCACGGCAAAGATAAAATAAAATGGGATGGAGCCGGTATAGGTTCCGTTGTTAAAAAAGAAGAGGGGAAACCCCACCAAAAATACCGCAACAACCGTGACAAGGGAACAAAACTGGTAGTTGCCGGTTTTGGAAGAATACCAAAGCAGCCAGGTGGAAAGCAATAAGTAGAAGGTGTAAATAAAAAAATTGACGGGCCTTTTGTACACTAGCGCCGCCGTAAAGGAGGACCACAGGCTTAAAGAAATGCCTGTTAAGGCCAGTATGTGAAACAGGCGTACCCGCAATTCCATTTGTCTGCCAAAATAGGCCGCAGCCATTTGCCTTATTCTGTTCAGCATATTTTCCTCCTTCGGTTCCCAGGCCTAGTAGCGTATCTTGCTAAAAATATACCCCTCTTTGCCGGTGCTTCTAAGTTCAAAAAAACTGTTTTCATCCAGTTTTAATTTTTTGCGCAGGCTGGTTATATGTACTGCCAGGCTTTGCTTGTAGCTGCATTGGTCATCCGCCCAGGCACGTTTGCATATTTCACAACTGGAAAGCCTTTGCCCCGCAAACAGGGCGAAGCAGCTTAACAGTTGCAGCTCTTTTTGGGTGAACCGAATGTGTTCGCCGCTTAGGATTACATCTCCCGAAAGCAGGTCAATTTCCAGCGGGGGCAGTTCAATTTTACCCACTGTAAATACGCCTGCCCGGCGTAGCTGCGCCGTTATATGTGCCTGTAGCACTTCTAGCGAGTACGGCTTTGTAACATAATCATCCGCCCCGCCAAGCAGGCCTTTTACAATGCTCTCGTTTTCGTTTTGGCTGGTTAAATAGATAACCGGAATTTGGGAGGTTTTGCGTATTTCGGCGCAGAAGTCCCAGCCCATGCCATCGGGCAGCATTACATCCAGCAAAATAATATCCGGGGCCTGCTCTTCCATCTGGAAATGCGCCTGGGAAATAGAGGCCGCATGTACCACATCATACCCTTTTCCCTCAAAGTATTCCCTGTTTAAAAGAAAGATGTCCGTGTCGTCTTCCACCATCAATATTTTGGGCTTTTTCATACCTTCACCACCTCACCGCCTTGGTAGTATTATACACATTTTTTGCCCTGCAATAAATTGCAGATTAAGATTTCTTAATACCGGCCAAAAGCCTGTGTACTTTTTGCTACAATGCAGGCATCCACATAACATACGCAGGCTGGGAAGCGGGGCTGGGAGGCGCAGATATGCCCAAAATTTTACGAACCGGTATTGTGGGCGATGACATGATGGATGTGCACCTGGATAACGGTCATATCCTGATGGTGAGCCTTTCCTCTGTACTGGACCTGCCAGGGTTTGCCACCTTGCGAGAGGATGACCAGATACTGTACCCCAAAACCGATGGAAATTGCGTATTTTGGCGAAACAGCCCCTCCCTCCCTTTGGAAGAGATGCTTCGATTGTTAAACGAGGAAAAGCAAGAGTAGCAGAATGGAGGCGCCAACTTGCCGTTTTGGTTAAGCCTTTGTCTGGCCTTTGGCCTGTTTTTCAGCGGGCTTGCTACACTTTTTTGGGGCATACGTAAACATAGTAACAGGGGCAGGGTGGCGGGCATCCTTCTGCTGGTTCTATTTGGTTTGTTTACCCTTTATACGGGCGCCGCTTTGTTGTTGGTTTTTTCCATTAGCTGAGGGGGGCGTGCTGGTTATGGTATAAGGGTTTAGCACAATATACAGTGCAGAAACTGTTCTATAGAGCCAAAAATGTTCTGCATTGCTGGAGCTTAATCTGTGTGGATGCGCCACAATCTATTCGCTTTCTGCAAACAAATTGTATTTGTGTGTTTTTCTTTTGGGGTTTGACAAAGCCATTTGGGCCGTTTGAAATTTCACTTTTAGGAGGAGAATGATGAAAAAGACTGTGAGCACTGTGGGCATTGTACTGATGATTGCCGTACTTTTGGTGGGCTGTGGGGGGAAGGGGGCAAGCGTGGCCTCGGTGTCGGCTCCCCAAAAGGAGGCGGCCCCGGCTGCACCTAAAGAACTGGGTATCACTTTTTCAAATGCGTCTGATTTTATCTTTAATGAAATTTATATCTCCCCCACAGCCGCCAATGAATGGGGGGCGGAGCTGCTGGGCAGCACCAGCGTTTTAAAGCCAAATGGCTCTATAGATGTGAAGGTGCCCGCCTATTACTATGATAGTTATGATATATTGGTGGTGGATGAGGACCGTGATGAGTACACCTTTACCCGTGTGCCGCTGCAAGAGGGAGGAGAGGTGGCCATTTACTTTGGAGAAGAAGGGCTGGCCGCTGACATATTGGAGCCCAGCGGCGGTACGGCAGCCACCGTAGCCGGCCTGCTAAATGGCGGAGCGGGAGCGGGGATTTCTGCCGATACACCAAACGACACGCCCGCCACGGTAACCGGTACAGGCAACGATACGAACGGCCAGTACACCTTTACCGTCTATAATGAATCGGACTATGATATCTATGCACTTTATATGGGTGTTTCCAACGCCTCCTATGTAGATGACCTAGACATTCTGCCGGAGATTTTGCCTGCGGGTGCAAGCGCCGATGTGGTGGGCCTTGCCTCGCAAGGGGACTGGCTGAACACGGATTGGACTTTGAATGTGATAGATGTGGACGGGGACGAGAGCCTTTCTCTGGAGAGTTTTAACCCCTGGCTGGTCAGTTATATCAATATCACCTGGGATAGTACAAACGGGGGCTATATCTGTGAGTTTGTATATGAGTAGGTAGAGTTGTAACGAAGACCGTTTTACCGTGCCACAAATACATCAGCCTGCCAAAAGTTTTTCTTTTGGCAGGCTGATGTTCCGAATGTTGATTTATAGGCACGGGGTACGGCTTTTGTACTGCCAATTCACCAAGTTTTACAGCAAATGAACAAACTGAAGCGCATAAATACGGGAAAAATCAGGCGCTGCATAACAGTTTCTACTCTGTATAGGAGTTTTCTACAAAAACCTGCCGCACAGCCTTTTGAGAAACTGTAATAAAAGGGTTTTAAAATACAGAGAGAATCTACAAAATCTTTAAAAGGGGAAACCTTTTATGAAACGTATGGTTGCGATACTTTGGGTGGCGGTTGCCCTAAGCCTTTTGTTAACCGGCTGCATGGGCAGGCTGTTGGATGTGACGGTTGTAGTAAAAAATGCTACCGACGAGGAGATTCGCTGGGTGGTTTTTAATATACCGCAGTCATCGGGCAGCTACAGCCCGATGAAGGATATTATAACGGATGAGGACAAGCCTTTACAACCGGGCGAAGAACGCGAGATTGTGATTTCGCTTGTTCAATCAGATTTTGGAAATGCCGGTATTGCGCTTATTGGCCTGACGGAGCAAGGGGATTCAGACGCCTTGGAAGAGGCCCGGGGCGAGGTGGTGTTAGAACGTAAAATCAACTATTTCACCATAAGGCGGGAAGGGGAACAGTTTGCTATTGCGGCCGATGAAGGGATAAACGGCCTGGGAGACAATGCAGTAGAGGAGGCAAGGCTTTTGCTCATTGCAGATTTTGCCGCCGGTTCAGCAGAGGGGGAGACAAAAACCAAAGAGATAACCTTGCCGCAGATGGAAGATATGCCCGCCTCAAATGCGGTTGTGGCATTTTTTTTGGCCGATTCCCTCTCAGAGTGGACGGGGCTGGATTTTACCCTTAACGATGTGAGGTTTGACAACGAGGGCGTTTTGGTTGATTGGGCAGCAGACTCAACCCTTATAGCGGGGCTGGATGAGCGAGAACAAAAAGCGGAATTTCACTTTTTGGATGCTGTAGGCCTGAACTGGTTTATGATGGACAGTTTGGCCCAGACACTGAAATATAACCTGCCAGTTTCGGCGGTGTACTACCAAACGGACGGTGGCCCAATCCTCTTTCAAAACAGGGAGGATATGGCTGTGGCGGGCTTGCCTGAACTGCCGGTGAACCAGCCCTATGAAGGGAGCGTGTTTTATACCGCCCACATGGGTGGGCAAGGCTAAACCAAGGCGGTTAAGTTACAGAGAAACGGCACGGTAATTCAAAGTGAATGACCACAAACACATCATGGCATGGGAACGGGTATATTTGGAAGAAGGTTCGTCAGGCTTTTTGGTGGAGCGGCGTGGATGCGGCAGTAAAGGCAGCCCGCCCAAGTTGGACAAGCAAGTAGAAGAAGAACTGATTGCAGAGGTTCAGCGGCTGCAGGCGGAGAACGCCTACCCAAAAAACCTGCAAGCCTTGGTGTATTCGGTGGCCGCACTGGTAAATAATCTGCCGATTATTTGGTCTCTTCAAAATAGCAGGCGAGAATGAACTTTGTAGGAAAGAGAAATAGTCGAACCCCTGCTAGGGTTCGACTATTTCTCAGCCTGTCAAAAAAGGTCGCCTATGGCGGCTTTTTTTGTTGCAAAAAGGATA
>CAZKBM010000052.1:0-23616 GCA_964550985.1 uncultured Oscillospiraceae bacterium
CCGAGTGGGGCTGCACGTTGGCATAGCCCGCGCCAAACAGCTTGCAGGCGCGCTCTATGGCAATATTTTCAATTACGTCCACGCACTCGCAGCCGCCGTAGTAACGCTTGCCGGGGTATCCCTCGGCATATTTGTTGGTGGCAACGTTTGCGGCCGCCAGCAAAACAGCCTCTGAAACGATGTTTTCCGACGCAATCAGCTCAAGGTTCCGCTGTTGACGGTCATACTCACAGTGAACGGCTTTGCCGAGTTCCGGGTCGTAATTTTCCAAAAATTTCATAATCTCTTCTACCATCGTTCCCGCCTCCTAATAATGTGAGTGTATCAGGGCATCTTCTGCAATGCCCGGCTTACCTTCCTACGCCGCAACGGGCCCATACAGGCCGCTACGCCGGCAGGTTCTGCCCTGGGGTAATTTTTGCGTGAAGCCAACTAAAAATAACCACCCATGCGCAGTACTTTGCCTCCATCCGGCCACGGGGAGCGCTTGCAGGGCCCAGGCCTTTATACAAAAAATAACCCAAGCGGCGGATGTTGCCCCCATTATAACATGGGAAAACACTTTTTACACTAGTAGAATGAGAATAAAAAAAGAATTTTTCAAAAAATTTTTAGCTATGCTTATAAAAAGGAAGGGGAACGATTTCGGCGGAGACCCTTTTGCCCCGGATATCCACCTCCACTGCGGTGCCGGCGGCGGTGCGGCCCGCTTGTACCAGGGCCATGGCATAGGCCCCGCCCAAATAGGGGCAGTGGGTGCCGGAGGTGGTGCGTCCCACCTTTTCTTCGCCCAGGTAGACGTCGAAATTTTCCCGCGCTATGCCCCGCCCGGTTATTTTTAGCCCCACGCGGGCTATGGCAGGCTGGCCCCTCGCCTCCAGCGCTTTTTTGCCAATAAAGTCATCTTTCGTCATCTTTACGGCAAAATCCAGCCCGGTTTCCAAAGGGCTTATCTCTTCGTCCATCTCGTGGCCATACAGGGGCATGGCGGCCTCCAGGCGCAAAGTGTCGCGCGCGCCCAGCCCGCAGGGCACAAGGCCATCCTCCTTACCGGCCTTTAGCAGGGCGTCCCACAGTTTGGGGGCCTCTTCGGGCGGGCAGTACAGTTCGTAGCCGTGCTCGCCGGTGTAACCCGTTTGAGAAACCAGGCAGGGCACATCGGCCACCAGTACGGGGTCGTTGAAAGAGTAGTATTTTTCGGGGATATCCGCCTCACTGCAAAGCCTTGCCAAAATCTGCCGGGAAAGGGGCCCCTGCAGGGCAATTTGGGCGTAACTGTCTGAAAGGTCGCAGAGCTTCACGTCGCCAAACAGGTGGTCCTGCATCCATTTCACGTCTTTTTCGCGGTTGGCGGCGTTTACCACAATCAAATAACGGTTTTCGTTATAGCGGTAAATCAGTAAATCATCCACGGTGCCGCCTTGCTCGTTGCACATGGGGCTGTAGCGCACCTTGCCGTCGCCCAGTTTCATAAAGGCGTTTGTATACAGGTTCATGATATTGGCCAGGGCGTCAGGCCCCTCAATCAGCACCTCCCCCATGTGCGAAACATCAAACAGCCCGGCTTTTTCTCGCACGGCCATGTGTTCTTCCATCAGGCCCTTATACTGCACGGGCAGCAGGTAGCCCGCAAAAGGCACCATCTTCCCTCCGGCCTCCAGGTGTTTTTCATATAAGGGTGTTTTCTTCTCGCCTGTTTCTCCCACTCTTTCTCCTCCTCTGCGGTAGGTACTTCCCCCCGTGTTACCGGTATTGCCCTAAAAATGCCAAACAAAAAAAGACGCACAAAAAAATGCGCGTCTCCGTATGCTGACCTGAAAGTTTCTTTTTTGCCCAAAAGCAAAAAATTGCTTCTTCGGTGCCGGTGGGTTTCACCGGCTCTCCAGAGTTTTCGTCCAAATCCGGTCCTTTTGCCTGAGAGTTTGTTACGCCATCCCCTTCGGCGCGCCTGGGCCTTTTTGCCTGCGCTCTCCCGGATTCTTCGTCCGAAATATTCAATTATGGGATAATCTTAGCATTGCAATCAAAGATACGTCAATTGGCAATATAGCCAAAGAACTTTGCTGCAAGCATAGCTTTTTGCACAGCTTTCTTCGCATTTCCCCCTGGTGTGTAAAAACCCCTGGCAGCCTTTGCACTTTGGGCGCGGAAAGGCTATAATAGTAAGCGGTAAGCAAAAGTGAGAGTACGGGAAATTACGGAAAACAAAGGAGTATTACAGATGCGTTCATCGGTACAAAAATTGGTAACAACCGGCCTTATGCTGGCCTTGGGGCTTGTGCTGCCCTCATTTTTTCACATGCTGGGGGCGGGGCCGGTTATGCTGCCCATGCACATTCCGGTGCTGCTGTGCGGCCTTATTTGCGGCGCGCCCTATGGGGCGGCCTGCGGGCTGATTCTGCCCTTTCTATCCTCGCTGTTAACGGGTATGCCGCCCATCTTCCCTGTGGCCGTTTCCATGTCTTTGGAGCTGTGCGCCTACGGGGTAATCTGCGGTTTGCTGTACCGCCATTTTGCCCTGAACATTTACCTTTCGCTTATTTTGGGTATGCTTTGCGGGCGGGTGGTTTCGGGCCTTGCAAACGCGGCGCTGCTTGGCTTTTCGGGCGGGGAGTACAGCCTGCCCATCTTCCTCACCGGGGCTTTTGTAACGGGGCTTCCGGGCATTATTTTGCAGCTGGTGCTGCTGCCGCTGATTGTGGTGCTGCTTACCAAGGCGCATATTTTGCAAAAACCCGTGCGGCCTTCGGCCGCCGCCTAAGGCGCGCTTATGGCAGAGGAACAGAAGGCGTGGCCGAAGGAAAACCCCGCCCTTGCACAGGCCGTAGAAGAAATACGCGCAGGCGGGTGCAGCTGTGTGCTCATTCGCGGCGGGGAGATTGTTTTTCGCGGTGAGGGGAGGGGGGTGGCCCCCATTCGGCGGCTGTACGAAAGCGAGGACGGCAAGGCCCTGTTAAAAGGCGCTTTGCTGGCCGATAAAATTTTGGGCAAGGCCGCGGCCATGCTGTTGGTGCTGGGCGGTGTGCAGGCGGCCCATGGCGAAACGGTAAGCGAGGCCGCCCTGGGCTATTTAAGCCGCCGCGGCATCCCCTGCAGCTACACCCGGCGGGTGGAGGCGATAAAAAGCCGCGACGGCCAGGGCCTTTGCCCCATAGAACAATCGGTGCTGGGCATAGAAAGCCCCGAGGAGGGCTACCGCGCCATTACAAAAACCATTGCCAAACTGATGGCACAAAACACTTAAAATAAGAAGGAGAGAGTGCAATGCCCGTGAATTTGAGAGGAAGAAGTTTCCTCACCCTGCTGGATTATAGCCCCGAGGAAGTGCGTTTTTTGCTAAACACCGCCCGGGATTTTAAAAACCTGAAACGAAGCGGCGTTCCCCACCGCCATCTGGCAGGGAAAAACATTGTGCTGCTGTTTGAAAAAACCTCTACCCGTACCCGCTGCGCCTTTGAGGTGGCCGGGGCTGAACTGGGGATGCACGTGACCTACCTAGACGCGGCGGGCTCGCAGATGGGCAAGAAGGAGAGCGTTGCCGACACCGCAAGGGTGCTGGGGCGGATGTACGACGGCATAGAGTACCGTGGCTTTGCGCAGAGCACGGTGGAGGCGCTGGCCGAGGGGGCGGGCGTGCCGGTGTGGAACGGCCTGACCGATGAATTTCACCCCACCCAGGCCCTGGCCGACCTGCTGACCGCCGAGGAACACTTTGGCCGCCTGAAAGGCCTGCGCATCACCTACATGGGCGACGCGCGCAACAACGTGGCCAACAGCCTGATGATTGGCTGCGCCAAAACCGGGGTGCATTTTACGGCCTGCGCCCCCATGGAGCTTTTCCCCGCGCAGGATTTGGTGAGCCAATGCCGCGAAATGGCGGCAGAGCAGGGGGGCAGCATCTCTTTAACCGAGGACGTTTTGGAGGGCACCCGCGGTGCGGACGTGCTGTACACCGACGTTTGGGTTTCGATGGGGGAGCCAGGAAGCGTGTGGGAGGAGCGCATCAACCTGTTAAAGCCCTACCAGGTAAACCGCGCCGCCATGGAAAACGCCGGGGCGGACGCCATCTTCCTGCACTGCCTGCCCGCCTTCCACGATAGGAACACCGTAGTGGGCGAGGAGATTTACCAGAAGTTTGGCCTTGGCGAGATGGAGGTGAGCGACGAGGTGTTCACCTCACACGCCTCCAAAGTGTTTGACCAGGCCGAAAACCGGATGCACACCATCAAAGCCGTGATGTATGCGACGCTTTGCTGAAAATGACAAGCTGGTTTTGGAAGTGCCGGTGGAGCTGCTTTTGTAAAAATTGGGTAAGGCCCACAGAATAAAAACACCCCGTCCACTCAGGTTTTGGCCTGAATGGACGGGGTGTTTCTATTCTACTTGCGTGGCAAACCATTGTTAGAAACTGTTATGAAACGTTTGTTCAAATGCTGTAATTACAAAAAACTTTCCAAGCTCCGCCGCAAAATGCCAAGCCCTTCCTCTATCTCCTCCCGGCTGATTACCAGCGGGGGCAACAGGCGCAGCCTGTCTTTGGCAAGCAGGCACAAAAGGCCCTTTTCCTGGGCTTTTTCCCGCAGGGCCGCAGCGGCAAGTGTGTCTTTTAGCTTTATGCCCAGCATCAGCCCAAGGCCCGTAACTTCACAAACGCCGGGCAGGGCGGCAAGCCCGGCTTTTAGGGTTTCCCCCTTTTGGGCCACCTCCTGCAAAAATTCATCTGTCAGGCGGTCCATCACCACCAGCGCCCCGGCGCAAACCACGGGGTTCATGCCAAAGGTACTGCCGTGGTCGCCCTTGCCAAGGGAGCAAGCGGCCTTTTCGTTAAAAAGGATGGCCCCAATGGGCAGCCCGCCGCCCAGGCCCTTCGCCAGGGTGACGATGTCCGGCTGCAGCCCAAACGCGCCACAGGCCAAAAACTGCCCGGTGCGGCCCACCCCGGTCTGAATTTCGTCGGCGATCAACAAAAGGTCGTGCTTGTTGCAGGCGGCCTGCACGGCGGCCAGGTATGCGGGGCTAAAGGGCAGCACCCCGCCCTCGCCCTGAATGGGCTCCAGCATAATGGCGCAAACTTCGGCGTCTTGGCATGTGGCTTGCAGTGCGGGGATGTCATCTGCGGGAAGGTAGGCAAAGCCGGGGGGCAGGGGGTCAAAATCCTGCTGCAGGGCGGGTTGCCCGGTGGCCGCTAAAGCCGCCAGGGTGCGCCCGTGGAAGGAGTTTTTAACGCTTAAAATTTTGCTGCGCCCCGCCCCGTATTTTTTGGCCGAATACTTGCGCGCGGCCTTGATGGCCCCCTCGTTCGCCTCGGCCCCGCTGTTGGCAAAAAACACCTTGCTCATGCCGGTACGATTGCACAGCTTTTGGGCAAGCTGGGCCCCCGGCAGGCTGCCAAACAGGTTGGAGACATGCTGCAAACGCCCCGCCTGCCCACAGATGGCCGCCGCCCATTCGTCGTCGCACCAGCCCAGGCTGTTTACCCCAATGCCGGAGGTGAAGTCCAGGTAATTTTTGCCGTTTATATCGGTGGCGCGGCAGCCCTTGCCCTGCACAAGGCAGGGGCCAAACCGCCCGTAGGTGGGCAGTATATGCGCCTCGTCCAGCGCCGTAAAATTGGGATATTCCATGCGTTTCCCCCGTTTCTTCGCTTAGCCAGTTGCTTGCTAAATGGCTACTATTTTAAGTCTTTTGCGGCGTAAAACAGTGTGCCACTGCCACGGTTTGAAAAAATTTCCAAAAGGATGGAGTGGGGGATGCGTCCGTCGATGATGACGGCCTCGCCCACGCCCTTGGAGAGGCTTTCCACACAGCCCTCAATCTTGGGGATCATCCCCCCCGCAATGATGCCTTTTTCAATCAGGCCGGGCACCTCGCCCACCTCCACGCCGGTTATCAGGGTGGAGGGGTCGTCCTTATCCATCAAAAGCCCGGCCACATCCGTCATGTTGATGAGTTTTGTGGCCCCCAGCGCGATGGCAATTTTGCAAGCCGCGGTGTCGGCATTCACATTGTAGGGGGTGCCGTCGTCGTCCACACCCACGGTGGCAATTACGGGGATAAAGCCTGAATCCAGCGAAAAACGCAGAAGGGTGGTGCGCACCTTTACAATTTCCCCCACATAGCCAAGGTCTTTTTCGGGGTTTTCAAAGGCCATTTTTTGGCAACTCAATATGGCCCCATCAATGCCGCAAAGCCCTATGCCAAGGCCTTTTAGCAGGGCAACCAGGTCTTTGTTCACCTTGCCGGCCAGCACCTGCTGCACCACGGCCATGGTCTCCTCATCGGTCACGCGCAGGCCGTCTACAAAGCGGCTTTCCTTGCCAATGCGCTTTAAGCCGCTGCTAATTTCGGGCCCGCCGCCGTGCACCAGCACCACCCGCACCCCAATCAGGTTCAGCAGGGTTAAGTCGCTCATCACGGCGTCCTTTAACTCCTGGCTGGTCATGGCGCTGCCGCCATATTTCACCACAATGGTTTTATCTTTATACTTTTTTATGTAGGGCATGGCCTCCTGCATCACTTCGGCCATCACGCCAATTCGCGGCTGTTCCACGGTGCTTTCCCTCCTGGTTTTTTGGTTGCCGTGCCCAATGGGTGCTGCTGCAAACAGCACCTAAAACAGTTGTTCAAATGCTTTAGGTTCGGTAATCCCCGTTGATTTTTACATAGTCGTAGGTTAAATCGCAGCCAAAGGCCACGCCCTGCCCTTCGCCCAGGCCCATGTCAATCAAAATTTGAATGCTGTCCTCGGCCAATACGGCGGCGGCCTCCTCCTCGCTAAAGGGGTGGTGTACGGCGTTTTGGCAAACCAGCACCTCCCCGGCCTCGCTTTTTAAGCGCAGCGCCACTTTGTCTATCGAAAAATCGCCCGGTGTGTAGCCGATGGCGCACAGCACCCGCCCCCAGTTGGCGTCCTCGCCGAACATGGCGGTTTTGCAAAGGTCGCTGCTCACAACGGTTTTGGCAATGGCACGCGCCAAAGCGTCGGTGGGGGCGCCGCTCACATGGCATTCCAGCAGTTTGGTGGCCCCCTCGCCGTCGGCTGCCAGGGCGCGGCACATTTTTACGCAAATCTTGTGCAGCGCTTCGCAAAAAACCTGGTAGTCCTCTCCCTCGGCGCTTATTTCGGCGTTTTGGGCAAGGCCGCTGGCCAAGATGGCCAGGGTGTCGTTTGTGGAGGTATCGCCGTCCACATAAAGCTGGTTAAAGCTGTAAACAATCTCCTCTTTCAAAGCCTTATCCAGCATCGGGCTGGTAATGGCCACATCGGTGGTGAGGAAAACCAGCATGGTGGCCATGTTGGGGTTTAACATGCCGCTGCCCTTGCCAATGGCCCCAATGTGGCAGGTTTTGCCGCCCAGGCTGAACTCGTAGGCAAACTCCTTGCGGCGGGTATCGGTGGTCATAATGGCGTCGGCGGCGTCGGTTCCGCCCTCTGCGCTCAGGGCGGCGGCCAGCTTGGGCAGCCCGCTTTCAAACGGGGCCAGGCTAAGGCTTTGCCCAATCACCCCTGTGGAGGCAATGACAAAATCATCGGGCGCAAGGCCGGTGGCTTTGGCCGCAAGGGCACAGCAGTTTTGGGCAATTTCGGGGCCGTCGGGCGCACAGGTGTTGGCGTTGCCGCTGTTGCATAAAATACCGCGCGCCTTGCCGTTGGCTATGTTTTGCCGGGTAAGCTGTATGGGCGCGCCCTTTACTTTGTTTTGGGTGTATACGGCCGCCACACTGCACTCGGTATCACACACCACCAAGGCAATGTCCTTCTTTTCGGCGTTTTTGCGTATGCCGCAATGGGCCCCCGCCGCCTTAAAGCCCTGTGCAGCGCAGATGCCGCCGGGTATTTTTTTGTATTTCATAGTCGTTTCAAATCCTCTCTTATCTTAAGTTACAAAGGAACAATTTTATATACAGCATTTGAACAAATGTTTTACACAGCAAGCGCCGAGCAAAAACAGGTTTAGGCAAGGCGCAAAATTGTAGAAATGCTTGGTGCATTGCAAAATTTTCAGGCGAAGCATAAAACTGTTTTTGCCGGTGCGGTGTGTAAGTTATTTGTGAAAATGCTGTAAGTATAGTAGAGGGTGTCGACACCCTTTAGAACGTATAGAATGCAACTAAAGCACAAGCCCCTCGGTTTCGGTAAAGCCCAGCATCAGGTTCATACACTGTACGGCGGCGCCCGAAGCGCCCTTGCCCAGGTTGTCAAAGCGGGCGGCCAGCAAAATTTGGGTTTCGCTGCCCAGTACAAAAATTTCCAAAGCATCCCGCCCGGCCATATCGCCCGCACTCAGGGTGCCGTCCGCCGGGGCCTCCTGCGCCGGGTGCACCTGTATCAGCGCCTCGTTTGCATAATAGCCCTGGTAGAAAGCGGCAAGCTCCTTGGCGCTTTGGCAGCCCTTTGCAAAATTTTGGGTGGGTATTGCCAGGCTTACCAGCATACCGCTGTAGTAATCATCCACCACAGGGCAAAAAAGCGGCGGGGCCAAAAGCCCGGCTATGGCCTGCATCTCAGGCAGGTGCTTATGCCCCATACCCAGGGCGTACAGCCGTGGGGCCGTGTAACTTTGGGGTTTTTCGGGGCTTTCATAGGCGTCAATCATCTTTTTGCCCCCGCCTGAATACCCGCTTAGAGATTGGCAGCAAAAGGGATAGGCGGGGGGCAAAACGCCTTTTTCTACAAGCGGGGCGGCCAGCGCCAAAAAACCGCTGGCGTGGCAGCCCGGCACGGCCACACGGTTTGCCGTTTGTATGGCCTGTCGTCGCCCCAATTCGGGAAAGCCATACACCCAGCCGGGCAGGGTGCGGTGGGCGGTGCTGGCGTCGCATATTTTTGCACTCTCGCCCGCAAGGCGCACGCTTTCGCGGGCGGCTTCGTCGGGCAGGCAAAGTATGGTAAGGTCGGCCTCCGCCATGGCCTCGGCGCGGGCGGAAGGCTCTTTTCGCAGGCCGTCGGCCAGTGTTAAAAGGTGCAGGCCGGGCCTTTCGCCTAGCCGTTGGCGTATGCGCAGCCCGGTTGTGCCCTCGCCGCCATCTATAAATACCGTTTTTAAAGCCATTTGCTCCCTCTTCCCCTTATTTGCAAAAGAATATGAATATTATACATCATATACCGGCCAAATGCAAGCCGATATTGAATAATTATAAAATTAAATGCATATTCAATTCATGAATATGCATAAATTTGCGTATGGGAGCGGGCCTATTTGCGCATGTAGCCATTGCGCATATGGCGCACGTCGTTTACGGTAATCAGTGCGCCGGGGCAGATGCTTTTTAACAGGTTGATGGCCTCGGGCTGGCATTTCCGTTTGATAAAAATCATCAAAACATTCACAGGGCCGTCCTTGCCCTCGCCCGGTACGGTGGTAACGCCAAAGCCCTGTTCGCGCATCTGCCGGCTCACCTCCTCGGTTTGGTTTCCCCCTACCACGGCCTGGATACAGGCCATGCCAATGGCCAGCTTGTTTTCCAGTATCACGCCGCAGTAATTGCCAAGGGCAAAAGCCAGGCAGTAGGTAACCACCTTAAAAGGGTCCTCGGTGATGGTTTGCAGTACGTTGCTTACCACAATTACCCAAATGAGAGATTCAAAAAATGCGATAATAGACCCTTTTACCTTTTCCCCGCGCACAATAAGCACATTGCGCAACGTGGCCAAAGAAACTTCTACAAGTTTTGCAACAAAGATGAGTACATAGGTTAGAATGGCCATAGTGGGTTTCTCCTGTTATAAGGGGTGCGCTAACACGCCCCTGGTAAATGTAGTTCATAAAGTTCAGTATAGGGCCAGGGGAGGCAAAACGCAACAAGGCAAAATAGAGGATTTTCAGGCATTTGGGCGGGCTTTTCTGTAAAAGATTGAACACCGCGTGGGCGGGCGGCGGTAATTACAGCATTTTCACAAATAACTTACACACCGCACCGGCAAAAACAGTTTTATGCTTCGTTGCAAAATTTTGCAATGCACCAAGCATTCCTACAATTTTGCGCCTTGCCTAAACCTGTTTTTGCTCGGCGCTTGCGGTGTAAAACATTTGTTCAAATGCTGTAATGGGGAACCGTGCAAAAAAACCGCTCAAAGGGCTGCGGCAACTTCCCAAGTGGTGGGGAACGTGATATAATAACAGGTGAAAAAACAACTACACAAAAGTGTATTTTTAACCGGAAGAGGGTGCGGAGCGTGAGGCTGGTTTTGGCAGAGGAACTGCAAAGTGGCATGCGGCTGGCGCGGGATCTTTTTTTGTCAGAATATGATACCTCCCCGTTTATCAGTAAAGGTATAGTGCTGAACCAATATGTAATAGATAAAATACGCGAGCGGGGCTTTAGCAACATCTATGTGGAAGAGGATGCCCAAAAAGCCAGCCGCCCTGCGGCAAGCAGTGCCCTGCCGGTTTTAGAGCCAGAGGTACGAGACGAAGCGCTGGAAGTGCTGGAGGAAATTTTTTGCGGCCTGGATAACGCCGAGGGCCACCAGGCGGTGGCCACCTTGGTGCTGCGGGTAGAAAATGTTGTGGACAAAATGGTGGATTCCATTTTGAGCGAGCGCAACACCCTTGTGAACATAAATGACCTGAAAAGTTACGATGATTACACCTACCACCACTCGTTAAGCGTGGCGGTGCTTTCGCTGGCTATGGGGCAAAGCCTTGGTTACCCGGCGGCAAATTTAAAGCGCCTGGGTTTTTGCGCCATGATGCACGACGTGGGCAAGACGGCCATTCCGGTGGAGATTATCCGTAAAAATGCACACCTGGACCAAAACGAGATGAGCCTGATGAAAACCCACTCGGTAGCGGGGTACAGTTACCTGGTAGAGGCAGGGGTGGGGGACGAGGAAATTTGGAACGGGGTGCTGAGCCACCACGAAAAGATGGATGGAACGGGTTACCCAAGCGGCCTGAGGGGAAAGGAAATACCCGAGTGGAGCCGAATTATCTCGGTGGCCGATGTGTATGACGCACTCACCTCAAACCGGCCCTACCGCAAGCCCATGGAGCCCGCCGAGGCGATTGAGTACATCATGGGCGGCACGGGTTCTTCATTTGATATCGATATGGTGTATGCGCTGTTAAAAAAGGTGGACCTCTACCCCCTGGGCAGCCGTGTGGAACTTTCCGACGGGAGGCTGGCCGTGGTGGTGAACAACGAAAACCAGATGCGTCCCACCATCCGCCTGGAGGATGGAGGAGAGGCCATCGACCTCTTCCGCGACCGCCACTACCTCTCGCTTGTTATCAAACGTGTGGTGGGGGAGTAGGGGCAGGCAGAGCCGGTGTAATGGCCACAAACCATACTTTGCAAAGCAAAACCCCTGGGCCACAAAGGCCCAGGGGTTTACTATGCAACGCAGCTTAGGAATGCACAGCCGTATTGTTTTATAGCTCTGGTGGGCTATATCATCCACTGTGCCATCAGCCGGCCCTATAGCGAGCCAATCGTCAACTCCCCCTCGGAATTTATGTAGATACGGGCGTTGGATTTTGTCTCGGTGATGGTGAGGCTTAGCTTGCCCACGGTGATGCGGGTGGGGGGGTTGATGATTTTTGCACTGATGGTAGAGCCTGTTGTGGCATCCATTTTTTGTTCAATTTCAGCAATGGAAGCGGCCAGTTGGTCGCGCTTACGCTCTGTGATGGGCAGGGTGAGTTTTGTACGCTGCAAAAGCTGAATCCGCTCTGCAGGTATCTCCCTCTGCTGGGATACCATCTTTTCAATATACTGCATATTTTTCGTCATTTCGTCGATATGCTTGTTCACATCAGCCAATTGATCCATAAATTTTTTGCGGTCTTTTATCAGCCTTGGGGTAATGCCCACACTGATGTGGGTGGGGGTATTGGTCTCGTTGCCAATCTCTTTTGCCCGTATGGAGCCAAAGGCAGTCACCTTGCCGCCGCAGATAATGCCGTGCTTGGTGGTAACATCGATATCGCCCTCACACTCCACCGTACTGTTGATGATGGAGCCGGCGGTCACATTGCCACCCGCCCGTACGGTGCAGTTTTCAATAAAGCCGGCGTTTAACTCCTGCCCGGTGATAATTTCCGCCTTGCCGTTGCCGTTGATGCCCCGCTCGATATGGATGCTGGCCTTGGATTCCAGCACGGCGCTGCCCACCCGGCCCTGCAAGGTGATGTTTTTGCCCGCGTGAATTTCAAAGCCGTCCTGCATATCGCCGGTAACCTGCACCTCGCCCGAAAAGGTGATGTTTCCCACATCGTAGGTGATGTCTTGCACACGGTAGATGGGGTCCACACAAAAGCGCCCGGCCCTGAATACCAGGTTGCCGCCCTGTGTGGTAACCACCTTGCGGCCGTCTTCGCTCATACGGGTGCCCTCCCCAATAGGGGGAATGGCCTTTTTCCCGGTGCGGGGTTTTAACTCCTTGCCGTATACGTCGGTGCCCGGCACCCCTTCACTGGGGGGGTACACCTCGCAAATGGCCGTTCCAGCGGGCAGGTCGTTAATCAGGCCCAGTTCCTTATAGTTGACACTGCCGTCCTCTTTTTCGGTGATGGTGGCCTCAAGCGTGCGGGGGTACAGCTCTTTGCACACGCCGTCCTCCCCGTCGCGCGGGGGGGTGCCGCGAGCCACCACAATGGGGGTTTCATAGATGGGGCCCAGCAAATCGGCAAGGCCTTTATCCTTTAGGCCAAACACCACCCCGGCTTTTCCAAGCGCCTCGCTCAGCATCTCTTTGCTAAGGGGCTGGCCCCCCTCACTGGGGGCTTCCGCCAAGGCTTCCGCAACCAGATGGGCGGCATCCACTATGATGCGAACCCGGGCGTCGCGGTGTTTTTCCGCTTCGCCCGCCTCCTCTGCCGGGGGTTTAGCGGGGGCGTTTGTGCCGGTGGCAAACGGGTTGCTGCCTGTGGCGGGTTTTTTGGCCTCTGGTTTTTCCGCCTCAGCGCCCTCTTGGGCAGTTGCTTCGTAGTACCCCGTCTGCTGAATCGGTTTTGAAAAAATACTCTCTGTGCCAGTGGAGATAAGGCCGTCTTTTTTTTCTTCGCTCATAAGTCTCCCCTTTACCACACCAAGTGAATGATGCAAGAAATAGAAAAAGCATCCAGTGGTTCCGGATGCTTTCCCGCTCCGGCTGGCCCGGACTGTTTTACTGCAAGCAGTAGTGCCATAGCACGGCGGCGAACAGGGCAAAAAAAGAAGCCTAACCCTTCCACTCCCCACGCCTTGGGCTGCGGATGGTCATATTATAATCGTCGCCGTTAAAATACAATGTGCGCCCAAAATTGGCGCCGGTATCCTCGGCAATAATGGGAATGCGAAGCGCCTGTAAAGTTTGTTTTACAGCCGCCACATTGCGTGCGCCAATATTTGCTATGCTGGCATTGCTGGTAGAGGCGAACATCTGCGCCCCGCCCGCAATTTTTGCCTTCATGCGCATACGGTTTGCACCCAGGGCCTCCAGCTTTTTAATCAGCAAAGGAATGGCCGTGTCGGCAAACTTCATGGGGGTGTTGTTTCCGGGAATCTGTTTTGAGTCTGGCAACAGAATGTGAGAGAGCCCCGCCGCTTTGACACCGGGGTCAAACAGGCAGATACCCACACACGAACCAAGCGCAAAAGTCACCAAGATATCCGGAGAACGCACCACATTTAAATCTGAGATACCCACGGATACGGTGTTGCTCATACGCCTAACCCCAACTTGTCAATCAGCCGCCCAAGCGAATCAACATCGGGTATGAGTAGGATATTGCTGTTTTCATCTGCGCCGCCGCCCTCGAACTGATCCTCAATAAAAATAACTTTATCGCTGATATTGGCAAAGTGGATGGCGGGCACGCTGAGGATGGAACCAACCATATCAATGCAGATATCCGGTGGGGAGATTTCAATCGTCATACCGGAAATTTGGCTGATGGCATTCACGTAAGAGGCCGCCATGATATTGCCAATTTCCTGCATGGCCGAAAGGCCCATCTCATCCACTTCGGTAAAACTGGCGAAACTTTGCCCAAGAAGGGAGTTTAGCACCATGTGGGAAAACTCTTCCTTCATTAAAAACATCATCATGCCGCTAACATCCTGCGAAAGGGTCAGCATCATGCCAACCATCAAAGCCTCGGGCCCGCCCAGTTCCTTGGTAACGGTGTCATAATCCAAAAAACTGATATGGGGCACCTGGATATTGATGGTTTTTTGCAGCATAGCAGCTAGGGAGGTAGCTGCGTTCCCAGTTCCTATATTGGCAATTTCGCGCAACATGTCTACCTGCATGTTGTTCAAATCATCATAGGTTTGAATAGACAAAATATCCATCTCCCAACTATCAAGTAAAATTGCGCCAAACTGGCAATGCCTTGGTTATACCCGCCCTTGCCACGGCTTTGGTGAACCGTTTAGCGCAGGTTATTCAGTTCTTCGGCAAGTTGGTCGGCCGTTTGCACCACCCGGCTGTTCACCTGGAAAGCCCGCTGCGCCTCAATCATCTGCACCATCTCGCGCGATACATCCACAGAGGAGGACTCTAGGTAGTGCTGTTTAATCTCATAGGTTTTTGTGCCCGGCGCGCCGCCCGGGTTTAACAGGGCTGCCGCGCCCGAGTTGCCGCTTTGTGCATAACGGGCATTCCCGCGGGACTCCAGCCCGAACTGGTTGGGGAAACCCCACACGCCCAGGCGGGCGGTAAGGCCGTCGGTGTTTACCTGGCCGTTTGCATAGGGCAAAACAATGCGCTGCCCGGCGCGGTCCAGCACGTAGGCGCCGTCGTTTGTAACCAGCGCCGCACCGTTCCCCTCTACCGAAAGATTGAACGCGCCATTGCGGGTATACTGCCGTTGCCCGGCGGCGTCCACACCAAAATACCCCTCGCCGGCAATGGCAAAATCAAGCTGGTAGCCGGTGTCGGTTAAGGCGCTTTGGCCCATGATATTGTTCACATATTCCTGCTTCACCCCGTGCCCCACCAGGAAGTTGCCCTCCACGTTCGTGTTCATCTGGGTGCGAATCAGGTCGTCAAAAGTGGCGCGCTGGGCCTTATAACCGGAGGTATTTACGTTGGCCAAGTTGTGGCCCACAACGTCCAGCTTTTTTTGATAGGCCTGCATACCGGCCGCGCCGTTCCAAAAAGCAATAGTACTCATAATTGCTTCCCTTCTCAAAGTCTTGTAAACAGCTTCATTATATCACAAAAAATATCATAAAAAAAGAGGAATTTGCATATCGTACCATTTACACGTAAAATTTGCGCAAACTACACTGCGGCAATATTCACAGCCTTTGCATAGGTGGCGTCAATAAACTGCAAGGCCTGCGAGGCCGAAGAAAAATTCCGCTGGGCCATCATCATGGCGGTCATTTCATCGGTCATGTTCACATTGCTGTTTTCGTAGGCGCCCTGCACAATTTGGGGGTTTGCAATCTGCGCGCCAGGGCCCCCGGTAAAGGTGAACAGGCCGTTCGGGTTTTGCTGTACCTCGTCGTCGTTTGCGGGGGCGGTAATGGCAAGCTGCCCAAGGTTTGCCCCAGTGATGCTGTTTGTAATTTGGCCGTTTGCGCTCACCTTAATATCGCTGGTGTTTAGCTGCAGCGGGCCGCCGGTGCCCATTACCCGGCCCCGGCCACGCAGTACCAAAAAGCCCTGGTCGTCCAAATCAAACTGGCCGTCGCGCGTCATGTAGGTTTGGCCGTCCTCGCCCTGCACGTGGAAAAAGCCATAACCAGTAATGGCAAGGTCAAAGGGGCGGCTCGTCTCGGTAATGCCGTTAAAAGTAAAGATGTCCGGCACTTCCTCCACAATGCGTGCGGGGTTACCAACCCCAATTTGCCCGGTGTTGTATTTTTCCAGCCGGGAAAGGTAGGTTTGTTCAAAGGTGCTGCTTAAAACCCGGCTGGCCTTAAACCCGGGGGTTTGCAGGTTGGCCAGGTTGTTGGCCAGCACATTCAGGCTGCGCTGCTGCATAAACATGCCCGATGCCGCCGTATAAAAACCTTGAAGCATCTAAAATCTCTCCTCTCGGTATCCGCTTTGCGCTATAGGTTCAGGTAAGCGCTCAATTTTTGTTTCATCTTCAAAATGGCCTTGCTGTGGGTTTGGCTCACCCGAGACTCCGATACCCCCATCACCTTGGCTATCTCGTGCAGTTTCAAATGCTCGTAATAATACAGCGAAATCACAAGCCGCTCTTTCTCGGTCAGGCTCTCTACGGCGGCCAATAGCTGGGCGCGCAGTTCGCGCTGCATCAGTCCTTTTTCTGGCAGGCTGTCATCGTCCTGGCTCACAAGGCCGGGGGGTTCGGCCGTGCCGGGCAGGGCATTTTGCAAAAGGTCCTCAAAACTCAACACGGCCCCGGCGTTCATCTCTGAAAAATGCTTGTTTACAGCTTCTTCCGAAAGGCCCATGTGGTCGGCAAGCTCCCGGGTGGTGGGCTCGCGCATCAGTTCGGTGGAGAGTGCGTTGTAGGCGTCGCTCACCTCGCGCGCGGTGCGCCTTACCCGGCGGGGCACCCAGTCTTGCTTGCGCACAAAATCGATATTGGCGTTACGGATACGCATATATGCGTAGTTTTCAAACTTCATGCCCTTATCCGGGGTGTATTTATCCAGGCAGTCCATCAGGGTTAAAATGCCCTCGTTTACCACGTCCTCTACCTGGGCATAGCCTCCGGTTATGCCACGCATCTGCACAGCCACGCTTTTGGCAATGTAGCTGTAATGCATAATTAAAAGGTTCCGAAGTTCAACGTCGCCGCTGCGCTGGTAATCTACCAGGGTTTCGGCGGGGTTTTCCAGTTTGAATTTTGCGTCAGGCTCAGCCACGGGCAGCCCCCCTTGCTTGTGGAGTTAGGGCCAAACAAAAACTAGCAGATACCGCGTTTATACAATTGGCGCTAACTTTCCTGTTTCCACCATTATACGGCAAAGAAGTGATAAACCTATGACGAAATAAGAGAAATTCCCCTTATCCGGCCATATTGGCCCGCCCAAAAGCGATGTTGCCCAGGGCCTGGATTTGAATGTCGGTGTCAATTTCGTTAAAACTTAACACCACCACACGGGGGTAGAACTGGTCAATCAGTTTTTTGTAGTAGATGCGCACAATGGGGCTGGTGAGGACAATCAGGCTTTGTACAATGTCCCTAACGCGGTCAAATTGCTCGCTGGAGGCGGTTACAATGCCCTGAATCACATCGGGTTCCAAGGCCAGATAACTGCCGCCATCCATCTTTTTTACGGCCCCCATGATGATGTTCTCAATCTCGGCGTCCAGGGTGATGACCTTGAGCTGCCCGGCGTCTGAGAAGCGATGCGAGATGGTGCGCCGCAGGGCCTGCCGCACGTACTCGGTTAACATATCGGTATCTTTAACGGCTCCGGCATAATCGCCCAGGGTCTCCAAAATGGTCTCCAGGTCCCGCACGGGTATCCCTTCGCGCAGCAGGTTTGCCAGCACTTTTTGCAAATCGCCCATGGCAAGCAGGGCGGGTACGGTGTCGTCCACAATCGAGGGGTTCTGCTTTTTCAGGTTTTCCAGCATGTTGCCCACCTCTTGGCGGGTCAATAGTTCGTGGGCGTGCTGGCGTATCACCTCGGCCAGGTGGGTGATAATCACGCTGGTGGGGTCCACCAGGGTGTAGCCGGCCAGTTCTGCCTTGGGCTTTCTGTCCTCGCTAATCCATTTGGCGGGTATGCCAAAGGCGGGCTCAATCGCGTCAATGCCCTCCACAGGGTCGGCGTTATCGCCGGGGGCCAGGGCCAGGTAGTGGTCTACCAGCACATCCCCCTGGGCCACCTGCTCGCCCTTAAAGCGAATGGTGTACTGGTTTGGGTTTAACTGGCCGGAGTCTTTCAGCCGCACCGAGGGCACCACCATGCCCATCTCCAGCGCAAACTGCTTGCGGAACATCACAACCCTGTCCACAAAGCTGCCGCCGCTGGCCTCATCCACCAGTGGAAGTAACGAGTAACCGAACTCCATCTCAATCTGCTCCACGTTCAAAAGGGAATACACATTGTCGATGTTGCGGTAGTAGCTGGCCTCGCTGGTCACCTCTTCGGTGGGGCCCTCGGTTTCGCCCAGGCCCTCAATGGCGGGCCCGCCCGCAGGGGCGCTAACCTTGGCCCGGCGGCGCAGCATAACGCCCACGGCAATTAGCATACCGCTTACCAAAATAACCTGTACCGGGGGAAAGCCTACAAAAATGAGCAGCAGCATGACAATGCCGGTGATGATGAGGGCGATGGGCTGGCCCACAAACTGCTGGGCGATGGCGCGGTTCAGGCTGTCGTTGTTGCCGCTGCGGGTAACCACCATACCGGTGGCTACCGAGATAAGCAGCGAGGGAATCTGGCTCATCAGGCCGTTACCGATGGTGGCTGTGGCAAAAATATCCATGATGGAGTTGAAATCACCCATGCCATTGACAAAACCCATAGCGATGCCGCCCACAAAGTTGATGAGCACGATGACGATGGAGATGATGGAGTCGCCCTTTACAAACTTCGTGGCGCCGTCCATGCTGCCGAAGAAGTCGGCCTCGCTCTGCACCTTTTGGCGGCGTACCCGCGCCTCGGTCTCATCAATCAGGCCGGAGTTCAAATCGGCGTCAATGGCCATTTGTTTACCGGGCATGGCGTCCAGCGTGAAGCGGGCGCTCACCTCGGCCACACGTTCAGAGCCTTTGGTGATAACCATAAACTGGGCCAGTACCAAGATGAGGAAGATGACGATACCGATGACGTAGTTGCCCTGGATGATAAACTGGCCAAAGGCCCGTATCACCTGCCCGGCTTCGCCGTTGTTAAACAGAATGAGCTTTGTGGCCGCCACGTTTAGCGAGAGGCGGAACACCGTGGTAACCAGCAGGATGGAGGGGAAGATGGAAAACTCCAATGGTTCTTTAATATACATGGTGATGAGCAAAATGATAAAACTCAGCGCGATGTTTAAGATAAAGAACACGTCCAAAAAGGCCGAGGGCAAAGGGATAATCAGCAGCAAAACAACCGCGATAACCAAAATCGCGACGCCGTTTTGAAGAGGGTTGAATTTCTTCACGCTGCTTTACTCCCTGATAGTTTGTTTTTTGGGTCTGCCCCGCCTGTTAGAGGGGCGGCGGGCCTCTGTGGCCGGCGTTTCCGCCGGGGGGCTGTTTGGGGGCGGCCTTTTCCAGTTTTTTGCTTTGCAGGCTGTACACAAAGGCCAGTACTTCGGCCACCGCCCCATAAAATTCGGGGGGTATCTCGGCGTCCAGGGGGGCGTTTTCGTAAAGGCTGCGGGCCAGCGGGCGGTTTTCCACCAGCATCACGCCATTTTCTTCCCCCACACGTATGATACGCAGGGCCATCAGGTCGGCCCCTTTGGCCAGCACAATGGGGGCGTTATCAATGCCGGCGGCGTATTTAACGGCAACGGCATAATGGGTGGGGTTGCGTATAATCACGTCGGCCTCGGGCACCGATTGCATCATACGCGCCTGGCTCATCTCCCGCTGTTTCTGCTTAATTTTCCCCTTGATTTGCGGGTCGCCCTCGGTCTGTTTGTACTCCTCTTTAATTTCCTGTTTTGTCATGCGCATGTCTTTTTCAAACTGCCAGCGCTGAAACAGGAAATCGGCGGCGGCCAGGGCGATGTAGATGACGGAAACCGAGGTGACGATGTCCATGAGGAAGCCCCCGGCATAGAACAAGACCGCGGCAAAATCCATCTCCATCAGCCGGGGTAGTTCCACCACCCGCTCCATATATTTAGAGTAGATGACATAGGCCAGGATGATGATTTTGACGATGGATTTAAAAAGTTCCATCAAACCGCGCAGGCTGAAGATTTTTTTTAGGCCCTGCGCGGGCGACATACGGCTAAATTTGGGTTTGAAGGCCTCGGCGGCAAAGTTGCCGCGGGTTTGGGCCACGGTGGCCACAATTACCACAAGGCCTGCCACCAAAAGGCAGGGCAGGGCTGCCAGGGCAAAGACAAGGCCGCCCTGTAAAAACAATTTGCGCACATCGCCCAGGGCCAAACTTTCAATCACCCCGGCCTGCGCCCAAAACCGCTGAATGCCACCCATCAGGGTATTTAGCACTAAGCCGCCCAGGGTTTGCAGGGTGAAAAAAACCGCCAACAGGCTTGCCAGGGTAATAACCTCCTGGCTTTTAAATACATTGCCCTTTTTGCGCTCATCCTGCTTGCGCTTCGGGGTTGCTTGTTCGGTTTTCTCTTCGCCCGGCAAGATGTTCCCCCCTTAGGGCAGGTGCGTGAAAAGGCGTAAAAGTTTAGCCATTTATGGGTAACCCGCCGGTTATAACCTCGGTGGCGCCCTTGAGGTTATCGAACATGACCGTCAGGTAATTATCGATAAATTGCCCGATAAACGGGGCGAACAGGTAGAGCAGCAAAAGCCCTAGCATAATGCGCAGTTGGAAGTTGATGACAAACACCGTAATTTGCGGGATGAATTTCATCAAAATGCCCATCGAGGCCTGTAGAATAAACTCGGCCACCATAATGGGGGCCACAAGCCGTATGGCCAAAAGAAACACCGAGACGAATAAATCCAGCAAAAAAGAGCTGATGCTGAGCGACAGCCCGGCGGCCCCCAGGGGGATATAGACGAAGGAATCGGCATACATTTTAAGCAGGGCCAAATGGCTGCCGGTGGCAAATAAATAGGTGATAAAGAATATGGTTACCAGCTGCCCAGAAAAAGACACCTGGATATTGGAGGCGGGGTCGAAGGTCTTGGCCATGGCAAGGCCTATATCGGTGTCCATAATCTCCCCGGCATAATAGAGGAAATAGTAGAACAGGATGAAAACATATCCGTAAACGGCCCCCACCAACAGCTCCCGCAGTGCGGCAACCATAAAGGCAAAATCGCTTAAGGCGGCCACGGGGGCAACGGGTTGCAAAGGGGCAATAAGCAGGGTAAGGCCCAAAATCAAGCCCATACGCACCATGGGCGGCACGTTGTTGCGGCTAAAAACGGGGTTTAATAGCAACATGCCCGAAAACCGTACAAAGACCAGCAAGTAAACCAGCAAGCCCTCGAAAGCGATGTCGATACGCATGAAAAACTCCTGTTCCCTGCGGGCTACACGCTGGCCATCAAGTCAAAGATGGTGGTGGTGAAATTGCTGATGGAAGCGTAGATAAAAGAGCCCATGAGAAGAAGCATCAAGGCGATGACCAAAAGTTTGGGCACAAAGGTGAGGGTTTGTTCGTGAATTTGGGTGGCGGCCTGAAAAATGGCCACAATCAAGCCCACAACAATACTGACTATGAGAATGGGGGCGGAAATTTGCAGGCAGACAATCAACATCTGCCGCATGGTATCCAAAACCTCTCCACTGGTCAAAATGGCGCGCCTTCTTTCCTATGGGGTTACAAAAGGGGATAAGAGCAGATGGTATACGGCCTTCGTCAGGTAACTACGGCAAACGAATTTACCAAAGTTTGCATCATCAGGCCCCAGCCGTTTACCAAAACAAACAACAATAGCTTAAACGGCAACGAAATCATGGCGGGGGGCAGCATGACCATACCCATACTCATCAAAATGCTGCTTACCACCATATCGATTACCAAAAATGGCAAAAAGATTAAAAAGCCCATCATAAAAGCTTTTTCCAGCTCGCTGGTGATAAAAGCCGGGGTAATTACCGTAAGGGGCAGCTCCAACAGTTCTGTAGGGTTTGCGGGGTCGGCCACCTCTGGGGGTTCTATGTTGCCCAGGGTTAAAAACATGGTTAAAGCTTGCGGCTTTGTTTGGGTAAGCATAAACTTTTTTACGGGTGTGGCGGCGGCGCTCAGCGCCTCGGTGCTGGTCATATCCCCGGCAAGGTAGGGCTGGTAGGCCTCGTCGTTCATGGCGTTGATGGTGGGGGTCATAATAAACAGGCTTAAAAAAATGGCAAGCCCCACCAATATCATATTGGGGGGAGACTGCGCCGTGCCCATGGCGTTGCGCAAAAAGCTTAGCACAATGATGATGCGGGTAAAGCTTGTCATCATCAGCACAATGGAGGGCAGAATGGCGAGGAAGCCAAAGATGACAACCACTTCCAGCGCGCCAAGGTTTCCCTCGGTGTCGCCGGCGTTCACGTCAATGGTAACGCCGGCCGCCTGCACCGTTACGCCCAAAGCGGCCACCAGCAATACGCACAAAAGCCCCGAGAGCAAAAAAAGCCGCAATGCGCGTTTAAGCTTTTGTTTTTGGGCCGCGGAGAGGTACTTTTTCATAGTTTCCCTCCGGGCTTTCCATCCTTGGGTTTGGTAAATTTTGCAAGCGCTTCTTTGAAGGTTTCGCCAAAGGGGGCGGTGCCCGTCACATCGGGCAGCCGCAGGTTTTCGTCGGGGTCGTCTAGTTCGGCAATTTTTTCAATGGCGTGTTCGCTTACGGCAATTAAAAAAACTTTTTTGTCCACCCGTACCAGCAGCAAACTGCCACCCTTGCCAAAACTTACCCGGTCCAGTACGTTCAACAGGCGGCCCCCCGTACCGGGTGCCAAACCGTTCATCCGCTTGCCCAGCCACTGCAGAATAAACCAGGCAAGTAGCAGCACAAATACCAGGGCAACCAGTGCCCCAAGTATTCTCAGTACGGTTTCTCCAAGCCCCAACGGTTAGCCGCCTCCACGCACGCAAAATTCGTGGCCAGCCCCAAATGGCGCAGCCACGGCAAACAAACCCCGCTTAACCCAGAATTTTTTCTACGGTTTGCAGGATACGGTCTGGCTTAAAGGGCTTAACGATGAAATCCAGGGCGCCATAACGAATGGCATCCACTACCATCGATTCCTGCCCCATGGCCGAACACATGACAATTTTGGCGCCGGGGTCGGCCGATTTGATGGCCTGCAAAGCCTCAAGCCCGTCCATGTTGGGCATGGTGATATCCATGATAACCAGGTCGGGTTTTTCGGCCAGATAGGTATCCAGCGCAATTTTGCCGTCTGCCGCTTCAATCAGGTTGGTAAAGCCCTGGCCGGTTAGGCTGTTCTTAATCATCATACGCATAAAGGCCGCATCGTCCACAATTAAAATCTTTTTGTCTTCCATAGGTCATATTTCCCTTTCCATTGCTATAATATCGTTGCTACGTTTCCAAGCTCATCGTTTTTAAAAACCGAAACTATGTATCTAACACCCCGTGGCAAGTTTATTTGGGCTGCTCGCTCAGGGAGTTAATCAGTTCTTTGGTGCCGATAATTTCGGTGATTCGTACACCGAAGTTATCGTCAATCACAACAACGTCGCCGTGGGCTATCAGCTGCCCATTTACCACAATGTCCACAGGTGCGCCGGCTTGCTTGTCCAGCTCCACCACGGTGCCCGAGGTGAAATTCATAATATCCCGAATTTTTTTGCGGGTATTGCCAATTTCAATCGAGACATTCAGCGGCACGTTCATGATGAGATCCAGGTTGTTGCCCATTACAGGCACCCCATCTGAGTAAGCGCCCCCCGGAAACTCGGGAAATTCCACGCTGCGCATATCCACAGGCGCGCTGGCCGGCATGGTATAGGCGGGCGGTGGGTAGGCATAGGCGGGCGGCGGCGGGTAGCCGGGCGCCCCAGGTGCCGCAGTGGGGTAGGCATAGGCCGCGGCCTGCGGGGGATACCCTGCCGGCATGGCGGCCGCCATGCCGGGGTCTGCC
>CAZKBM010000053.1:0-23609 GCA_964550985.1 uncultured Oscillospiraceae bacterium
TCATGGCGGAAATTTGCTGCAACAGCAGCATTTTGGCCTGCATCAGCTCCATCTTTTTTTGGTCAATCTGGCCCGCGGCTTCGCCCGCCATTCCCGCGGCTGTATCCATGGCGCCCTGTAGCTCCGCCATGGCGTTTTCCACTTCGCCTAGGCCGCTCTCCGCCTCATCTTTGGCGTTTTCCAGTTCCTCTTCGCCCTCGCTAAACTGCGCCTCTACCGCCAGGCGCACCCGCTCATTCATCTCGTCAATGCGGCCTTGGTTCAGGGCAACCTGCACGGTGTCTGCCACCAGGCCGTTTGCGTTTACGCTGGCAACGCCCGCAACGCCCTCTAATTTGGTAAGCAGGGTATCCTCGGTAAAGCGGCTCAACTCGGCGGGTTCCATGCCCTCCATATCCACGGCCAGCACCATAACGGGCAACATGCTGGGGTTTAGTTTTAAAATGATGGGGGTCCCCACGCTCTCATCCCAATATTCACCCATTTGTGCGGTACGTTGCAGTATATCCACCGTGATGGTGTCCAGGTTTACCTCTTCGGCAAACTGTAAAAAAATCATCGAGCGGTTTTCGCTGGAGGTGGAACGCACGGTTTTAATATGTTCTAAGGTGGCCATGGCCTGCTCCAGCGGCTTTGTAACCATAGTTTCCACTTTTTCGGGTGTTCCGCCTGGCACAGGGGTAATGACCATCACATAGGGCAGGTCCATATTTGGTAATAGGTCGGGGGTCATATTTAAAAAAGAAACCGCCCCCAGCACCAGCACCGCCACAACGGCCACAAACACGGTGAGGGGTTTTTTAACGCTAAACTTTGCCATGATAGTTTACAAGGCCACCTTTCTTGCGCCCAGGGATTCAGACATTGCACAAATTTAATTTATTATACAACACTGCCAGGGGGGGAGCAAGCAAAACCGCCGTGAAACGCAAAATTGGCATTTTATTATTGACATAAGAAAACTACTGCGGCGGGATGGCAAAAAAAACTTTGGTATGGTATACTAAAAAAACTTACTGTAAAAGAATTTGGCTTTAAAATTGCAAAGGTAACTTTACCGTATATAGGAGGCAAATACTATGGCGATGCGTCTATTGACCCGCTCTGACTTTGATGGCCTAGCCTGCGGGGCGGAACTGAAGGAACTGGGGGTTGTTGACCACTGGAAGTTTGTGCACCCCAAAGATTTACAGGATGGCCTTGTTGAGGTGGATGGCAACGATGTGCTTGCCAACGTGCCCTATGTGCCCGGCTGTGCCTTTTGGTTTGACCACCACTCCAGCGAGGGAAACCGTTTGGCCTCGGGCCTGAGCTTTGAGGGGAAAAGTGAACTGAAAGATAGCGCCGCGCGGGTGATATACGATTATTACGACGGCGACAAAACCCTACCGCATTTTAAAGAGATGGTAAAGTATGTAGACAAGGTAGACGCCGCAAAACTGACGGCGGATGAGATATTGAACCCCACAGGCTGGGTTCTTTTGGGCTTTTTGATGGATCCCCGTACCGGGCTTGGGCGCTTTCGCGATTTCCGCATTAGCAACTACCAGCTGATGGAAAAATTGATTGACGCCTGCCGCACCCAAGATATTGAGGAAATATTACAGGACCCCGATGTGAAAGAGCGGGTGGAACTGTATTTTGAGCAGGATAAAAAATTCCGCGAGATGGTGGCGGCCCACACTACGGTGAAAGGCAATGCCATTTTAACCGATTTACGCGGGGTGGAAACCATCTATACAGGCAACCGTTTTTTAATTTACAGCCTGTACCCCGAGCAAAATATCTCGCTGTGGGTGGTGGATGGCCGCCAAAAGCTAAACTGCCCCATCGCCGTAGGGCATAGCGTGCTGAACCGCAGCTCTAAAACCGATGTAGGCCAGCTGATGCTGGAATACGGCGGGGGAGGCCACCACCAGGTGGGCACCTGCCAGGTGCCCTATGAGGCGGCGGATGAGGTTTTAGAGGAACTGATTGAAAAAATCAATGCCGACGGTTAGTGTTTTGTTTAAATAGTAAGATGTAAAGCGTTTTGTCAAAGCAGCCCACGGAATGAAAGGTTTCATTCTGTGGGTTTTTGTGTTTTGGATGAGAGATAATATACGCTGGTGGGTATTTTGTGGCATAAACAGGTGACAGTTTAGGTGAGATGTGTTATGCTTAAGTGAATCTCATTATATGTGGAAAACCCAACCATGGCTGTAAGGGTTTTGCGGCATATTTAGTGATTGGAGATACAGTGAATGATAAGCGCTACTGTTTTTTTGGTGGTGATGCTTCTTGCCTATTTCTATTTGGTTTTTGAACTGGTTGACCCCTTTTTAAGAACACCTAGGCTTAAAAAGCTATACCGTATACCCGTTGCCATCCTCAACACCTCTATCAGCCTTGCCATTTTGTTTGCAGCCGGGAATCGCTTTGTAGTACTGTATCTGGTGATGGGGACCCTTCTTTTTTTAGAATTTATTGTTTTTTATAAGGACAAACCGGCCTGTAGCCTGTTTTGCGCCCTGGCCTGCCTGGTTCACATCATGGCCATGCGCTCTTTTTGTTTGGCGGGCTTTGCCATGGCCACACACAGCAGTTTGTACGAAATAGTAAACACCCCCTATTTGCTTACCATGGCCACGGCAGTTGGTTTTATGCTGCTGAATCTGGTTATATTTGTTGTCATACGGGTGGTTTCATCCAAAAGTATCCGAATTATCAACCAGCATAGCGAACAGCTTTGGTTTATGAACAGTTGGCTGGCGGTGTTCACCGCCTATCTGCTTACCAATGCCGCTTTATATGTGGGGCTGCGCTCCCCCGTTTCCTTGCTGGATAACCAAATCATTGCACCGCTTGCCGTTTTGCTAGGCACCTATATTGTTTTGTTTTTTTCCATTAAAACGGCCACATTGCTTGGCTACAAAGAGAAAAATGAAGAACTGCGGCACAGGGTGGAAAAGGAACGCCAGTACCGCGCTTCGATTGACAAAGACGTGTTCAGAACCATTGAGGTGGATTTTAACCGGGATGAACTGATATCCGGTTTTGAGGATTATGAGGAAAAGCTGGGCGAGGTGACGCACAACTACACCCAAATGCTGGCTTTTATGATACAGGCAAGCGTGCACCCAGAGGACAGGGAGAATTTTCTTCACTACAGTTCCCCCCTTACGGCCATTGAGGAATTTGAACGCGGGAAAACCGAGATAGTGTTTGATTACCGCAGGCTGATGCAGGAAAACCTGTATGTTTGGATGCGTGTACTTATGGTGCTGGTACAAGATGAAGAAACCGGGCATATCAAGGGTTTTGTACAAATTAAGAACATAGACGAGGAAAAAAAGCAGCAACTGGAATTGCAGTATAAAGCGGAGCGGGATTCGCTTACGGGCCTATACAACAAAAGCACGGCTGAAACACGCATTACAGAGTATTTGGCCCTAGAAAAGGCAGAGGCTGCCACCGGCGTGCTATTCATAATTGATATCGACAATTTTAAAACCATAAACGACCGGCTGGGCCACCTGTATGGCGACGCCGTTCTATCGGAACTTTCGGAGAGTTTAAAAGGCATCTTCCGGGAAAGCGACATAGTGGGGCGGATTGGCGGAGATGAATTTCTGGTTTTTGCGAAGGGCCTCTCTGGCGAAAAGATGATTGTGAAAAGGGCGAATGAGATTTGCAAGGCATTTTTGCGCACCTATGCAAATGAAAAAAATGAGGGTTACACCGTTTCCAGTAGTGTGGGTATTGCCGTTTTCCCCAAAGATGGAAGGCGCTTTGAGGTCCTTTTTCAATTTGCGGACGCCGCCCTTTATACAGCCAAGGCAAAGGGAAAGAACCGGTATTCATTTTATGATGAGGGGCTGGAACTCTCCTATGTTTCCACCCGCACCGAAATTGATACCCACGGCGTTTTGCAGAAAAGTTTTAAGGAAAATAGAATTGAATATGTTTTCCGCCTGCTCTATGGCTCTGATGATACACAATTCGCCATTGAATCGGTGCTGGAGCTGATTGCCAAAAACTTTGGGTTTTCCAGGGCAAACATTTTTGAATTTAATGAATTATCAACGCATTTCAATGGCGTTTTTGAGTGGTGTTCCCTGGATATCGCCTCGGTGAGCGACCGCTATATCAACATGCCGGTAAGCAGCTTTGATTTTATTGTTTCGGCGCTTGAAGAGTCGGGCGGTATGTTCATGGCCGTTCCCACCGATTTCCCCGCCTTTGCGCAGGAGAGTTACACCTCTATTGGGATCAAATCAATTGTGCATTTTTCCATCAAAGAGCGGGATAAGCTGATGGGCGTCATCGCCTTTCAAAACTGCGTGGATGAGGATTTCAAACTTTCTGAAACGGAGTTTGAGGAACTGCGCACCATCTGCCAGGTACTTTCGGTATTTATGGCAAAACAACTTAGCAATGTGCGAGAAGTGCGCCATCATCAGGCAATTGAAGCCATTATGGACAATATGAACAGCATTGCCTATGTGGTGGATAGGGAAACGTTTGAAGTGTTTTATGAGAACCAAAACGTAATCGATATCACAGGGCACCCCTCGGTGGGTACAAAATGCCATGTTTCGTACCGGGGGCTGGATGCGCCCTGTGACGACTGCCCCTTACAACATGTGTCGGCGGAAAACCCCCACTGCACCTTGGAACTGTATACCGCCAAATTTGATATCTACACGAAAACCTCCGCCGCGCTGATTGAATGGTCGAATGGCAGAGACTCTTTACTGATTAGCAGCGTGGATATTACGGAGTATAAGTAGGGTAGAAGGGCGCCTGCCCAGGCCCTTCTTAGGGACGATTCGGTTTTGCTTTGTTATTATATTTAAAAACAGCACTCTGCCTTTTTGTTTGGCAGAGTGCTGTTTTTGGTTTTTTGCAAAAAAAGCTTTTTTACGTATTGGGGTGCAGGCTGGCAGATTTATACAACCACCTGATTTTTGCCGCCGCGCTTGCCCGAATACAGATGTTCATCGCTCATTTCAATGCTGGCGTCAATATTTTGCCTGTCCAGTTCGGTAAGGCCTATGGTTACGGTAAAGCGCAGGCGTTCTTCTTCTACTTCCACCACCATATCTTCCAGGGCGGTGCGCAATTTTTCCATAATGGCTCGCGCCTCCCTAAGGTCGGCGTTTTCCAGCAGTAGCAAAAACTCCTCGCCACCCCAGCGGAACAAATAATCGGTTTTACGCAGTTGGGCGCGCATCTCTTTTGCCATTTCACGCAATACAATATCGCCCGCCGCGTGGCCATAAGTATCGTTGATGCTTTTAAAATCGTCAATATCCAGCATGGCCACACAGAAGGCGCCGCCGCCTTCTTCGGTACGCAGCTTTTCAAAAACTTCGCTTGCATATCGGCGGTTATAAAGGCCGGTAAGTGGGTCGGTGTTGGCCTCGCTTTTCAAGCTGCGCATCTGCATCGCTCGAAAACCAGCGGTTACTTTTTTTAGGATATCCCCGATGGTAAGTTCTACCGATATGCCAATAAAACCCATACAAAGGTTAAAGAAAGAGAGCAAATTCGCGTAGCCATCCAGGCTGTACCAGGGCTGGTGTGCAATGCGTACCAGATGCAGGCCTATCATGCTAAGCCAAATGCCAAATAGAATAACCAAACGCCAAGCAAAGCGCAGGGGCAAAATCATCTCAATAATCATCAAAAGCACCAAATAGAGTACAAGGTAATTATCGGCCCCTATGCACAGCGCCATAAAAAACGTGTAAGCAATTACCTCGGCGGCAAAAACCAGCCCAGTGGCGCGAAACCCCCTGCTTTTTAGCAACAGCAAGTAGTTTACACTATAAATCACCAGGCTGGCAATGCTGGCCAAAATCATGGGTAGCAGGCCGATAATTAAAAAAATGCCCAACAATAATAGATGCATGGCAAGAACAAACAAGAGAGCCGCCTGCAAAAGCAAAAACAGATAAAGCTCTTCATCGCTTGCAAACTCTTTGCTTTGCAGACGCGGGTATAATTTGGTCTCGGCCCATTTTAGCATGAAAACGGTACTCCCAAGCAGAATAAAAGTCTTGTAAATAGTTAAATTATACCTAATAAAGAGGAAAAAAGATAGCTTTCCTTACGAATTTGATAAGAAAAGCCAAAATTTCAATCAAAAAATGTTCACAAAGTACTAGAAATCGGATATACTGTAGAAAGAGAATTTTGTCAAAAACTCATCAGAATAAGGAAATCACCATGGCATTGTTTGGTAAAGGCAGGCAAGACACGGGCGAAGTTTTTGTTAAAAGCTTTTTAGACGCCCAAGAGGCAGATGTGGTTGTTGTGCGTGAGAAGGACAACCGAATTTTGTTTTTAAACCAAGCGGCGCAAAACCGGGTTGAGGCGTCCTCTGTGGCCGATTTGCCCCCAGCCGATGCCTACATGGAGGTTTTCCCCAGCCTGTTGAGCCAATGCCCCGACCGTGACGCCGATGAAGAGGAATACCCGGTTTGTTACGATATTTACAGCAGTGAGGGCGTCATATTTTCGGTACATGCCAACCGGGTGGAGTGGCTGGGGGATACCAGCGTTATTTTGCTTACCCTGCGGGACGTTGGGGGAGAGCGAGATTCCACCCAAAAATTGTATAACCTTGCCTATGTGGACCACCTGACCAAGGTGCCAAACCGCCAAAAATTGAAAGAGGACTTTGAGGCTGTTGCGGCGGATATCATAAAAGATCACTGCTGTGGCATTGTGGGAATTTTTGATTTAGACAATTTTAAAAGCATAAATGATACCTATGGCCACAATACCGGAGATTTGATGCTGCGCCGCTTAACCGAACATTTTGAGGCGGACGAGGCTTTTGCCGGCCACCTGTACCGGCTTGGGGGCGATGAGTTTGTGCTGCTGTATGCGGATGCAATGGGCCGTTATAAAGATGCAGAGGCACTGAAAGAGCATTATGAAAAATTGCTTTCGGCGGCATTCCTCAGCTATACCATGCCCAATATAGAACTTTCTTGCACCCTCAGTATGGGGGTATCCATCTTCCCAAAACATGGCGAAAATTATTCAGAATTATTGCGCAAGGCCGATATTGCCCTGTATAAGGCAAAGGAAGCGGGCCGTAACCGGCTTGTGTTTTTTGAGGATCAATACGATACAGCCAAAACCTTCAAAGATCTGTACATCAATATCCAGCCCATTTTAACTGCGGCTGGAAGCACCTATGGTTATGAGATGATTGACCGTGGGAATGAGGGGGCCGAGGGGGAAGGGGCTGTCTCCCTTTCGGGGCTTGACCGTAGCCTGGATGCCCTGGGCCTTGGGGACATGCAAAACGACGCCAAATACTTTATTGGTTATACGGCCCAGCTGATGAGTAAGACGGTGCAAAACAACCTGCCAAAAGATAAATTTGTCATTCAGGTACTGGCCGAAACCCCGCCCAGCGCCGAGGAATTGGCCCGTTACCGCGAGCTTGTAAAGGCGGGCTATTCCCTGTGCCTAAGCGGCCTTAGGGAAGAGTGTGTAAAGCCAGACCTAATGGAGGTTGCCCAGTTTATTAAGCTGGATCAAGAGCGTGTGAGCCGGGACGCCCAGCGCCTGCTGATTCAAAAATATAAGGACAAGAAGTTTGTGGCCACAAGGGTGGATTCCGGCGCAGAGTTTGAGGCCGCAAAGGAAAAAGGCTACCTACTGTTCCAGGGTTTTTATTTTGAGCAGCCCCCCGTAGTGACCAAAAAAACCAAGGATATTGACCCGATGAAGGTGAATTACCTGCGCCTTTTAAAACTGACCAGCACAGATGATTATGTGGATTTTAGAGAGATAAGCTCTGTCATATCGGCCGATGTGGCCCTCTCTTATAAACTGCTTAGGCTGCTGAACTCGGCCGCTGTGGGTTTGCGTAACCAGGTGTCTTCCATTGATATGGCGGTGGCCTACCTTGGGGAAGAAAACCTGAAAAAATGGATTGCCATGCTGGCTTTGCGGGGTATTGCCTCGGATAAACCCTTAGAACTGGTACGCATCTCGCTGATTCGCGCCGAGTTTGGAGAACTGATTTGTCCCTACCTCTTGCCTAAGCGGGACGTACGCCATGTGTTTTTGGTGGGCCTGTTTTCGCTTTTGCACATCGCACTTGAAAAAAGCAAGGAGGAACTGCTGGAGGAAATCCCCGTGGCAGATGATATCCGCCTGTCCCTGCTTACCAAAACCGGCCCCCACTCCGACCTTTTGAAGTTCTATAGCGACTATGAGTACTCCAACTGGGAGGAAATTAGCGAATTTGGCGCAAAAAACAACCTTTCTGATAAGCTGATAAGCGAAAGTTATATCAGGGCCGTTAAGTGGTATAACGAGTTGGCCGAAAACTAGGGTGTGTTCGATAATTGTTCCAAAAGAAGGAGCGACAAGGCCACTAAAGAAGGCGGTCCAAGGGAGAAAGAGATGAAAATTCGGGAAACCTATACCTGCCCTTTGGAACTGACGCACGATATGATAAAGGGCAAGTGGAAATGTATTATATTGTGGCGGCTGCGCCTTGGTAAAACGCCCTTGGCAAAACTGGAAAAAGACATTGCGGGGATAAGCCAAAAAATGCTGATACAACAGCTTAAAGAACTGATGGATTACGGCCTTGTGGAAAAACAGATTTTTGCGGGCTACCCTTTGCATGTGGAATATTATTTGACGGAAAACCGTGGCAAACGCATCTTAGAAGCCCTTACCATCATGCAGCAGTTGGGGATAGATTTTATGCTGGAAAATGGCATGGAGGCGGCCCTGCGGGCGAAAGGCCTGCTGGAGTAATGGCCCAAAGGCTGTAAGGGTGTAAAGCGCCCTGCTGGCACCCTTGCAATGGCAGTTGTTTTTCAGGTAGATGGTGGCCTCTGTCCCCCGGCTATAGGCGGGCCATGCATGGAAGGCTCCCATATAGGCCTTGCCACAAATTCCTCCCCGGTCTGTGCCATCAGGCAGGGGTATTTTTGTGCGCCTCTTCCATTTTGGCGGTAAGCGCCCCTTGCCGCAAAGGGGCTGTGAATAGCAATGGGCTGGCCGGGGTGATGATACACACAAAAAAGTGGGTAATTTCCAAAACCTTTCAAAAGCCTTACAATGAAAGCAGCACAACAAGCGCCTAAAGCATTTTCACAAATAACTTACACACCGCACCGGCAAAAGAAAGGGGCAGCCCCCCATTTTAGGAAGGAGCAAGACATGTATATTACCAGTACAGGCGTAGAAAACGGAACCATCCACCCGAAATATGGCAAACACGGCCAACAGTTTAATGAAAACGGTATGCCCAGTTATTCGCTGCCGGTGTGCATTTGCGAAGCGCCCGCCGCGGCGGTAAGTTATGTGCTGATTTTGGAGGACAAGGACGCTTACCCTGTAAGCGGCGGCTTTGTTTGGGTGCATTGGCTGGTGGCAAACCTGAAACGCACAGAAATTTTGGAAAACGAGAGCCAAACCGCCACCGATTTTTTGCAGGGGGCCAATAGCTGGATGAGCCCCCAAGGCGGGGGGCAAAGCCGGGAAAAAAGCAGTTTTTATGGGGGGATGGCGCCGCCCGATGCGCCCCATCTGTATGAATTACACGCCTTTGCGCTGGACAAAATGCTGGATTTGGAACCGGGTTTTTACCTGAACGAACTGCATAGACAGATGGAAGGCCATGTGCTGGCAAGTTGTACCCTAAAGGCGGAGTACCCAAACTGAGGAAACGCCACAAATACCTGGCTACTGACTAAGGGAAAGAAGGTTGTAAAACAATGATATGCAAACTGGACCACCTGGTGATTACAACGGCAAAACCAGAGGAATGCCTGGCCTTTTATAAGAAGCTGGGCTTTACCTCAAAGGATGCCGGGGGACGCTATGAGTTGTACGCCGGAGATTTTAAGATAAATGTACACATAAAAGGGCGGGAGCTAAGCCCCCACGCTGGGCAGGTACAGCCTGGCAGCGCCGACCTCTGCTTTGAAATTGACAGCGACCTAAGCGCCTACAAAATGGCGCTGGAGGAAAAGGGACTTGCCATAGAACTTGGCATTGTGGAGCGCACGGGTGTGCGGGGGAAGATGAAATCCATCTACCTGCGGGACCCCGACGCAAACCTGGTGGAATTTTGCCGTTATGGCTAACTTGCAACTTGCCTTTACGGTGGTATTCCCCCTGTTTTGTATGATGGCCCTGGGGTATTTTTTACGTACTATTCGCCTTTTGGATGAGGGGACTTTAGAAAAACTCAACCGCCTGTGTTTTCAGGTGTTTTTACCGTTGCTACTTTTTGTGAATGTGTACCAAAGCAATTTTAGGCAGGCGTTTTCTGTAAAGTTGATTGTATTTGCACTGGCGGTAGTGGTACTTTGTTTTTTGTGCCTCTGGCTGGTGGTTCCGCGTTTTCAAAAAGACCCTGGGCGCTGCGCCGTCATGATACAGGGCATTTTTCGCAGCAACTTCATCCTGTTTGGTATCCCCGTAACCCTGGCATTGTTTGGCCCAGGGAAAGCCTCGATTACAGCGGTGCTCATCGCCTTTGTCATTCCACTATACAATGCTCTTTCGGTGGTGGTACTGGCACGTTTTAGCCATAAAGCGGTGCGGCCCGCACAGCTTTGGGCCGGCATACTCAAAAATCCACTCATCCTCGCCTCGGCCCTGGCCTTTTTGTTTGTATTAACCGGCCTGCGCCTGCCGCAGCTTATAGAGACCACCCTGGCAGAGATTGCCGGGGTGGCAACCCCGCTGGCCTTAATTGTGCTGGGGGGCGGTTTCCGTTTTGCGGGGGCCCGCAAAAATGCCTCTGCGCTGGCCCTTTGCACTGCGGGCAAATTGGTAACTGTGCCGCTGGCCGGGCTTACGCTGGGGGTGCTTTTGGGTTTTAGAGGGGCTGAACTGGCCGCTTTATTTGCCATGCTGGCAAGCCCGACGGCGGTTTCCAGTTTTACCATGGCGCAAAGTGCCGGGGCCGACCATGCACTTGCGGGGGAAATTGTGGTGATGACCTCTCTGTTTTCCATACTGACTATATTTTTGGGCTTGAGCGCGCTGCTGGCGCTGGGCCTGATATAGGCGGTTTGGCGTATAGGAGATACCTACAGCATTTTCACAAATAACTTACACACCGCACCGGCAAAAACAGTTTTATGCTTCGCCTGAAAATTTTGCAATGCCAAAAGCATTCCTACCATTTTACGCCTTGCCTGAACCTGTTTTTGCTCGGTGCTTGCTGTGTAAAACATTTGTTCAAATGCCGTAAATTTACAAGCCGGGGAAACCCGGTTTTTGTTTGCCGTTTTGTAAATTATATATTATACTGGGGATGTTCACGGAAAAAAACACCTGAGAAAGGGTTTGTGTGCAGATGGCATCGGTTGGCATTGACCTTGGCACCACCAATAGTTTGGTGGGCGTTTGGAAAGAAGAGGGCTGTATGCTTATCCCCAATTCTTTTGGAGAGTACCTGACCCCCTCTGTGGTGAGTGCGGGGGAGGGCGGGGAATTTTTGGTTGGCAGGGTTGCCAAAGAGCGCCTTATCTCCCATCCAGGCCATACGGCCGGGGGCTTTAAGCGCTTTATGGGCACCGGCAAGGAGTTTCTTCTGGCAGGGCGTCCCTTTCGCCCGGAGGAACTTTCGGCGCTGGTGCTGCGGCAACTGCGGCAGGATGCCGAACGTTTTTTGGGCGAGGAGGTATTGGAAGCGGTCATCAGTGTGCCCGCCTATTTTAATGATTGCCAACGCACCGCCACAAAGCTGGCAGGCCAGCTTGCGGGCCTGAGGGTGAACCGCATCATCAATGAGCCCAGTGCCGCGGCGCTGGCCTACCAAAAAGAGGAAAGGGCCGACGGCGTTTACCTGGTGATAGATTTTGGCGGTGGAACCTTGGATATCTCCTTGGTGGAGATGTTTGAGGACATTGTGGACATACTGGCCATTGCAGGGGATAACCAATTGGGTGGCCAAGATATTGACGCAGCCATTGTGGAGGCTTTTTTGGCGCAGAACCCCGCTTTGGCCCAAACGCTTGGGTCGGGGGAGGCGGCCTCGCTACGCAAGGTGGCTGAACAGTGTAAAATAGCCCTTACAACCGCCCAAAACAGCCTGATGATATACCAAAAAGATGGCCAGGCCTACAGCATGAAGCTGGATAACCCCGGCCTGCGCAACACCTGTGCCGCCCTGCTGGGCAGGCTGAAAACCGTGCTGGAAAAAACACTGCGCGATGCAGGCAGGCCCATAGCTTCGGTAAATGGCATTGTTTTGGTGGGCGGCAGTTGCACCATGCCCCTTGTAAAGGAGTATATACGCTATTTAACGGGCAAGCCGCTTTTAAAAGGCATCGACCCAAACCAGGCGGTGGCGCTAGGCGCGGCCATGGTATCGGGCATAAAGGCGCGTTCTGCCGGTGTGAGAGATTTTATCTTAACCGACATCTGCCCGTTTTCTTTGGGGATTAAAACCAGTACCCAATACAGCCAGCATGGGCAGTTTTCCCCCATTATATCACGCAACAGCGCCTTGCCTGTAAGCCGTAGCGGCCTATATACCACCTTGGTGGATAAACAAAAACACCTGAAAATCAAGGTGTACCAGGGCGAGGCATTGAGCGCGGAGCAAAACCTGTTTTTGGGAGAATTGCAGATACAAGTACCCCCGCTTCCCGCGGGGCATGCCAATGTTGAGGTACGCTTTACCTATGACCTGGACGGCATTTTGGAGGTGGAAGCACGCTGCTTACAGGATGGCAACACCGAGCACACAGTGCTGGTAAGCAATAGCAGCCTTAGCCCGGCCGAGGTGCAAAGCCGTATACAAAAGATGCAAGCACTGAAGATGCCAAAGGTAGGATACGCCGAAAACCAACTGGTTTTTGCCATGGGAGAGCGTTTGTTTGAGGAACATAGCGGAGAGCTTCGCCAGCGAATTGCGGACGCGCTGGAATGGTTCCGCGACAGATTGGAAGTGCAGGCAAACCCGGCCTCCATTGCCAAATTGCGCGCGCAAGTTTTGTCCTTTTTTGAAAAACTGAACACCTTCGACGCCGGCCTGCTAGAGGGGGTTTACTTTGAAGAGGAGACCTCTATGGATGGGGAAGAGGAGCTGGAGCCATGAGCCCCTGGGAAATATTGGGTATTCCCAGCACGGTGAATATCGGCGAGATTAAAAAAGCGTTTGCGCAAAAAGCCAAAAACTGCCACCCGGAAGAGGACCCTGAGGGTTTTGTTCGCCTGCGAGAGGCCTTTCGCTTTGCCATGGATAGGGCCGAGGGCCGAACCACTGGCCACTGGACAGAGCAGAAAAGCGGCGGCGAAGAGGGGGAAGATGCCCCGCCACTTAAAAAGGAAAAACCGGCAAGCGCAGTTTTGCAGAATACCACTTTTGCTGGGCAGGCCGCTACTGAAGTGCCCTTTGCGCAAGCCAGTCAAACCATAGATTTTAGCGGTGTGGAGGAAGCAGCAGAAAGCCTTGCGGCCGAAAACAGAAAAAAAGCCGATGCGCTGCTTTCTCAAATAGCGGCCATTTACACAGGCCGCAACAAAAATAAACCCGCCGCCTGGACGGGCCTTTTTAGCGGGGAAGATTTTTTGCATCTGCGGGATAACCGCTATTTCACTCTGCATTTTTGCGATTATTTAATGACACACCGTGAGTTTACGCACCGTGTTTGGAATATCGCTTTTGTGCCAGTGGTTACGGAATGGCAACACCACTGGTATGGCAGCAACCTGGCTGCGTATTTCGCCTTGGCCTGTGGGCTGGAGGAACAGGGTAAACCCAGCGCCCCGCCCGTAAGCGTGCGGCCAAAAAAATTGCTAACCGGCGCCTTATTGGTTTGCTGTTGCCTGGTTGCCTTTTTGGTTTTGCCCTTTCGTAATGGGGAAACACGGCAGAAGCAGGAAAGGCAGGAGAGAGAGAAACAGGCGGAACTGATGCGGCAAATACAGGAGACACAAGGCCAACTGCCTAGTATTGAGGCGCCTGACAACGCCATTTTGAAAAACATGGAAACACTGGTTATGCAGGGCCAACTGCCTGCTGGCCATACCTTGGCCGAATACCTGCCCCTGGCAGCCGAAGATTACAAGGCGCTGGAAGCCGAAAACCAGCTGAGGAAGACCCTATTGCAGGCCGTGCAGCAGGGCGCGGCCTTTGCAGAAGTGGGGGCGGAGGCAGGGCAGCTGGGGCTTAGCGAGGATGAGTATAATGAACTGAATAACGAATACGGCGCACAGCAAAACAGCAAACTGTTGGAAGATAGCCTGAGCCACTATGCGCCGGTGGAAAACCAGATGGTACAGGAAAAGATACTGCCTCTGATTCAGGCGGATATTTTGGCGGAAGCCCCGGCGGAAAACAGCAAATATCTGCGCCTGAGCATAGGTATGGAGGCAGAGGACTACGAAAAAACCGCCGCCCGCTTTACAGAGGGCGGGCAGGCGGCAGTATCATCGGATTTATCGGCCTACACACGGTTTGCACACAGCGCAGAAACCATGCAAACTGCCAAGGGTTTGCCTGTAACCGAAAGCGCTAGCCAGTAAAGGAAGGCCCGGCGGGTAAGGCGGGGCGGCTGGCCCCCAGAGGTGCCTGCAGCCCGCGCCCCTGGGCAATATCCTGTAAACGGGTGGCCTCCTCTTTGATTTGGGCGGAGATTTTGGCGTTTTCTTCCACAATATCGGCGTTGGAGGCCACCACAGATGAGATACGGGTAAGGGTTTCACTCAAAGTGTCAATCAGGGTCATCTGGTTTTCACTCATGGCCAAAACGCTCTCCATGGTGGCTTCATTTGTGTTTTCGGCCTCTATGGTGCTGTTAAAAATGCGGGCTGCATTTTCGGCAGTTTTAGAACCCGCCTGTATAGAGCGAAGGGCGTTTTCCATCAGGTTGGCGGTGCTGCTGGCCGAGGCAGCACTCTTCATGGCAAGGTTACGCACCTCGTCGGCCACCACGGCAAAACCCTTACCCGCTTCACCAGCCCTTGCGGCCTCAACCGCTGCATTTAGGGCCAAAATATTGGTTTGAAACGCAATGTCGTCGATATCTTTCATCACTTTCCGTATCTTTTCGGTGGCGTCTTCAATTTCATGCATGGCGTTTAGCATGGCCTCCATTTCGGTGTTGCCACGGCGCATCTCTTCGCAGGTTAAAAGGGCTTGTTCTTTTGCGCCGCGGGTGGCCTGTACCGTGGTGCCTATCTGCTCTTTAAAATCTTGCATCACAGACGAAAGGTCTTCCACCGCAGCAGATTGTTGCAAGCTGCCGTCTTGAATGTGCATGGAAACTGTTTCCATCTCCGTTACACTTTCGGCCACCTCGCTGGAACTCTGTTTCACCTGTGCCAAAATCTCTTTTTGGGTGTTCATTAAAATACCGGTCTGATCCATCTGCTTTTGTACATCGCTTAGCAAAGTTTCCGCCTGCTTTGTCTTGTCCGAGGCCTCCACAATAAAACTGCTGCCCCAGCGTACCAGCAAAAACAAAAACACCAAACCGGCATCCAGCGAAAGAATGTTTTTGATGAGCGAGGCAAGGGCGGTGCCCTCGGGTATACCAAACGAGAAAATACACACAAAAACCAAAATGAGCACATTCATGGTGATGCCTTGGAACAGGATGACACGGGGTTTAAAATAGATGCCCGCCATAACGCCCGCGGCCAGAAACAGGGCGAATAAATCCAGCACCGAGCCGATGAGTACGGCGCACAAAAAGGCAATGCAAAACTCACCAATGGTAACAATTACGATGCGCACATCCAAAGAGAGTACCCTACGGGTAAAAACCAGCAATGGAACCAAGATGCCGGTAGAAATGAGGATGACAACGGCCGCCATCCAGTTTTGCATCACTAGTTCCATCACCAAAAAGCCGCCGCAAACACCAACCAGAGCATACAAATTTGCCTTTAATAATTTTTCTCCATCCATAAACGAACTGCCTCCATTTTTTAGGGATTCAACCGCCTACGCGGGGTACATTGCCCAGAGGAATACTGCATTGTAAAAACCATATTACAAAAATGTCAAAACATAAGTAGTATACCATATTTTTTGCCTATTCGCAAAAGGCTGCCGCATCATTCACATCCGCTTTTGCCTATATGCCGCAAGCAAGCCGTTTACTTAACATACATCCGAATAAGCGCCCCTCCCAGGGCCACCAGCAAGGGCACAAGCATTTTCAGGCCTTGTAACAAATCCAGCGGGCGGGCTTGCTCCTTGGGGCTGGCCCGAAACCAAATCCACTTTTGCAACATGCCAAATAGCCGTTTACCTTCCATTTGGCTTGTCACCAGACAGTAGGAGGTGAAGAATACCAAGAAGCCCAGCAGCGCAAGCCCGGCAAGCCAAGCGGGGCCTGTGCGTAGTAGGCGAAAAAACAGCAGTTCCAGGATGAAAAAAAGTACAAAAAAGGGACAGGCAAATTTGGTAAAATCAACCCAATATTTTAAAGAGGCGCTGGCGGGCTGGGCCTTTTTTAAGCAGGCACTCATGGCCTTTATGTGTTTGTTCGCCTGGCACGCCCGGCGTTTTTTCCAAGGTAAACCGGCCAGGTTTCCATAAAACGCCTCGTAGATGGGATATAGCAATTTTTGTTTTTCGGCGTCCTCCATTGTGGTTTCGTTGTAAATGGTGTTGGCGTCCTCATACAGTTCTTTCATAGCCACAAGTGTTGCCGCATCGCTTTTGTCGCCAGCCTGAAATTCCGTGTATGCCCGGCCAAACGCCTGGCTCTGTTTTTTCAGGCCTTCAGCGCCCAGGCTTTTGCTGTATTTCTGCCGTAGTTCCTGTATCCCCATAGCTTACCTCTTGTAATGTAAAATAGAGTGATAATTAACAGTATACCACAAAATGACCCTGTGTAGCGAGTATGATTTTACCCCTGCGGGCCCTAGGCCTTTGCGCCTTTTGCAAAAAAGGGATATGTACCGCCGCTACCTATGGAGTTAAAGAAAGTGTGAGAAAGTTGGAGAACATCAGTATCTATCAGCGCATTTTAGAAAATGTGACGCCGGAAGGGAGTTTGCCAAAAAACTTTTCCCTGCCAGAAGAGGACGAAACCGGTAACGGGCTGCGCTTTTCACCTGGCGCCAGGGACGGTATTGGGTTATTTGCTTCTGCAACTGGCAACGCTGAGTTGGCGGCAAAAGAGCTGGAGCAGCTTTTGCGAAAAGTTTTGGCAGAGGACAGTCCCTTTTTAGTAGAGAGTTGTTCTATGAAAGAACCAGAAACAGAGCTGGAAAAACAGCTTAGAGGAAAAATGACCGTTTTACTACAGCAGTACGGCGCACTGGAACTGGTAGACCCGGTTTTGGAGGCCATTCGCAATGAGCGTGGCCAAATTGCCGCCGGCAGCATACCGGCTTTTGCCTGCCGCCTTGCCTTTGAAAGCATGGATGCAGAAACGGTTAAGCTGGGCATTGCCTTGCTGGGGCTGGTTGACATTGCAGACGCCCCAGAACTGATGAATAAACTGGTAAACCTTGCCTTATTTGAAGAATTTACGCTTTATGTGGCGGCCACCCTTTCCCAGTGTGAAACTGGCAATATGCTGCTGTTTGGCATTGCACAAAAGGTGGATGGGTGGGGGAAAATATATGCGGTAGGGCGTTTGGAGCCACAAACGGAAGAAATAAAAGCCTGGCTGCTGCGCCATGGCTGTGAAAATACGGTATCAGATGCGTACCTGGGGCTTGTTTGCGCCGAAAAGGGCGACATGGTTTCCGCATTAAACCGTGGCAATATGGATGACGAATTGTTTGAGGGGATTTCTGTTATTGTAGACGCACTTTTGGATGAGGGGCCCACCGAGGGTATAAGTGCCTATCAACCTGCACAGGAGGCCCTTCTGCTCTATTTGCAGTTTGCCAGAACCCGTGTTGCCACCGTAAAGCAACTATGGAGAATATTAAACCTGCAAGACTGGCTGGTAGACAGTGAACTGGCAGATAAAACAGCCCTTATGAGCCTGTGTAAAGAGATTACAGCGGGCCCGAGCTGGGCCATGCAGATTCAAAGAATCCTGCGTACACCGGCAGAGGAGCAGTCATTTTTCTATGCCGTCAGCGCTGCCAAACGGCTGGGGGCCGATGTGGGGCCAGCGCTTTTTGGGGCGGTAAAAGCAAACCCGATAAAGCACAGTGGCTATGTATCCTGGCTGTACGCTAAGCCAGAGTATGCGGCGGAACTGACGCGGATATATGAGCGAACCTTGCCCCTGGATGAGATGGAAAGGGGGATGGGAGACGCGTTGTTTGCAAGTTCTTTGCAGGCGGAACACCACTGCCTGGATTTTGTGCTGCAGGAACTTTGCGCCTACCCGAATACGGGCGAGAGCCTGATTGAGGCCGCACTTCTTTCGCCTGTTGTGAGGGAGCGCCACATCGCCTCCAAAGTTCTGGAGGAATGGCGCCGGGCACTGGGCAAGCCACTCGCAGATATTTCGCCAGTACTATACTCCACTGTAAAAGAAGTGGCCTTGGCCGAAAGGGATGGAGACCTAAAAGAGCGTATGGAGGGCCTACTGGAAGGTATAGGGTAAAAGGAAAAGGGGTCTTTGCGTTTCATTATCCATCCTGCCAAATCGCCCTCGCCGTTTTCGGTGAGGGCGACCTGGTTCTTTTGCGGTATGGGTGTATTGGGCCAAACGATATATTTTTATTAAGCCGACACGCGCGCTGCTACCTCCGCACATACCAATGCGGCAATTGGCTGTGCTGTTTCATTCGTAAGCAGAAAGAGCATTCCGTCATTACGGCACTTTTTATGTGTGTCTCCATGCAAGGTGTAGACAAAGCCCTTCACACAGGTATCGCTACAGGCATCTGGGTCAAGCAGCCTTTTGCAGTCACGAGAGGTCGTCATTTTCTCTTGCATACCCACAGGCAGAGACGCGATTACGCTCTCATATTTTCCGGCATTGTCACCGTAAATTCTTGCCATAACACCCGACTTACGAAACACCCAATTCATCACGGTTTTCTTATTTAATTGGTAGGAGGCGGCACAGCCGCTTTTTGCTTCCTTGATGACAAGCTTGCAGCCCATTTCTATCAGTTTGTCATTCAGCTTTTGTGCAAAAGCCTGGTGTTCTGGCGCAATGGCCGATAGAAACTCTGTGAATGAGGTCTTTTCTTGTGGCATTGTCTTATCCTCGCATAAAGTGTAATTTGTCTCTGGCGCATTTACCATAAAAATCATAGCCTTTTTACAACATTTTTACAACAATCGGGGCATGAGCCGTCTTTCAGGATCGGTTTTGAGCAACAAAAAATCCCGCATAACCAAAAAGAGAAGGCAAAAGTATGGGATAATGATGTTTTTAGTAGGCTTTGTATATACTCACCATGTATGCCTTTGTACCGGAAGGTGTCGTTAAATTAGCCCAATAGACTTAATTATAATGCCGTTCCTTTCTTTGGCGCGAAGAACATCGACATATTTGCTTTCTCTAATGTAAGGAGCTGTATTTTTTTATCAATTCCTCCTGCGTAACCTGTAAGACTTCCATCCGTTCCGACAACCCTGTGACAAGGAATTATGAGAGAAATTGAATTGTGCCCAACAGCGCCGCCTACCGCCTGCGCAGACATTCTTGTAAGTCCTTTTCTCTGTGCGATTTGAGCGGCAATCTCTCCATACGTCATTGTTTGTCCAAATGGAATAGCGAGCAGAATCTCCCACACGGTTTTACGAAAAGGAGTTGTTTCCATGGAAAGGGATGGTGTAAAACCCGGCGCTTTTCCACTAAAATAGAGATCAAGCCAGCGCTCAGATTGCTCGAAAATCGGCAGCTCTTTTTGAGCGCAGTCCTTTGAAAGTGTATCGCCAAAATACTTTTGATCGTCAAACCACAGTCCCGTGAGGGCTTCACCATTGCTTGCAAGCGTAATCCTGCCAAGAGGTGATTTATAATAATGTATATAGTCCATTTTCTATTCTCCAAAGTATTGATTTGAATTAGTTGGAGTCTCAGCCCTGTCCTTATCGCTATATTTACGGATTGTGGAGCATACCGTTATTTTGTAGCACTCAAATAAGCTGTTCCTACCTTAATTTTGCTCATTGCTTTTTCCTCCTACTGTGGTTATTCCGTTGGAGCTTCCCCTCTGCGATACGCAGAGGGCGTTACGCCAATTTCTTTTTTGAAAAAAGCATAAAAAGTCGATAAACTTCCAAACCCAACAGAATAGGCAATATCTATCACTTTCATATTGGAGTTAGACAAAAGGCGTCTGGCTTCTTGCAGTTTTAGCGAGTCTGCATATGCCTTCGGCGTCATTCCATATGCATCCTTAAAAATATCAGTAAGTCTGCGCTGTGTCACGCCTAAACCCTGTATTTTATGATTGAGTTCTATTTGCGCATGATACGCATCCTCAATCAATGTTTTTATTTGAAACGCAATGTCTCTCATGGGCTGATAATCAATTAAATCACTGCGGCATCTCTTACAAGGCCGAAATCCCGCTTTAATTGCGTCCGCAGAAGATTCAAAAAAGCAAATGTGCTCTTGTTTTGGCAATTTCGATTTGCACGATGGGTGGCAGTATATCTTTGTCGTTTTTACCGCATAGAAAAACAGTCCATCGTAGTTAGCATTGTTTTCTCTAACGGCTTGCCACATTTCTTCCTTTGTCATTTTTTCACCCTCTTGGGCGCGGGATCAGTAAGTTCAGGAATTGCCCCGCCTGCAATCGCCCAGAGATAAAGGCTTGCCACTGTACCACACGGAGAGTAGCGCTTGCGCAATCTGTTGAATTTTTCCTTATCAATATTTTTGTGCCGATACAGCATCCTCATCCCGCGCAGGATTGCTAAATCACCAAAACTTACAATATCCGGCCGTTGCATACAGAATGTCATAATCATTTCAGCCGTCCATACGCCAATTCCCTTGAGGGCGGAAAGCGCTTTGATGACATCTTCGTCACTCAGTCGACTTAAGGAATCTATATCAAATGAGCCATTTTGCACCTTCTCGGAAAAGTCCAAGATATACTCAGCTTTTTTGAAGGTCATTCCAATTGATTGCAATTCCAGGAGACTGAGCGCGAGAATCTCTTTGGCATCCACATTTTCGAGTTTCTCAGTCAAACGTTTCCAGAGGGTGGCTTGCGCGGTGGTTGAAATCTGCTGTCCGATGATATGATGAATCACAGAAGAAAACAAATCCGTGTCTGTGGCTCGATAGATATGCCCAATTTGCTCAATCGCCGCGCCCAATTTCTTGTCTTTGGACTTTAGATGTATAATTTCCTTTTCTCCATATTCAAAAAACAGCCTCACCACCTCCTCAAAAACATTATAACGAGAGTCATAACATTTTTCTTCTCAAATTCGGAAATTCAATTTTTCGACATGCCAATAAATTACTGATTTGCGCAATATCCGCCAAAGACGAATGAACCAAATATCAACAATTTGTACTTGAATTATATCACATGGGCGCTCATCATGAAAGCTGGAAACACGGAAACTCATGTAACACCATCTCCGGTTTCAGACTGCCGTCGGATGTTACTTTAATAGACCCAGCCTGTTCTTAATTTCTTGCGCATCAAACTCATCCATGTCCAACATTTCGCAGATGATCTGCTTGAGTTGCACCTAGGAAATTGAGGGAGTGTTTTGGCAGATGCGTTTACCGTGATAGGGGAGCAGTCTGGTTAAAGTCCCATATAAACAGGTTTAAGATTCAGACTGTCATGCTCGGCATTGATTTTCAAGGTTGTGGAGGCTGATTTAGAGAAAATACCCATAAAAACAGAATAGGATTGTTTTTTGCTTTTGCAAAAAACAATCCTATTCTGTCTGCTAGAGGCGATCAGATTCGAACCGAAACGCTTCTAATATTAATGCAAAATCTTAAGCATTTTCTTTGATTTTATACATAATATTCTTTATTTTCACCTAAAAGCTTCGTAAATATATAAAATGCAAAAAGGATATCATTTCTTAACATGCGTATATTTATCTAAAAGTGAGGACTTGAACTCATACGTTTTTATTCAACATCCAAATACTGATATAAATGCTCTGCAATTGCTTTGGCTAAAATCTGAGGTACAGCATTACCAACTTGCTGATATTGTGAATCCTAAGTTCCACAAAACACAAAGCTATCGGGGAAAGTTTGCAATCTGGCAGCCTCTCTTACACTAAGAGCACGATCAAGAGCAGGATGAATCCACATTGACTTGCGAATATTAACAACTGTCCCAGACGGTTCATTGTACTTGAGCCGCAAGTTATAGTATTTTGTGTTCTCTCGCTGTTTGAGTAAGTTGTTTTAAGCTCAGGCGACAAACTGTGAAAGTTATCCCCCTGCTTTATTGCCTTGAACCGCTCCAACGCAGTTGGAGTAGTTGCTGTTGAGACATGATTGTAAAGAATATTGGAATTGCGAAGCTGCAGCCCAAGTTCACTGATTTGCGTTAACGATTTGGAAACATCCATCTATGAATATATAGATTTTTATAACAACAGGCGATATCAAAAATGGCTGTGCTGCATGACACCCAGCGAGTTTATTCAGCAATCCGCTTTCAATAAGTAAAAGCAGGAGGATTCCAATTTGAATCCTCCTGCTTTGCTATACTTCTTTCTTAGTTAGCAAAATTACTTTTTCTTTTTTCTGATTGAAAGGGCAGTTCAAAAGCCTATCAATTCAATGACCGGAATATGGGGTAAGTCTTATAGTTCGATGGCAGGTTCGTCTTTTGCAATTTTGACAGCAGCCTCTGTTTGAACAGCCTTATGTTTCACAATGAGACCAATTACTGCGACAGTGCCTTCCACGATGCAAAGGGCAAACCAAAGACCGCCAATGCCCAGCAGCATAGGCATGGTGAAAATCAGCGCAGTGTTCAGCACCAGCCCTCGTAAAGCCGCCAGCACGATGGCCGACACGGTTTTTTTAGTGGACATAAAATAAGTCAGCAGAATGATGTTGATTGACCCAATCACTAGAGAAAGCCCATAGAAGCGAATGTAGTCGTAGGCTTGAGCAACCAATGCAGAATCGCTGTTGAAAAGCATGGTGATTTTATCGCCAAAGAATAGCAATACCAGGTAAAGCAACACAGATAGTGAAACATTCATTACCATACTGGCACGGTAATAATAAGTGGTTCCTGCGCGCCCATGCTCCCCGAAGCCGCGTCCAATGAGCGGCTGTATCCCGCCGGATACGCCGACGAAAAAGCCCATTGCCAATGTGGAAATATAACCGACGATGGCAAATGCGGAAAGACCCTGCTCGCCTGCTAAACGCATCAAGACCAAATTACAGCACAGGTTGTTCACGGGGGCTCCCATCCTTGTAACCAAATCGGGCAACCCGCGCTTTATAACTTTCCAGACCAGAGCGCCGGACAAATGAAACCGCCTGATACGCAGGACACCTCGCTTTTGAATAAAGTGGGTGCATAAAATCAAAAGAGCGATACCCTGACCAATCCCTGACGCGATAGCCGCGCCGCGCACTCCCATTTGAAGGGGAAAGACAAAAAGCCAATCAAGAAAGGTATTGGCCACCCCGCCTGCAATCATACCCCAGAATGAAAGGCGAGGATTGCCGTCATTGCGGACAAAAACGCTGAAAAAGGCTGCCAGTGCGCACAGCGGTGAA
>CAZKBM010000054.1:0-22847 GCA_964550985.1 uncultured Oscillospiraceae bacterium
GATGTTGCAGCAAAAGGCGCTGCAACGCGTCTCATGCAAAATTTCTGTTATCGCACAGCATCCCCTTGGGGAAAAACAAAATGAAGTTTTTAACGAAATTTAGGATAAAATGGGACGCATACGGCATGGCCACGACATACGGAACACCCTGAACGTGCCCGTTTGCGCCAAAACCAAATCATGGTCCCCGCTTGGTGTGTGCAGCGTTCAGTTTGGCATCCGTTTCCATCCCGCGTCGTGCATCGGCTTGGGCGCTGGCGCCCTCCCTGCTGCTGCGGCTGAACTTTAGGTCAAGCTCTTTGTAGAGCCGCTGCATGGCGACAAATTCATCTTCGCTTATCTCCTTTAGCAATCGGAGCCTGGAGCCTCCCTTATGCTTCACCGCACCCATCACCGCCCTCATCACCCACGCCCAGGGCAGCAACCAGCGCCGCCCCTCCAGCCAGGGATAGTCCTCCCGCATATAAGCAATGGGCGGAAAATAATACCATCGGCGCAGATATTGATTGCCTTTGTGGGCATCCTGCGCTATGTATAGGGACACTTTGTTCCAAATGCCGTTTTCATCCCGGCCATGAACGCCGCTTTGGTACATATAATCCAAAAAGACGTCAAAATAGTCCCGCTTTTCGCCGCCGGCCAGCCACGCAAAGGCCAGCTCTCTGATATTCCTTTCAAAATCAGTGAGGCCGCAGGCCGCAATTTCTTGCGCCACATTTTCCGAGGCGATTTGCTGCGGGAAGCTTTTGCAAAACCAAAACACATCCACGAGATTGCGCACCCCGCATCCTCGCTCATAAAAATGCTTTGCTATGTGTGAAATCATATACACATAAAAATCTTCTTTTGAAAACTCGCAGGCGTGGGAATGGCCTGTTTTGGGGTTGATTCTGTCAAAATTGCGATAATAGTTTGCCTGGTATGCATCGACGGTAGAGTCATAAAGAGCCCAGTGTACCTCCACATACAGAAAAGGGGGCTTGATGTAGACATTGTGGTTATGGATGGACTCCTTCAGCACATACCCATTCGCCACCAGCAGCCGGCCCGCCTCTTCCACGTGGTCCCCATAGATCATCACGTCGATGTCACTCATCTCTCGGCATTCCGGCCTTGGATATATTTGCTTTAGGACGGCCCCCTTCAGAAACTGATGCCGGATGCCCGCGGCCTCGAACTGCTGTTCCATTTCCGCAATGGCGTGCAGCTGGGCACGGGTTTGCAGCATGCTGCCCAGCACACGGCGGCGCGCCAGTTCCTGCTCGCTCTCTGGCAAGGGAAGCCGCAGCAGCGGGCTGATAAGCAGGTAGACCATCTGCATCTCCTGCGCCATCGCGGCAAGCTGTTCCACCGAGAGGCTGTCTGGAATAGGCCGGGGCGGCCGCTCCTCAAGACCGGCCAGCACCAGTTCGGCAAGATATTCTTTTGTAATACTCTCTATCACGTATAAACCCTCTCTAATACCGCTTTGCCATATTGCGACAGCAGACAGCTCTCACCATCCATCCCTGTCAACCGGTGCCCTTCCATCGTCTGTTGTTCCACGGTCCGCCCTGCTGGTTCAGGTGGGGGCGCCATTGGCTTGGCCATTTTCCTGCCCGGCAGCGTTCACCTGGCTGTTTGCAGGCTTTGAGGCAGTGTCCTCGGCTTGCGCGTTTGCAGGCTCGGCGTCTTCCTCCGGGCCAAGAATGCCGCTGGAGGCAAGCTCCTGTGTGTATACCTCCATATAGTATCCCCGCCCGGCAAAAAAGTCTGAGATTTTCTGTATTTCATCGTCCACAACCGTGTCTGCGACAAGGCGGTTAAAGCGGGTGTAGCTGTTTAGCGCCATCTGACCCATGGAATCACGAACCTTTGTCAGCGCCTCATCCACACGCTCTGGGGTGAACACCTCGTTTTCCATCAAGAATATTTTTTTCGTCAACTCCTGACGAAACTGTTCGCTGGCCAACAAATTGACAATCAGCTCATCACCCGATGCTTTGGCTCGCAAAAATGTATTGCCACTGCTGGTGTTCGGCTTTCCCGTCATGCCGTTGTCCATGGCACCGTCCAGCTGGGGCATCAGCCAGCGCCAGCGCCCGTCCAGATAGCCGTCTGCGTCCGCCGTGCGGCTCCGCCACATCACCGAGTCGCTCCAGCGGTACTCTGTGTTGGAAAGATACATATTGGCGCAGAAATAATCCAAGTAACTGTCCATGTCCATCATCGCATTAAGGGCGTCGTAGTTTTCATCCCTGGAAAGATTATTATTGCGGACAAAATTGAGAAGCTCATTATAGAGTGCCTGGTCATCGTCCGCGCCGTCGTTCACCATGCCGCCGCTTGCAAGTACGACATTGTCCTGGTCGACTCCATACGTCTGGTGAATATAGTTTGCATCGTAAGGTTGGCGCAGCATATATACGCCCCAATACTCCCCATTCAGAAAAACATTGCAGGGAGTAAGCTGTGGCGTACCCACAGATGAGTCTTCCAGCAGGCTGTAGGCCACCGCTTCCCGGATTTTATAGTTTTGGTCATATCGCCCGGCATCCAGAGCAAAGCTTCCTGTGCCGCCGGAAAGAAAGCCATACAGCGAGGAGCCCTCGGACACCGTGCCGTCCATGGTGCCGACATGGAAGCTTTTTTGCGCTTCAGTCACGCCGGAATCCTTAACTATGCCCAGGTCGATGTCCCCTTGATAGGTTTTGTCCTTGTCCGCTTCGTAGAATTCGACCCACCCCTTCCGCGTCCAATTCCCCATATAGTTGGCCGTCTCAACGCCGGTTCCCCCCTTGAGCAGATCATCTTCATAAAGCCGGCCCGGCACGTAAATTCCGTCGAAGTATCCAAACAGGCTCTCGGGGTCGGCTACAATAGAGAGGGCGGGATGGTTCGAAAAAGCTGGGTGCTGCCCCAGAGAGATGAAATATGTCTGTGTGGCAACATCACTCATCACGCCGTTGTCGTCAACTGCCACCGCCTTGATAACGGTGCCCTTTTGAACGGTTTCGGGGAAATAATAGGGATAGGACAGCCCTTGAACGTCTGCATACTGGAAGGTAGACCCGCTTTTGTTCTGGATGGAGAGGGAATCCGCGTATACCGAGGAGGCGGTTGTGGGGGCCGTGCCGTCTGTGGTGTAGTAAATTTTGCACCCTTCCGGGGCAGTCAGCTGCAGCAAAAACTCTGTGTTATAAAAGCCGCCTGGTCTTGAAAAGACCACGCCCTGCCTGGCCGCCACCGGGTCGGCGCCCTCGTTGGACACACCCATGGTGGCGGTAAAATACCCAAATTCCTGCCCGCCGTCAGTGGTGCGGGCATAGCTTTCCGTCCCTTTCAGCGCCGGTGTCAAAAGCTGGGTAAGCACTGTGCCCTCGGCGTTGCACAGCGCCACCACATTCTGCCGGTCGGCGTCGAAGGCGGAGGCGCTTATATCCACGGTCTTGAACGCACCCGGTTCCATCACATCGCCATCTTGAAAGGTCCACACGCTCTGCCCGTTCAGGGCCACGGTATATCCCTTCAAATCCACCGGGTACTGATTCTCGTTATAGTATTCCAGCTGGCCGGAGGCATTCACTTCGTTCAGGCACACGGAGCTTGCGGAAGTTTGGCTGCTTGCCTGCCTTTGGTCGGCAAAGCTTTGGCGCGCCCCGGCCAAATCGTTTTGCATGCGCCGCGCGTCCATGTTCGAGACCACAATGATGCCGAGCAGCCCCACCAGGGCAATCAGCGCCAAAACAATGACGACGACATCCTTTGCCGTGATTCTTCGTTTTGGTGTCTGCTCCTGTCCTTTTTCCTCTTTTTGCTTGCCCTTTCGCATCCAGTCCTCCCATATTTGGCGTACGCGCCCTGTCGTGAAGCTGATTCCGGGTTTCTTCCGTTCACCGCGGATTTGGCCGGTTTTGTCTGATGGCCCGGCTTCGCTCTTGTAAGACAATCTAGGTTTTTCGATTGAGAAAATACAGCGGAACACCTGCCAACAAGGCCCCCATAAAGCCGCCAAAGGTGTTGGCCAGAATATCCTCCACCTCAAAATATCCCCGGGCCGTTGCCAGTTGCAAGGATTCGATGGCGACGCTGACGACAAAGCAGCAAAGTGAAATCATAATAAGCCTTTTGCCGGCCGCGTCCGCCTCCCACAAAAACGCAAGCACCACGCCGCAGGGGATGAACAAAAGCACATTCAAAACGGCGTAGACCAGCTTTTGCATACTTTGCAGGCGGCCACCTGAGAGAAAGGTGAATACATCGGTGAACACGCCCCCACGGCTGCCAGCGTCCCGGTTCATCAGGGTGATCATCACCAGAAAGCAGGCGTAAAACAGGGCCAGGCAAAGCAGCAGTTGCTTTCGGAAAGGGATTTTCCTGTCCCTTTTGCGGTTGTAGAGCACCGAGCACAGAAAAACCACTGCGCTGCTGCCCAGTGTGAACAGGCAGAGGCCCAATATCGGGATTCCCCGCAGCTGCTCCGCCGTCAGGGATGCCAGATTTTCAAAAAAGGCGTTGTCAAATGCCATGGCGATTATAACTCCGGAAGTGGCTTATTTTGTTCTTGGGCCAATTGGCAGGGGTAAAATGGGATGGTTTTGTTGTTCTTCTTGTAGCGGTGTTTTCGCACAACAATCTGCACTTTTTCAAACAGTGGCGGATATTTCTTAAGCATCCGCTTGATGCCATCCTTCACAGGCGAACCCGTGTCGTCCCTGATGCGCCACTCGCCCGCACACAGGTGAATCGTATAGTGCCGATTGCGCAGTGTGCCAATCTCAAACAGTTCTTTGGGGAAGATGACAAAGTCGCCCATATCCTGGAACTGGTTGTTCAGCCGGAAGCTGGGGTAGTGCTTCAGGATATAGTAGGTGTAGTAGTAATTGCTAGTAGCATATCCGTTCACCACCAGCCTGCCGTCCACCCACTTGAGCACCTTTCCGTCCTCGTTTTTGCCAAAAACGGTGGCGTCATACATATCCAGAAGCCCTTTGATAAAAGAACTTCTGGGGGCGCTTCCAATAATGGCAGAGCCAACGGATGAATCAAAAATAAAGTTGAGAAACACCGGGTAGTGCAGCAAACTGTCAAAACTCTTATACACTTTGACATCGGTGTCGAGGTAGACGCCGCCATACTCGTACAGGGACTTCAACCGGTAATAATCTCCGATGTAGCCCAGCTTCTTTTCCGCATAGGTCCTCCGCACGAAGTCATTTTCGTCGAAGCTGCAATTGGATTCGTCCCATCGCATCACCTGATAGCCCTTTAGCAGTTCCCAGGTGTCCAGGCATTCCTGCAAGCTGGGCGGAAGCGGCTTCCCTCCAAACCAGCAGTAGTGTATAATTTTCGGAATCCGATCCTGTTCTTGATCCATGAGACATCCTCCTGTATAGCTGGGCCTTCCAATCGGCCGCCCCTTTCCCATCCCTTTTTCAGAAGCGGGTGAGAAAGGGGGCGCTTCTTTATCGCCTATGGGTCAACCGGTACAATATATCCAAGAAGCGATAGAGACGGCACTTTGCAAGCAAGCACACCACCTTTTTCTTGAGCGTGGGCATATCGGCCGTGCGCAACGCGGCACGGAAGCGGTCACTTTCACAAATGAATACCAGTTTGTCACGCTTTTGCGCCGGGCTCCACTCCGAATCATCGTATACACGCCTGAAATATGTGATGCACAGGGCGATAAATTTTGTGTTCACCGCCCGCACCTGAACTTGCTTTTCCGGGAACCGCTGGCAATATGTCAGGGCGCTTTGGTGAAAATTGGAAAGTGCTTCGTAAAAGTTGCTGTTGAACCGGAACACCAGCGACCCGGAGGAGTTCAGCATGTATTGGTAACCGCTGCCGGCCAGCAGCATGGGCCTCTCGCTGGAACACAGCACATCGGCAGAAAAGGCCATATCCTCACAAATCGAGTAGTCCGGATGAAAGCGCAAGCCATTCTCGGTAATCAGGCTGCGAAGGATCAGCTTGTTCCAGGGCGGATTCAGCAGCTCCCTGTCCAAGAGGGGGACAAACCAACGCTCGAAAAACCGGCGTGCGTCTTCAAAGAAATCCTCGGTGATCGCATTTTCCTTGACCTCACCACTGTCCACCATGTGGTAATCGAAGCCAAACAGCAGCAGGTCGGCATGGTTGGCCTCTGCCCCCGCCACGGCGTTTTCCACAATACCGGGCTTCAAGTAGTCATCGCTGTCTACAAACATAAGGTATTTGCCATGGGTGTGCTGGATGCCCATGTTCCGGGCTTTGCTGACACCCCCGTTCTCCTTGTGGATAACGACGACGCGCGCATCGGCTTTTTGCAGGCCGTCGGAAATGGCTGGTGTGTCATCGGTGCTTCCGTCGTCCACAATAATGACTTCCAAATCACGAAAAGACTGCGTCAAAATGCTCTGCACGCAGCCCTCGAGTGTCTGTTGCGAGTTAAAGGCCGGAACAACCACGCTTACCATCATAGCCCATGCTTCCCTATCAATGTTGGTTTCAATAGATATTTGCTCTGCCAGATCTCTTTTTTTGCGCCGGCCCCTTCTGTGTCCTTCAGCCGAAGCGCGACAAAGATGGCAAATAGCAGATATACATACTTCAGCGTCTGCAAGGAGTCCAGCCAGAGCAGGTTGATAAAATAGCAAACGGCCCCAATAAATAAGGCTTTGTAAATACCCGCTCCTTTTTGAAGGGCGGCACGCAGCATGGAGAAAAGGTAGCACAGGATGAACACCACATAGGTGATGAATCCGGGCCAGGCGTAGCGCACAAATTCAGCAATGTAGAAGCTGTCCACGGAATAGATGTAGGTCCCGTTTATCTCCACCGCAAGGTTTCTGGAGCGCCCGATGCCCAGCAATGGGTTCAGCCATTCCAGCCCAAAAATGTGGACCAGCTGCTCGCGGTAATTGCTGCTGCCCTCCAGGCTGGAAACATCCGCCCCGTATTGCACCGCGTATTCGGTGCCCAGCACCTCATCCGCAACGCTGGTCATCTGCAGCATTACATTTTGGGCCACGGGGGTTTCCGGCAGGGCCACCAAAAAGACGGCCAGCAGCCCCACCAGAATCCCTCCCCCCACGGCAAATTTCTTTTTGCTGGCGGAGGGAGAAAACAGGAACAGCAAAACAATTTCTAAGAGAAAAACGCCCAGTGTAGAGCGCGACCCGGTTAAAAACACATTGACGGCCAATAGCAGGTTCAGCAGTGGGCGCTTCAGCAGGTTAATTTCGTTGCGCTCGGTGTCCAGTGCGGCCACGGCAAAGCAGGTGATCAGCATCAGCCCATACCCCAGCGAATGGAGTGCAGGCCCCATGATTCTGTAAGAGCCTGAGCGGATGAAAATGCCGGTGTAAAGGCCCGGGATGGTTTCCAGATAAGAGAAGGGAGAACGCCCCATCAGATATTCCAAAATGCCAAGAACGCCAAGAATGTAGGAAAAAGCCACAAGAATTTTCAGTGTTTTTTTTACGCCCAGCACGGAATGAACAAAATAGATCAGGATATAAAAGGAAATAAGCTCGATGGCAGGATTCAAAAAGGCTTTGAAATCGATCCGCAGCAGCATCGTGTATAGGGTTACAAACAAATAGAGCAGCAGGGGCAGCCAAAAAGGCACCCGGCGCATCAGTCTGAAAAAGTCCTCCCTGCGGCTGAGGTCAAACAATAGAATGCCCACCGCCAGCATCAGCACCATGCGAAGTATGGTGAAATCAAACAAGGGAAAGGGGATGCCAAAGTATTGCGGCACAATAAAATAGACCACCAAAAACAATACCGCCAGCCATTCCACCGAAACAGGCCCCCGCCGCACCAGCAGGGGATTCAGGTATTTGCTTTCTGGCCTTGCGTCCATTTGTTGCATAAAAACACCTTTTTTCCATTCCCCGGCCCAATACCGCAAAGCCCCTCAGCCCTTCATTACTTTCCCCAGCGCCCACGCCAACGGCCCGCTGTAGCGGCGTCTCATACACTTTATGTACCAGCCCAAAGCCCTGCCTTCAAGATATGGATTGTACCGGTAACGTGGAAAATGGCCGTCTACCCACGCAAACGTCTTGTCCAACAACTCATTTTTTAGCGTCTTGTCGGGCATCCGGCCAACGCGGCTGAGCGAACTACAAAACAGAATCTTGACACAGAAATATTCAAGCTCGCTCTCATATTCTTCAAAGAGGCTCTGCGCCCTGAAAAAATCCAGGATATCCTCCAGTACGGGGAAAATATCCCCCACACGGCAACCCCTATTGCCTGTCATCGTGGAATTAGCGTGCAGAATGTACTGGTAAAGGCTCCGGTTTACAAAGCTGCTTTTTTGGATGAAGGGAATGGTTTTGATAAAAAAGGCGGTATCCTCGTAGATTAGCCCCTCTGGAAAGGCGATGTTCTGTTTCAAAAGAACCTCTCTGCGAAAAATCTTCGTACACGGCGAAACCTGGGTGTCGATGAACATCTCCCGGTTGCTCTTGTAGGCGCGGGCATTGCCCCGCATCGGCCTTTCTTTCACGCCGTGCGGCCCCTCTTCTATCCCGCGGTACAGGCATTCCACGAAATCGCTGCCACTCTCTACCGCCTGTGAATACATCGCCTCATACATGTCCGGCAGCACAGAGTCATCCGCGTCCACAAAGCCTATGTAGTCGCCTGTGCATTGCCGAATGCCAAGGTTTCTGGCGCTTCCCTGCCCCCCGTTTTCCTTGGTGATGAGCGTGAACCTGCCTGCATATTTATCCAGATATTCTTGCATGATGGCGGGGGAGGAGTCGGTGGAGCCATCATCTACCAACACAATTTCAAGGCTTTTCAATGTCTGGCCCACCAGTGAATCCAGGCAGCGCCTGAGATAGGCTTCACTGTTGTACACGGGCACAATCACACTCAAATCAGGCAAGTTCTCTCAGCTCCCCACTCCAATGAGCCGTCCGGCTCTCTTCATAATCAGCGGTGCGTTCACACCCAGTTTACGCACCGCCACGGCATACTGCTGGTAATGCCGCCCCAAGCCGTGGATATCGCTTCCCAGAGCCACCACCGCGTCCTGTCTCAAATAAAAGCCCACGTCCTGCTTTTTGCGAATCGACCGGTAATAATCAGCGTCGATTTGAACCGGTATACCAGCTTTCAGCAGTTTTTCCGTTTCACTGCGGCGGTAACGCTCGGCATGGGCCAAAACCACCTGCAAGCCCTTCTGCTTCAGTGCCGCCGCCGTATGTGTCAGCACCAGGTCAAAACGGACGGCAAGGGGCATTTCAACCAGAAGGGTATGGGTGCCTTCTATGCAGAGACATTCCACGCCCTCCATTTTTTCCATCCGTGGGCACAGAAGCACTTCGGCGCCCGCGTGCAGCTGCACCCCGCCGCCTCGTGCCTTTGCCAGCCGGCTCATGGCTATCTTGCGCCGCCGCAAAAAGCTGGCCACCGTTTCATTCTGCGGGTAAAAATGTGGGGTGGCCACAACAATTTCCACCCCCGCCTCTTTGGCCAGGGCCAGCTGGGCCAGAGCCTGCTGTAAGTCCTCGCAGCCGTGGTCCATCTCAGGCAATATATGCGCGTGAAAGTCTATGGCCAGCATGGTCTATCCCCTGCGCAAAGCGCCGCCTCAGTCTGGTTGGTAGGCCTTCTGATATTCATAATAGGAATCCTCTTTGATGCTGACGCCGTTGTAGATAAAGCCGCAAATTTCGGCATCCACCTGCTCCATCTTCACGATGGCCTTTTCCTCGTAGTCAAACTTGGAGAAATGTTCACGCACAATCAGCAGATACGCCGTGACATATTCCACAAGGCCCAGCGCATCCGGCACAATGCCCATCGGGGATGTGTCCACAACAATAACGTCAAATCGTTTTTTGCAATCATCAAACATCTCCTTGCAGCGCGGGCACATCAGCAGTTCATTCGGGTTGGGGGGCAGTTGCCCGGCAGGCAAAACGTGAATGCCGTGCGTTTCTACAATTTGCACCTGGTCATCCATGCCGGCCAGATACTGGCTCAGTCCGCTCCCGCCCCCGGGCGGGATGCCCAAAACATCAGACAGGCTGCTTTTGCGCATGTCGGCGTCGATTAGCAACACCTTTTTTCCGGTGAGCCCGAAGGAGATGGCCAGATTGATGCTGTTGAGGGTTTTCCCCTCGCACGGGATGGCGCTCGTCACTGCATACACCGGACACTTTTCCCCCTTTGCGAGGAAACGCAAATTCATGCAGATGCTGCTGTATGCGTCCCGGATGGCAAAAGGCGCATCCGGCTCCAGCACTTTTTGAATTGCCTCCCGTTTCTTGGCGGGGTTCATTTGGGGCACTTCTCCCAAGATGGGGATGTTGAACAGCCGTTCCACATCGCTTTTCCGCCGAAGTGTCGTGTCGCTAAGACCCCGCAGCATAAACCAAGCTATGGACAGCAGCAGCCCGGCCCCGCCGCCAACCAAGGCATATTTCGCCACGCTGGTGGAGGCATAGGGGCTCACCGGCAGCACGGCGTAATCTACCACCTCTATCCCACCGGCTTTCACGATCCGGTAAATCTCATCCGGGGCCAATTCTGCAATCAGGTTGGCAATGTGCATCGCATTTTCGGGCACTTCGTCGAAGACTGTCACCATGAAAACCGCAGTGTTTGCCACCGCTTTGGTGGAAATGGCTTCGCGCAACTGCTCCACGCTATAAGGCAGCTGGCTCTCCTGCAACACCTTCTCTAGAAACGAGCGGCTTTTGAGTATCTGCGTGTAGCTGTCCACCATGTTCTTGGCCTGTGTCAGCTCTGCACCAGTCAGATTCACCGAGGCGTCGTAGACGTAGTTTGGGTTGCTGAAAACATAAAAGGATGTACTGGCAATATAGGTGTTGCGCCTGTTCTGGTAGCCGTAGAAGCCCGCCCCCAAAGCCAAAACCAGAGTAAACAGGATGATGTATTTGCTCTTTCGGAGGAATATGGACGCGATATTTTCCAGAGTGAAATTCACCCACATGTTTTTAATCAAAATTCTCCACTCCCTTTAGATACTCCTGAACCACATCCAACAGACGGCTTCGCTGAGAAACATATTTTTCAAACCGAAAATGCCGGCTTTCTTCAATGGCCGCGTCCAGGCGGTCGTCCTCGCCGCACACCAAAACCAGCCGCATACGCGCAAAGGTGTTTGCAATCTCAAGCTGATGGTCGTCCACATGCTCGGCGTATTTACACAGGCGCGGAATCACAATCACAGGCTTGCCCCATTTCAGGGCGGCGGTGATGGCGCCCACGCCGCCGTGGGTGATTACGAGACTGCACTGGCCAATCTTTTCAGCAAACACGTCTTTGGGCAGAAAGTTGCTGTATTCGTAGTGCTTTGGCAGATAGGTGGACTGCCCCGTTTGTGCAAATACTTCTTCCGGCAGCTTCTCGCTTCCCACCAGGTCGTCTATCGTTTCTAGCAGTCGATTAAAAGGGAATTTTTGTGTTCCCACCGTGACAAATATCATATCCTTTGCTCCCTGCCGCAACGGCCTCTCTCCCCGCTAAAAGATGCCCCCTGTATACACCGCGTTCGGATAAAACTGAAGCATCTCTTCCCATTGGACAATAAAAAGGTTGGCCAGGGGCGCCATCATACGTCCCGTCAGGGAGGGGTTATCCACACGGGCAAAGGATTCGATGTATATTATTTTTTTCTTCATCAGCCGTGCGATGAGGCACACAGGATAGGTCGCCAGCGCACCCGTGGAGATGACGCAGTCTGGCTTTTCCCTTCGCATAATGCACCAGGACGTAAAAAACAGGCGGATAAAGTGGAGAGGAAACAGGGGCTCTCTGCGGTTGATCTGTGGAACATAATACGTACGGGCGGCCCAATCGGGGCCGGTGTCCGGCTGCAGGTCGGAGCCTTCCGTCACAACAAAAGTCTCATGCATCTGCGCAATGGACTGTAGGCAAGAGAGCTCTTCAAAATGCCCTCCCGAAGAAGCGGTAAAGCACAACTTCATGTTTCCCTCTCACCTGCGCTTCCCCAAGGTCTGCCGGCTCTTCATCTCGTCAATACGCCGTCGATATATACACGGCATAAAATCAGGTGGCTTAGCGCCACCCCTCTGTCGGTGTTCACGGCGGCTTTCCGGCCAAAGGCAGCCACCGAAATGGCAAACGTCGGCAGATGGCAGCCCGGCAGATATCATTTCGACTGCATTATATCATCAAACACCACCAAAATGCAAAAAATATATTATAACATATTTGTTATGGTTTTGTTGCGTTTTTTTCGCCTCTTTGGGCCAATGTCGGCTTGCGCCCCTATTGGGTTTCCTGTATAGTATTAACACTTTAGGTGGAATGGGTCAAAAAGATGGGATGGGTAAAAAAAGCAATCCGGCGATGCCCCAGCCAAAATATGCGGCCAAGGGTGCAAGGCAAGAAACCGGAGGCGCAATGGTTGCATCATACAGAAATATATAGCCATATTGTGATATATAAGTGAAGGGAGATATAGTTATGAAAAAGGAAACTGACACGCCTGGAAGCGAGGTGCAAGCCATGTCGGCAAAACCCCAAGTCCGCCGGGGCCGTGCGGCCGCCATCCTAGCGGTGGCCTTGCTCTTGTCACTGGTGTGTAACCTTGTTCTGGGCATCTGGCTCTGGCAGCTGAAACAGCATACGAAGGAGATGGACGCCACGTATAGTGAATCCTACTTTTATTTTGATTCCCTGACGGTGGACTCTTTCAAAGCCAAGGTGGCTGCCAAAGAGGAATTTATTGTTTTAATCACGCGGCCCAGCTGCTCCAACTGCGCAGCGCTAGAGCGCCCTTTTATTGAATATGCGCAACAGCGCGGTATTGCAGACAAAGTGTATCTGCTAAATGTTGTGATGCTGCATAAGGATGCAGATGCCTGGGTGCTTTTCAAAAAGACCTATGAACTGGAAGGCACCCCCACTTATGCCCGCTTTGCAGAGGGCAAGCTGGTTTCCAACGTGGGCTGGACCTATGAGAACAGCATCAATTTTTCGATGGTGGAGGAATGGTTTGCCGCCCAGGAAGACTTTTTTGCGAAGTGAGGAGTGTGGCCTATGCCGGCTATCTGGGGATGTGTCAATCTATCCGGCCAGGACGTGCCTCCCGGTGTTATACGCTCGATGCAAAAGCCGTTTGAGGGCTTTTGTCTGGACAGAATTGCCTGCCAAACCCATGCCAACGCCGCTATGGGCTGCGGCCTGCAATACATTACCCCGCAGGCCCAAAACGAGCCGATGCCCATTCTGGATGAGGAGGCCGGGCTTTTTTTCGCCGCCGATGTGTACCTGTGCAACCGCGATGAACTGATTGAACAGCTGTGCCCGGGCGAGCACGACATACCGGACGGGCGTCTGTTTTATCTTGGGTACAAGCGGTGGCGCGATGACGCGCCCAAACACATCTACGGCAGCTATGCCTATGCCATTTACGATTTTGGGCAGAACCGATTGATTCTGGGGGCTGACCACACCATCTCGCGCAGCCTGTATTACTACAGGCAGGGCGAAACGGTTTATTTTTCCACCCTGGTGGAGCCGATGTATGCCGGTATGGCAGCCCAGCCCCAGCTGAACGAGACTTGGATGGCCTTATTTCTGGCCCTCAACACCTACACCATTTTGACAGATACCACCAGCACCCCGTATAAAGGCGTGTTCCGTGTGGAGGCCGCCCACTACCAGGTGTTTACCCCGGCGAGCTCGCACTCGGTGGCCTATTGGACCAGAGAACAGGTTCAGCCGCTTCGCCTGGGCAGCGACCAGGAATACAAAGCCCGCTTTCGGGAGCTGATGGAGCTATGCACCCGCCAGATGCTGCGGACGAACGCAGAGGTGGCCATCCACCAGAGCAGCGGTTTAGATTCAAGCAGCGTGGCGGCCTATGCCGCACCGCTTTTGGCCGCGCGGAACAAGCAGTTGTATGCCTATACCCATGTGCCCATCAAGGCTTTTCGGAAACAAAACACCGCAAGACAGGCCTTTAACGAGAGCGAGGGAGTGCTGCGCCTGTGTGGCATCTACCCGAATATTGTGCCCCACTTCCTCTCCACCCCGCAGTGCAACGGCGTACTCAGTTTGGGAAAGCTCATGCCATACGGGATGTTCCCAATGAAATCCACCACCAACCTTGGGTGGATTGATGCGCTGATGGCAGAAGCTGCACACGACGGCTGTAGAATTATGCTCAGCGGACAGTATGGGAACGTAACCATTTCTCGTGGGAGCATGGAAACCTATCTGACAACGGTTTTGCTGCAGGGACAGTTCAACCGGTTTTGGAAAGGGCTGTACGCCTACTCCCGCACCGTTCAGGTGGGCCGCCGGCGCATTCTGCGCTACCTACTGGAAGAAATGCGCCCGCTTTGGCTCAAACGCCTTTTGTGCGGCGACTATCTGAAGCAGGCACCGGTCAACCGACATTTTGCGTTGCAGGCGGGGCTCTCTGCCAGAGACCGCCGCCTGGAGCGAGACCGGCATGTACTGCCCGCCTCCACCTTCCAGCGGGAAAACAGCTATGTGTATGACATGATATCACTGGCCCATGTGAGTGACACGGAGACCCGTTTTTCCCTGCGCTACGGCATGCAAACCCTGGACGTAACCAGAGACATCCGGATCATTGAATTTTGCCTGGGCCTGCCGATGGAGTGCTTTTGCAGTTGCGACCCCACCCCCAGCACACGCCGACTGGTGCGGGTGTATCTGGAAGATCTGCTTCCAAAAGAAATTTTGGCAGAAATGGCCCCGCGTGGCAGGCAGAGCGCTGACTCGGTTGAGCGTTTGCAGTCAGCTTGGCCGCGGGTGCAAGCAGAGCTGGAGCGTGTCTGCCTTTCGCCGGAGATGCTGAGGATGGCCGATGAGCAGAAGGTGCGGCAGATGCTGAAACAGCTCTGTGCCCATTTGGACGAAGAGACCCTGGTCGCATGCAGGCCGTTGCTTTACATCTATGCGGCAGGCACTTTTTTGGGGAACCACCAGTGGCAAGCGTAGCCCCAAAAAAATCTATCATTTTTGATAGATTGCTTGAAAATCAGGTGCCTTCGGTATAGTATTGTACTATAAAATTTAGTAAAAAAGCACTTGGGAAATATACTGTTCGCAGGGAACAAGAAGGAGTAGCGAAGTGGAAGAACAAAAGAAATGGGAATCCCCCAAAATCGAGGAGCTCGATATCAACGAGACCGCTTGGACTTCTCGATCCGGCAAAGAACCGGATATGTATTATTTGAACTGTGACCCTTTGTATTACTCCTGATCAATGATCAATGCTTTGCAGGCCGTAACATGTGCCGAGTTAAATTTTCTAGGAGGCAGAAAAATGAAAGAATCAGTGAAAGAATTATGGATAGAGCCCGAAATCGAATCGCTGCCGGTGAGCGCCACGCTATATGATCTATTGCCGGGGGCGCAAGAGGATCTCGGTTCATATGCGCATGGGTTTCCATCTTTTATCTGTGATTGCTCCTGAGTTTATGGTGTTGTCCTGCCCGCTCAAGTGGGAAAGTAAATAAAGCACGCGCAGCTGCGCGTGCTTTATTGTTGCCAGTTTTCTGTACCGTCACCACCGCACAAAAGCGGGTGGGGTGAAATGCTGTGTTATTGCGCTATGTCCAGCTTTTGCAGAAGCTGCACGATCTCCCCGATGTGTGCCAGCCCATTCGGACGGGACAGGCGGTAAATGGGGGTGGCCGCAATAATGTTTAGCAGATCTTTCATGCAGGCCGGGCGCAGCCCCAGGTAGCTGTAAATAAAACTGCGGTACAGGTTTTTCATGAAAATTCCCATGCTCTCATGTCCCACAACCCGCGTTGCGGCGGGGCTTTCTTCATCGCCGGGAACAATCTCCACCACACAGCCCAGCGGCATGGGTTCGTCGCACCAGCCGCCCGGCTTTTGAATGGCATATTTTTGCCGCTCGGCGCTGATGAGCACAAGCTCCTGTAGGCTGTACCCAAGCTCCAAAGCGGCATCCCGGCACAATTTGCGCTGGGGATAGGCCGGCAGCACCATCGGATTCCCGTTTTGCAGGATGAGCACCGAGACGTCATCCGCCAAAAACGGAAAGCCCCTTTCCACAATGGCTGAGGTGAGTGTGCTTTTGCCGGCCCCGGTGTCCCCTGTGAGGATGATGGCCCTGCCGCCCAGCACCACCGCCCCCCCATGCACCGGGTACCACCCCTTTTGTATCATCAAAAAGCCCATGGCGCTGCCAAGCAAAAATAGGCGCAATTCCGTCTCGGTGGTGCCCGCAAACGGTTCTATCACAATGCTGCTGCCATTCTGCACGTGGTAAAAGGCATAGGGGCTGCGAAACCACAATTCCCTCTCCCGCACCCCGAACCACTCTTTTTCCGTTGTGGCTGCGCGGATATCTTCGGGCAGCTTGCCCAGCCGAACATGCACATCCGCCCCTGCGCCGGGCAGAGCAGGCAGGGCCTCCGGCAGCGGAACCTCTGATGCGACATTCAGGCCGAACAGGCGATACACTTTTTTTCCATTGCTCATTGAAGGGGTGCCTTTCATTGAAATTGCCAATACGATATAGTATATTGAAGATGATTTGACGTATTATTCATAAAGGGAGTGGTTTCCATGCCGCAAGACACACGAACTGTCCGGGTTTTGAAGCATCTCGACGTGACCGACCTTGCCGGTGAAAAGGTGATGATCGACTTCGAAAGCGGCAAGTATTTCATGCTCAAGGGGGCCGCCAACAGCATCTGGGATTTTCTAAAAGACGGTGCCACCATAGAGGGCATTGTGCAGGAACTGCTCATTATATACAACGTGGACGAGGCAGAGTGCCATGCCAGTACGGTAGCCTTTCTTGAAAGCATTGCACGGCTGGGTTTTATCTCTATTGAGGAATGAGAGCCATGTTTCGGTTGCTGTACAATTTTATCCGATACAATCCACGCAGGGCCATGACATTGCAGGCCTTGTTTTTGGCGGGCTACTACCGGTTTTTGCTGAAGTTTGTGCCAGTAAAAACGCTACAGCCGCGCTTTGGCCAAAAGGGACAGGAGACCCCGCTGGATGTCGTCCTGACCTTGGAGCAGCGGCAGGACGCTTACTGGATACAGGACCGGGTGGAGCGGGTGGCCAACCGCACCCCCTGGCAGAGCAGGTGCTTTGTGCGGGCGCTGGTGGCCCAAAGACTGCTCTGTGCCCGGGGCCTTTCCAGCTCGCTTTACCTGGGCGTGGGAAAAAGCGATGAGGGCGCCATGCGCGCCCATGCATGGGTACGCTGCGGCCCCCACTACATCACCGGTGGTGACGGCACGGGCTATGCCACGGTGGCAAAATTTGCCAAGTGGCCTTAGCAGGCGGGCGATGCCGCGGCCGCTTAACCCTGCGGGCAGGCTGGCGGCAAATGGATGATGAAGGCGCTGCCCAGCCCCAGCTGGCTTTGGCACCGCACTGTGCCGCCGTGCTTTTCCACAATGCCCCGAACGATGGACAGCCCGAGGCCACTGGTGGGGTGTTGGCCGGGTGTGCGGGCCACGGACACGGTCTTGGTTTTCTCAAAAATTTCTTCCAGCATTTCAGCCGGCACACCGCAGCCATCATCCCGCACTGTAATTTCCAGCACCGGGCTGGGTTTTTCCTCCAGCAGCCGCCCGCCCAAGACAATGGTGCCCCCCGCCGCCGTGTGGCGCAGCGCATTGTCAAACAGGTTGTCCAGCACACGCACCATGCGGGCTACATCCAGCGGCCATGTCTGAACGGCACTCATTTGCAAATCCAGCGCCAGGCGGCGCTTTGCATAGTCGGCTTCTGTCTGTTTTTCCACCAGATATCCCTCTAAAAAAGCGGGTATGTCCATTGTCTCGGGGCGTATGGCAAACCCGGGCAGTTCTATGGTCATCAGGTAGTGCAGCTCATCAATCAAATGCTCCAGAACGGCAAGCCGCCTGTCCATAACCTCCAGCACAAGGGCCGCGTTGTCGTCGTCCATCTCGCAGGTGAACAGGTAATCCACCGAACTGCGCAGCGCCGCCGCCGGGGAACGTAAGTCGTGGGAGATATTGGTCAGCATTTCACGGCGCTGCTCCTCCGAGAGACGCAGCCGGGTATTGGCCTCCTCCAACTGCTGGTTGGCCACGAGCAGCCGGGCGCTCAGCTCCTCCACTGTGCCGATATCGGGTGGCTGATAGGTCGCTTTATGTTTCATTCGGCGTGCCCCCGAAACACAAAGCGATACCCCTTGCCCCACACGGTTTCCACCATATTGGACATGCCGCTGAACATCTCCATCTTTCTGCGCAAGCGGGACATGCACATCATCACCGAGCTGCGGTTTGTGGGAATATAATGGTTCCACAGCCTGGTGCCAATGTCTTCAAAAGTGACCAGCTCTCCCTTGTTGGTGGCCAGCAGGTATAAAATATCATACTCCTGATTGGTCAGGTTCAATGGGGTTCCCTCACAGGATACCTTGTGTGCCTCGATGTTGATTTCAAGCGGGGGAAAGTGCAGCACATTCTCCGTCACCGTTGCCGTATGCCGGCGGATATTGGCGATGATGCGGGCTTCCAACTCCGGCAGGCTGTAGGGTTTTGTCACATAATCATCGGCGCCCAGTAGCAAGCCCTTTATCTTGGAAGCCTCGTCCACTCGCCCGGTTAAAAACAGCACCGGCGCCGCCGTTTTCTTGCGTATTTCCTCCAACAGAACAAACCCGTCCATACCGGGCATCATCACGTCCAGCAGAATGCAGTGGGGGGCAAAATTCGCCAGCTCCTTCAGCGCCTGGGCTCCATGGGGCGCCAAGCGCACCGAAAAGCCCTTCTTTTCGAAGTACTTTTGGTTGATGTTCTGTACATCTACATCATCATCCACGATGAACAGGTTGTATGGAGTATTCATGGTTTTCCCCTGTTGCGGCAGGCAGGGCAATCTGATATACTGATAGCGGATTGCCGCCCGTGGGCAATTTACAAACAAATATATTATACACCATTCCGGCAGCGCAGACAACCAATGGAGGGCTCCATGCGTCTGAAAGCCAAATATAAAATCGTGCGGACCGGGGGGCAGATGTTTGCCCTGTTTGCATGTGCCGATTGCGAAGCGGGCTTTCGCCCTTTCAGCATCAACGAAACGGGGGCCCGGCTGCTGGCGCTTTTGAAAGAGGAGCGCCAGATGGATGACCTGCTAGCCGTTCTGGCCGAAGAATACCGTGTGGAAGAAGATGTGCTGCATCGTGACGTGGAGGGGTATATGGCACATCTGGCGAACTTTGGTCTTCTGGAAGAATAATGATAAGACGGCCAGGCACAAATGGCAAGCCGCCCGTTACCAGCCCCGCACTGAGACAAAAGCAGAAATCGGGAAGGGGCGCCGCGGTGCGAAAACTGATTGCTTTTCTAAAAGACTGGCGCAACCAACTGGTGTTCATGAAATGGCTTGGCCGCCACATTCGGCCCTATTTGCCGCAAATCGTTTTGCTCACCGTCTTAAACTCGCTGGCATCCATCAGCGCCATCGGCCTGGCCTACTTCACCAAGGAAATTCTGGACAATGCCACCGCCTCCCAGCCGGTTATGGGGAACGTTCTTTGGTATGTTGCCATAACGGTTATCTCCCTGGGCATCCGGTTATATACCAGCATAGCCACCTCGCTGATCAACGAACGGTTTGCCTTCGGCATCCGCGCCCAAATCTATAAATCCGTACTGAATTCCTGCTACCAGGACGTCAGCCAATACCACAGCGGTGATATCCTTACCCGGCTGACCAGCGACGCGGACGCGGTGGCCGGCGGTGTGTCCGAGGTCATCCCCACCATCATCTCTCTGGTGGTTTCATTCGTCTCGGCCTTCATTTATTTGGCCTACGTGGATTTTAGCTTTTCCCTTTTTGTCCTGATCCTAGGGCCCATCACCGCTGTCGTCAGCTTTTTTGCCGGGCGAATGAGCAAGCGGGTGCAAGTCAAAGTGCAGGAGAGCGAGAGCGCCTACCGCGCCGAGCTGCAAGAGAGCCTAGAAAACGTATTGGTGGTGAAGGCGTTTGAGGGGCAGGATGAGGCAAGCCAGCGTCTTCTGACCCTGCGTAACCAGCGCCTTTACTGGATTCGTCGACGCCAGATTATCAACTCCACCGCCAACATGCTGCTTCAACTGGTTTTCCAGGGCACTTATGTTGCCGTGCTGGCGTACGCCTCTCTCCAACTCTCTGTCGGGGCCATTACAATGGGCACCCTGCTGCTCTTTCAATCTCTGGTGGGGCAGGTGCAGGCACCTTTTGCCGGGCTGTCGCAGCTGGTGCCCCGTCTGGTGTCCATCCTGGCCTCATCCGGGCGCATCCGGGAGCTGGAGGCCCTGCCCCCCGAGGATATGTGCGTTCCGGCGATGGCGCCCGGCCCACTGGCGTTGCAGATGGAAAACGTCTTGTTTGGGTACCGAGATGAACTGATTTTTACCGGCGCCAGCCTGACCATTGAGCCAGGGCAATTTGTGGCCCTGACGGGGCATTCTGGAATTGGAAAAACCACCCTTGTGCGCCTGATTCTCTCCTATTACCAGCCCCAAAGCGGCGTCATCACCCTCTCAAGCGGCGATACTGCCGGCGTCCCGGTCAATGCCGGGGCGCGGCACTATATCAGCTATGTGCCCCAGGGAAACACCCTCATCAGCGGCACCATTGCCTACAACCTGCGCACCGGCCAGCAAGACGCCACCGAGGAGAAGATGTGGGAGGTGTTGCGGGTGGTGGCCGCAGAGGATTTTGTGAGAAGCACCGAAAACGGGCTGGACACCTATATTGGGGAGCGTGGCCAGGGCCTGAGCGAAGGACAAGCACAGCGTATCGCCATTGCGCGGGCACTGATTAAGGAGGCACCGCTGCTGATTTTGGACGAGGCCACCAGCGCCCTGGACGAGGCCACCGAGACCGCTGTTTTGCAGCATCTGCGAAAAAACCAGCCACGCCCAACCTGCATCATCATCACACACAGGCACAGCGTTTTGCAGTACTGCGATCGGTGCCTGATCATCCGGGACCACCAAGTGGAAGAGGCTCGGAAGGGGGAAGCGCCTTGGCTGGGCGAGTCGCTTCAATAGGAACCGCACGAATAGGGGCTTCCCGGCGCAGAGAAGGAATAAATATCCCCCAGCAGGGGGGCTTTGTCAAAAAAGGTTGCCGCACACTGGACGATATGTCCGGTGTGCGGCAACCTTTTTGTGGCAGTGGGCGCCCTCTTTGTGGTGTCGGTCAAAACCATTTGGGCTCTCATCCAATAATTCGTCGAAAATGGGTCTAAATTTTTGACAGAATTTTTGCATGAGACGCGCGGCAACGTCATTTTGTTGCCGCCTTCCATAGAAATGGGTTCATCATTTCTATGGAAGATCAGTATCAGGAATTTCATTTGGCCCCATCTGCGAAATGCCTGTCAAAAAACGCAATCTTCATTTCTTTTGCGTGGCTGCGGCTAACGGGAAGGCTGGTCCCGTTTCGAAGTTTCAGATGTGACGCGCTCAACGAAGCCACCTGCTGCAGGTTGACCACATACCCCTGGTGGCAGCGGAGAAAAATATTTTGGGGCAGCGTCTGGTGAAGCTCGCGCAGCGTCCTATCACTGCCCAGCGTCTTTGTGAAGGTGTGCACCACCGCTTTGCGGTTCACCTGCTCAATATACTCAATTTCATCGTAGGGGATGCGCCGGTAGTCCTGCCTGGTGTGGATGAGCAGGGAGCCGCCGCTCCTTCTGCTTTTGATCAAGGCGTACGCCGTTTCAAACAGCGCCTCCAGTTCCGTCTCCTGCACGGGTTTCAGCAGGTATTGCAGGGCCAGCACACGGTAGCCCTCCAGCGCATACTCTTTTGTGGAAGTGACAAATACAATGATTGCCTGTATGCCCATGGCACGTATCTTTTCTGCAAGCGATATCCCGTTCAGATCACCCATAACAATATCCAGGAACATGATGTCATACTGGCACCCCGTCTGCAGGGCCTCCAACAAGTCGTTGGCAGAACCATAACGGTGTATCGTATGGGCAACTTCATGACGCGCATATAGCCCAACCACCATGGTGGCCAGTTGGTCGGCAAACAAACGGTCATCGTCAACAATCGCAATCCGGTGCTCTACCTTTATCTTTTCCATCGTTTTCATTACTCTGTTTCACCTTATGCTTCTCATTATTTCAGCGCCAACGCCAGCCGGATCCTAAATTGGATTTTGTCGGTCTCAATTGCAATGAGACCCTGATTCTCTTCCACCATTTTTTGGATGACCCGAAGTCCTAATGATAAAAACGTTCAAGAAATAATTGCTGTTCATTAGGTAACTCATGATACTTCCCATTAAAAACTATTTCCTGCTTGCCAATAGAGGCAATACATAGCGCAGCCCACTCAATATCCTCAAATGTCAGCTCGTACTTGAGCATCCATATTTCCCTTTCTGTGTCTGTGCCAAAACGAATATATTTTGCCAACTTCAAGGCGCGTTCATCTTTTGTGGCTTGATAATACTGATCAGTGCCGCGGCAATGTCCTCTTTTGTGATCTTCTGACAAAGAAATGCTTTGCCTTGAGTCTATAGCTGTGCGTGGCAAAGCCCGGTCGTCTGATATCCATACGAGCGGCGTTTTGCTGTTTGCCTGCCTTGCGCCGTTGGCGATCTCCATTCCTTCCGCACCGGCCCAAAAAACCAGCATGGCGTCCCAATCCTTTTGGGCCAGATGAAACAATTCCTGTGCGTTACTGCAAGCGTGATAGGTCATGTTTTTGCCTGTTCGCCGTTTGAATTCGCCGACGGCGTCCTGCAAAGAAAGAAATCCTTTTGCTTGCATATGCCAATGCAACAAAATTCCATAGTCCACGTATAATGGAATCATCCCAACAGGGGTGGTTCCATTACTTTTCCCCTTTCGT
>CAZKBM010000055.1:0-22369 GCA_964550985.1 uncultured Oscillospiraceae bacterium
CAGCTCGGCAAATTCGGCCTCCAGCTCCCCGGCCAGCACGCCGTCCTCGTCGGAAAAATCCTCCTTCATGTACAGCGCATCCTTTTGCTTTAACACTTCGTACAGGCGTGCGTTGCCCATGAACACCGTTTCCAGCACGGGGAAGGCGTCGTATTTGTTCTGGTCTTGCTCCAGCACCGACATGCGGATGCCCGGCGCCACAATCACCTCGCCGGTGCTGGGTTCCAGTGTGCCGGACAGGATTTTTAAAAAGGTGGATTTGCCCGCGCCGTTTGCCCCGATGATGCCGTAGCAGTTGCCGGGTGTAAACAGCAGGTTGGTTCTGGTGAACAGCACATCGGTGCCATAACTCAGGCTTACGTCGCTCACAGTAATCATTTGCTATTTTTTCTCCATCTCATTCTGTTTTTTGCGTTTGGGGCCCCCGTTTTGCGGGCGCTTCTTTTTTTTACGTACCGAAAAGCCGAAGCGGCCAATCTGTTTGCCCAGTGCAAAATATTCCCCGTGGGCATAGCAGGCAAGGCCCGCCTTGGCAAGGCACAGGCGGCCTTTTGCGTCCAGCAGGCCCTCTTCCACATCCACGGCCACAATTTCGGCCAGCAGCATGTCGTGGCTGCCCAGGGGAATCACCTGCTCAATGCGGCACTCCACCGAGAGGGGGCTTTCAGCCAGGGTGGGGGCGGCCAGGGCCGAGGCAGCCTCGGCGGTGAGGCGGCAGGTTTCAAACTTGTTTTCGTCCCGGCCGCTTACCACGCCGCAGCGGTCCACCGCGCGTATCAGGGCGCTGGTGGGCAGGTTTATCACAAATTCGCCCTGCTCGGTTGCCATTTGGTGAGAAAGGCGGGTGGGGCGCAGCGAGATATAGGTTTTGGGTGGTTTTGTGCTTAACATGCCGCACCAGGCTACCGTGCACACATTGGGGTTCTGCAGGGTGCCGGTTGTAACCAGCACGGGCGGCACCGGGGCCAAAAGCGCCCCGCCTTTCCACTGAATTTTTGCCATAACCAATTCCCTTCCCGTAGGCTTGTGGCCCGCGCATAGCTTATTCGCAGGCTATTGGCGGCTTTGCCGTTTTCAGCCTGTTGGCAATTGGCGGTCTATTTAAGGCCCCTTTACAACTTGCGTATCTTTTACCGGGGGCTGCGGCGCCCTTTGGCGGCCGGCCCCCCGGCCTTTTTGCCCCTTACGGGCGGGGCATAGGGGCGGCGCTTTTTTGGCAGTACCTCAAATGAGACAACGGCCCCCTTGATGCGGATGGGTTTTGCATACTGTATCAGGGCGTAGGCGTCGTTTTCCCTAAGGCCAATGTTGGTGCTCTCGTCGCGTATTTCAATTTTGCCTATGTCGCTGCCGGGTATTTCCAGCAGTTCGGCCAGGGTACCCACCAGGTGGTTGGGGGTGATACGGGCGCTGCGGCCAATGCTGGCGGTAACCGTTACCATGGGGCATAGGCTGCCGTTTGCAAGGCCGCCGGGTTTTGCGGGGTACGCGCCCTTTCTGTCGCCAAAATCGGCAACATCCAAAAGGCTGGCAAACTGCTCGTCTCCCCCCAGCAGTTTTTCGGCCAGGGTTTGGGCCACCTGCTGGGCGGTTATGCCGCAGCCCTCTTCGCCCAGCAGGCGTTTTACCAGCATCTGGGCGGCCTTGCCGCAGGGCTGTTGCAGTTTGGGCTGCAATTCTTCAGCCTGCTTTGCCACGGCGCGCGCCATCATGTCCTCGCCCGTGGGCAGGCGGCGCTCCTTTATAGCGCTGCCGGTAAAGCGCATCAGCGCTTTTAGGGTGGCCATCTGCTTGCCGTTGCAAACCAGTGTTTGCGAAACGCCCTGCCTGCCCGCCCGGCCGGTGCGGCCGATGCGGTGCACGTAGTATTCAAAGCTCTGGGGCAGGTCAAAATTAATCACCGCGTCCACATCGTCCACGTCAATGCCGCGGGCGGCTACGTCGGTGGCAACCAATACGGTGATATGGCCGCTACGGAAATTTTGCATCACCCCGGTGCGCACGGCCTGGCTCATATCCCCATGCAGGCCGGTGGCCGCAAAACCTTGCTTTTGCAGCAGTGCGGCCAGGTCATCTACCATGGTTTTTGTGTTGCAAAACACAATGGCGCGGCTGGCGTCGGTATGGCGCAAAAGCAGGCACAGGGCGTCCTGTTTTTTGTGCTGGGGCAGGCTGTAGTAGGTCTGTTCAATGTCGGCTTGGTTGCCCTGTTCGGCCATCACGTCCACAAGCTGGGGCTCGCTTAAAAACTCCTTGGAGATTTTGAGGATGGGCGGCGGCATGGTGGCCGAAAAGAGTACGGTTTGGCGCTGCTTTGGCGTTTGGCTTAAGATGGTTTCAATGTCCTCTATAAAGCCCATACTCAGCATCTCGTCGGCTTCGTCCAGCACCACCATTTTAATATCGTCCATCTTAAGGGTTTTGCGGCGCAGATGGTCCATCAGGCGGCCGGGGGTGCCCACCACGATATTGGCGCGCTTTAACAGGCGAATTTGATCGCCCATGGGGGCCCCGCCGTACACGGTGGCCACACAGACGCCCTCTTTGTATTTGGCATATTTTTGCATCTCCCGGCTAATTTGCAGCGCCAGTTCCCGCGTGGGGGAGAGTACCAGCACCTGTGCGCGTTTCTTTTCGCCCTCCACGCACTCCACGGCGGGTATGCCAAAGGCGGCCGTTTTACCCGTGCCCGTGCTGCTGTGGCCAATTAAATCCTGCCCATCCAGCAAAAAGGGGATGGCCGCAGCCTGTATGCTGGTGGCCTTGGTGTAGTTCAGGTCTTCCACCGCGCGGGCAAGCTGGGGCGAAAGCAGAATGTTTTGAAAAGAGAGGGCCTGTACTTCCTGGGGCAGTTCTTGCATAGTGGTTTGATTCATCAATAAAATATACTCCTGTTATTATAATATCACTATAGTATTCATGTAAATATACAAAACATATAAATAGATTAAATATAAATATATGGTATAGCGCATTGCGTGGATAGGTACGATTTGCCTCGGCAGAAAGAAGCCACCCACTTAAAACAAACAAAGTGGGTGGCTTTATTTGATGGAGTGGCTGGACATAAACCAAAACCCCCGCCGTGGTGGGCGGCTGGTTAGGTTCTTAAACAGTTACATTACAATATAGTAATAGAGTTGTTTACAAGGGTGACGGCGTAAACTTTACTGCCTTTGTAATTCTACAATAGTGAGGGCATTCTGTCAATTGTTCGTTTTGGGGGTGGTTTGTTTTGGGGCACTCGCGCCAACAAAGGTCATGCTGGGGAATTTTTCAGCTATTACCGCATCTGGGTATGTTGCGTCCAGCCAGGCCGTAAACACACCCGTAGCCGGGATGTGTTTGGCCCTTTGATTGGCGCGGTAAACGGCGGCCCCACTGAGCAGCAGGTTTATGAGAAATAGCACGGCAACCAGAATGGTGAGGGCCCTGCCGGTTACGCGGTGCCAGATGGTGTTGGGGATGCGCTCAATCAGTTCCGAGAGGAAGGGCCAGATATGGGTGATGAACAAAAGGCCCAGAAAGCCCCAGACGAAGGAGTAAAGCAGGTTGGTACGCCCCGCAATATTGGTTACTATGTTGCTGTATTCCCAAGAGACGCTGCCAAACACGAGTTCTTGCAACCAGCTGCAAACAAACTCAAAGGCGCCGCCAATGATGGTGGAGGCCAAAAAAATGAAAAACGCATTCTTTTTGCGGAAGCGATAGAGTAGCAGGGTAAGCAGCACCGCCCCAAAACCGTATATTTGGTTAAAGGGGCCATATAGCATGCCGCTGCGGCGCATCCAAGTACCCGTAAAAATGTATACGGCGATGGTTTCAAACACCACCCCAATGATGCAGCCCAGCAAAAATACCCACACCAGTTTATAAAAGTTTAGCCCCGCCGCAAAGCTGCTTTGGCCGTGGTTTACGTCCAAATGGTGCCAGTGCTTGCTGTGGGTGCGCTTATCCCAGCGGGCCTCATCGTGCTGCATGGCCGCCAGGTGGCTTTGTTCCCGCTCCTCCGCCCGGCGGGCGCGCTCCTCGGCCTTCTCCATCTCCTGCTCGGCGTGCAGGGCGCGCTCCAGCGCGGCCTTTGCCTCTTGTTCTGCCTGGCAGGCGCGCTCCAAGGCTTTGCGGGTTTCCGCCTCCGCCCGGTAGGCCTGTTCCACAGGGCTAAGCGGGCCGTCGTCCAGTATGGCCGGTATGCCCGGCGGGGGCCCTTCGCTCTGTGGGGTGTCCTCTGGGCCGGCGGGCGGGTGGCCCTGCCCTGGGGCTTGCCCCGGGATCTGCCCCGGCTGGGTATTCTGCCTGTTGAGTTCCTCTTTCACACTATTCCCCCTTTTGTGTAAACGTTAAAACAAAAACCCGGTTATGAAACCCCGCCCTTGGGGGGGAGTTTACGCTGGCGAAGGGCAAGCACCGTGGCCGCAATGCTAACCACAACAAACAGCGCCATGCAGATGAAGAGCGTGGTGATGATGGCTGGGTATTGCCCTGCAAAAATGCCACTGGCCAGGTGTTGCTGCAATATGCCCCAAAACGCCCACAGTAAAACCAGCCCATAGGCGGGGTTTTTAAAGTATACCGTGGCGCTGCAGCCTATTAGCGCGCCCACCGCCAGCACGCCCACAGTCCACCACTGGGGGGCAAGGCCGCCGCCGTTCCAGCCAAAGTAGACCAAAAGCACCGTTACATTGGCAATGGTAGCCACGGTAATCCAGCCCAGGTACAGGCCAAAAGCCGCTTTGAGGATAAAGCCCAGCGCCCCGTGCACCCGTATTCTATTAAGGGTACGCATAATGGCAATGAGGCAGAATAGAAGCCCCAGCATGAACACGAGGGTGAAGGGGATTTGATTAAACTGCCACAAAAACAGCCAGGCAATGTTGATGAGGCAGGAGAGGGTGTAGAGTAAGCGCACCCGCGCCAGGGCCTGCACCCCGGCTTCATCCGTGTGTTTGGCATCGGCCCCAAACTGGAAGATGGCAAACAGCAATAGGGCCAGGTAGATGAGCCCCCAGATAGAAAAGGTGCTGCCAATGGGGGTAAACAGGTTTGGGTAGGCGTCTGAGATGGCCCCGGTGGTTTTACCGCCAATGATGGGGAACATGGCGAGGGTGTTTACGCCTATCATGGCAAGGCTTGCCGCCAAAACCAAAATTTTTCCTGCAATCCCTTTAAAAAAAGTGGTCACAATCGTTCACTCCTTTATAATAAACTACATCTATAACAGGCTGCATCAGGGGCGCTATCACGCGTACAACGGCGTCAAACATGCGGCCCCAGGGGCCCGGTTAAGGCTTTGCGGCGGCAAGCGCCTGCTGTACCTGCGGCGCTTCTTGCGCCAGCCTCTGTCTGTTTGGCGCGGGCTGCTTTGCCAAATAGCCGGGTGAAAAAACACTATTATCCAATTATACGGGTATTCCCGCATGGAACAAGGCAAATTTTGGCGAGATAGCAGGGGCATTTTTTACAAGGGGTTGAGCGGGCCCACCCGCCTGTATCCCTATGTTTGTTTTTAGAGGGGCGTCGCGCTTTGCAAGGCTTTACAAAAGCTGGCGAACGCTTTGGCGGCGTAAAATTTTATAGGGCATCCGGTACACAAGGGTGTCCTGCTCGCTGTTTTCCATAAAATCAAACAGCATTTCGGCTGATTTTGCCCCCTGCTCAAAGGTGGCATGGCGCAAAGAGGTGAGGGTGGGGCGAAAGGCCGAGGCCAATACCGTGTCGTCAATACCGGCTACCGAGATTTGCCCCGGCACCAAAATGGAATTATCCTGCAAAAATTCAATCGCGCCCACCGCAATATTGTCACAGGAACCCAGTACGGCTGTGGGCAGTGTGACGCATTCCTCGTACAGGCTTTTCATCTCGGCATAGCCGCACTCAATGGAAAAATCTTTACAATAGCGCACAAGCCCTTTTTTAAAGGGAAGCTGGCACTCCTCCAAACCTTTTTGGTAGCCCTCCAGCCGCTTTCTTCCCGCAGAGGGGTCAAAAAGCGGGCCGGACAAAAACGCAATGCCCCTGTGGCCCATGTTGTATAAAAAGTGGACCATATCGCACACGGCTTGCCGGTTGTTGATGTTGACGACCCCGAACGGAACCGTGAAATTGAGGGGTGGCTCAGGGTCTTGGCAGACAAAAACCGTGGGCAGGTGGTTGCGTTTAATCCACATCAGGTGCTCATCTGTTACCAGCGCGTTGGACATAATGATGCCATCGACATGTTTTTGCTTTAGCAGATGGAAATAGCCCAGTTCCTTTTGTATATCTCCGTAGGTATCGCACACAATGATGCTGTAGCCCTTTGGGGTTACCACACTATCAATGCCACGTAGGATACGCCCGAAAATATTGTTGGAGATATCCGGCAGCATAACGCCAATCATCTTGTTCGATTTTCGCGCTTTGCGGCGCGCTTTGTCGCTGGGGTGATACTCCAGCTCCTCTATGGTTTTTTGCACCCGCTTGCGCACGGCCTCGGCCACCACAGGGCTGTGGTTTAATACCCGTGATACTGTGGAGACGGAGACCTCTGCCTTTGCGGCCACCTCTTTTATGGTTACACCCACTCTAGCGCCCTCCTTTGAAAACACGTATGAAAACTGCTGAATTACCCGGCGAAATCTCATGAAAACAATAGCGTTTTCAGTGCAAAAAGTCAAGAAAAGACAAATCTTCACAAAGCATACAGGGATATTTCGGCAGTGTGGACATTCCCAAAACCCTGGCTTCATGTTTTAATAAACACACAAAGCGAGGAGGACGAGGATGGACACTGTATTTTATAAACCGGCCGATGGCTGGGTGGGGGATTTGATCCCTTTCAGCCACGAGAACCTGTTTTACCTGTTTTACCTGCACGATACGCGCAGGGGCGAAACCCAGGACGATTACGGCTTTGGTACCACTTGGAATTTGCTGGTGACGGCCGACGGCACAGAGATAGAGGATAAGGGGGTTATTTTACCAACGGGCGGCATAGAGGATGCGGATTTAAGCTGCTACACCGGCAGTGTGGTGCGGGGGCCGGACGGGGTTTTTCACCTGTTCTATACGGCGCAAAATAGCCAAAACCCCAAATATTGCAGGGCTGGCAAGCCCATGCAGTATATCATGCAGGCCACCAGCCGGGATTTAACAAGCTGGGAGAAGCACTACGACACCCTTTTTGGCGCTGATGAACGCCTGTATGAAGTGTTTGACTGGCGGGACCCTTACGTGTATTTCAGCGAGGAAGCGGGGGAATACCACATGCTGCTGGCCGCCCGTGAACAGGGGGCCAGCCAAAAAAATGGCGGCTGCATCGCGCTTTGTACCTCGCCCGATCTATGGCACTGGAAGGTGCAAAAACCCTTTTACAGCCCCGGCGCCTACCTCACCCATGAGTGCCCTGATTTATTCCGCTGGGGCGGCTGGTGGTATTTGGTGTACTCCACCTTTAGCGAGCGCTTTGTAACCCACTACCGCATGGCCCGCAGCCCACAGGGCCCCTGGCTTGCCCCACCGGAGGATAGCTTTGACGGCCGGGGATTTTATGCCGCCAAAACGGCCGAAAAAGGGGGGGAGCGCTGGGCGTTTGCCTGGGTGCCCACAAAGCGTGGAGAAAACGATTTTGGCATGTGGGAGTGGGGGGGCGCTTTGGTGATGCACAAGCTGCATCAACTGCCAAGCGGAAAGCTGATGGCCGGCATACCCCCGGCCATACAGGATGCTTTTACCAAAGAGGAAAGCCTGTGCGGCCCAACGCCACAGGAAGGTGCACAGCCAGCCATTTGCCTGTGCGCAGAGGACGGCCGCGCCGAACGGCTGTTTGAAAATCTACCAGCGCAGTTTCTGCTGGAAGCCACAGTGGCTTTTTCATCCGGCATACGCAATTTTGGGCTGGGGCTGCGGCTAAATGACGAACAGACCGAGGGGTATTTCTTCCGCCTGGAGCCTTTTTACAACCGTGTGGTATTTGACCTGTGGCCCCGCCGCAGCCCCGGGGTGAACCAGTGGTATATTGACGGGGACAAGCCCTTTGCCCTGGAACTGGAACGCCCGTACCAGATGAGCGGTTTGCGGCAGGTGGAGTTGCGGCTGCTGGTAGAGGGGAGTATTGCCACCTTGTATGTGGACGATGCCGTGGCGCTTACCACCCGGATGTACCGCACCCAAAACACCGGCTGGAGCCTGTTTGCGTTTGACGGCAGTGTGGAAGTGACCCGCCTGAAACTAAAAACCAGGGCCTGACGGAGCCGTTTGGCAAACTTTTGAAACACAGAAAAGCGGTTACAAGGCCGGCAGCCGCCGGCCAGAGTATAAAACCCAAGAGGAGGAAATTTTGATGAAAAAGACCCTGTCATTCCTGGCGCTGGCGTTAAGCTTTGCGCTGCTGCTCTCGGCCTGTGGAGGCGCGGCTTCTTCGGGCGGCGCCGCCCCTGCCTCAGGCGCCTCGGGCGTTTCTGGCGCTACAGCAAAGGCCGATGCCGCGGGCGAAGCAACAACCGTGACGTATTTTACCTCTAAAGCCGCAACAGATGAAACCGTGGTGTCTCTGCAGAAGGTGGCCGAAATGTACAATGAGCAGGGCGGCAACATCCAGTTTGTGGTAGAAAACGCGGCCGACCGCCCCTCGTATGATCAAAAGCTGCGCACCATGCTAACCGGCGGCCAGGTGCCCGATATGTACGATTTGGACCCCACCCCTTTTACGGCCGAACTGGCCGACGCGGGCCTTTTGATGGACATGGAGGCCTTTTTGAAAGAGATAGGGATGTATGACACCTATGTGCCGCTCTCTATAAACTACGGGCGCTTGCCCGATGGAAAGCTGTACACCATTCCGCTGGAGTTTACCACCGAGATGATTTGGTACAACACGGACCTGTTTGCGGAATGCGGCCTGGAAAAACCCGAAACCTTTGAAGATTTGCTGGCCTGCTGCAAGGTGCTGGCCGAAAAAGGCTATACCCCCATCTCTATTGGCGGGGCGGACGGCTGGCCCCTGATGCGCCACATTGCCATGACGCCCTTCCGCCGTGCGGGAAATGAATTTTTACAGCAGTTGGCAACTGGGGAAACCAACATGAGCAGCGAAACCGGCATGGAGACCCTGCAGTTCATGGCCGATATCGGCCAATACTATCAGCAAGGGTTTTCCTCGGCCGATTTGGCCACGGCCCTGAACCTGTTTTTAGACGGGAAATCGGCCATGTATGGCACGGGTGTTTGGGAACTGAACAATTTTGTGGAGGAAAACCGCCCCGAGGGCCTGAATGTGGATTATTTCTATATGCCCACACTGGAAGGGGCCGCCACAAAGCCGAATGATTACTGGGCCTTTGGGGGTATTGGCCTTACGGTAAACCCGGAAATTTTTGAGGGGGAGGTAAAGGACTTTTTTACCTTTATTGTAAAAAACTACAGTTCGGTGTACATGTCTCGCCAGCATTTTGCCCCGCAGGTGGTAGAAGATGTGGATACCGCCAGCTTTGACCCGCTTTTCCTACGCATTAAAGACGATATTGAGAATATTGGCGATACGGCCTGCCGCCCCTGGGACGTGGTGCTGCATGAAGACGTAGTTGCCACCCTGAACGATAACCTGCCCGGCCTGTGCATGGGTGAAATTAGCCCCGAGGAATGCGCCGAGATACTCAATGAGGTTTTGGCCCAACACGCCACGGGCGCAGAGGCCGCCTAGCGCGTTGCCATGAAAGCGAACTGCCCATTTTACAAATAGGCTTTGTGCATTCCCTTGTATGAGAACAGCCTCTATTTTTTTGGCGGGCATCGTTCAAAAGATTCCACCCGAACAGCCGGTGTATTCCGGGGCGGCTTAAACCGCCCCGGAATACACCGAAATAAGGAAGGCGCTTATGAAGATATTGCGGGATAAAAAGGCCCTGGTGGTGTTTGTTCTGCCGGCTTTGCTGGTATATGTCCTCATTGTATTTTTGCCCATATTGCAATCTTTTTACTACAGTTTATTAGACTGGAACGGGATGGGGAAGGGGCAGTTTATCGGCCTTGAGAATTTTAAGCAGTTGTTTGGCGACCGTGTGTTTTTGCTTGCCCTGCGCAACAACTTTTTCTATATTTTAATAGTTATGGCCATGCAAATTTTGGTGGGGTTTTTTGTGGCCCTGCTGCTTACCTATATACGGCGCGGGCGCAGCTTTATCCAAACCGTGTACTATATTCCCTCTGTCATCACGGTCATTGCCATCGCCCAGTTATTCCGTAGTTTTTATTCGGTGGAACCTCTGGGCTTATTCAATATCATCCGCGGGTGGTTTGGGGCCCAGCCCATCGCTTTTCTAAGCGAGTTTGGCACGGTGCTGCCCGCGGTGGCGGTGGTGGAGGGCTGGCAATACATTGGCATCTATATGCTCATTTTTTACTCGGCCCTCAGTTCCATTTCGCCCGATATTGAAGAGGCGGCCCGTATAGATGGTGCGACAGAATTTCACCTGCTGACGCGGATAAAAATCCCCTCTATCTCTAACGTGATAGGCCTTTCGCTGATTTTAAGTTTGGTGGGGGCCTTGCGCGGTTTTGCGGCGCCCATGAACCTGACGCGGGGAGGGCCGAACAACCAAAGTGAAATTTTGGCCACTTTTATGTATAAAAAAGCCTTCACCAGCCGAATGCTGGGCTATGGAAGCGCCATTGCCGTTGTGATTGTGCTGATTAGCCTGGTGGGCGTGCTGCTGATTAACCGGTTTACCGGCCAAGAGGAAGACTAGGAGGCCCCATGAGTTACAAAGTTGCAAAAGGCGCGCGAAAAACGGTGCTGTGGGTTTTGATGCTGGGCTTTTTGGTTGTGCAGGCCTACCCCATTTTGTGGCTGGTGCTCTCCAGCCTGCGCCCGAATTTAGAGCTTTCGGCCCGGCCGTTTGACTGGCCTTCTACCCTCACCTTAGAAAACTACATTACAGTTTTTACCAAAAGCAGTATTCCCACCTACATCAAAAACAGCGGCATTGTTGCGGTTATTACCCTGGCCGCCATTGTGGTATTAAGCGCCATGGTTTCGTTTGCCATTAGCAAGATGCAGTTTTTGGGCAATAAGCGCCTATTTCAGTTTTTTTTGATGGGGCTGACCATCCCCTATGCGGTTACGCTGATACCCCTGTTTGTGATGTATGTAAAAATTGGCCTGATTGATACCAGACTGAGTGTGATTTTGCCCCTGCTGGCCTTTCAACTGCCCGTATCGGTACTATTGTTTGTAAACTTTTTCCGCTTTATTCCAAACGAGATTATTGAGGCGTCCATCATTGATGGGTGCAGCGTTTATGGGGTGTTCTGGCGCATCATTCTGCCCCTCTCCCTCAACACCATTATCACGGTGCTGGCCATGAATTTTATTACGGTTTGGAACGACTACACCTTTAGTCTGGTGTTCATCAATTCAAACCACTTAAAAACCATCTCGGTGGGCCTGCAAGATTTTATTGGCCCCCGGGGGCTGACGGACTGGGGGGCAACCTTTGCCTCGATATGCCTATCCACCCTGCCCACGCTGGCGGTGTACTTTGGCTTAAACAACAAATTGACGGCCGGTATGACCTTGGGCGCCGTAAAAAGCTGAGGGACAAGATGCACAGAGAAACCAATAGGCCCAAACTGCATTTTACGCCCCAAGGCGGCTGGATGAATGACCCGAATGGACTCATTTTTTACAGAGGGATGTACCACCTTTACTACCAGCATGACCCCGACAATTTGACCCCCGTAAGCTTGCACTGGGGGCACGCAGCCTCCAAAGACTTGCTGCACTGGAAGCACCTGCCCACAGCGCTTTACCCAGACGAACACGGCCAGGTCTATTCCGGCTGTATGGTACAGGATGCTGGTAACAGTTCGGGTTTTTTTGACGCAGGGGAGGGAGGGTTGGTTGCCTGTTTTACGCAGCATTTGGAAGGCAAAAACAGCTACAGCCAAAGCCAAAGTTTGGCCTATAGCAACAGCGGGGGGCAAAGCTTTTGCAAATTTACGGAAAACCCCGTGCTAACTTATGAGAAGAAAGACTTTAGAGACCCTATGGTGTTTTGGCATCAAGGGCACTGGGTGATGCTTTTGGTGGCGGGGCGCAGTGTGCGGTTCTATACCTCTATGAACCTGAAACAGTGGAAATTTGCCTCTGTATTTGAGCCGCCCTGCCCGCCACAGGACGAAAGTGAACTGTGGGAATGCCCCTGCCTTAGGCAGCTTTATGATGAAAAAGGCGAGGGGTACTGGGTACTTTTGGTGAGCGTGATTACCACCGAAGCGGACTGTACCTTTGGTATGCACTATTACATAGGGCGGTTTGACGGAAGCACTTTTACAGCCGGACATGGCCCGCCGCGCAGGCTGGACGCCGGATGGGATTTTTATGCCGGCGCCTTTTATGCAAATGAAAAAAAACGCGCGCTGCTGATGGCCTGGATGGGCTGCTGGTACTACGCCCGGCAGTTGCCCGAAAAGGGCTGGCGGGGTGCGATGGCTTTCCCGAGAGAACTGGGCATACAAAATGGGCCCGGCGGGCCAAGGCTTAGCCAGCGGTTTGCAAGGGAGCTGGAAAGCGTGCTTGCCCCCGCTGAGACATTTCGTGAGGTGAGCGTTTTACGGCTGGACGCAGCCTGTGTGCAGCTTAAGTTGTGTCTGCGCCCCGAGGATAACCGGCTGAGGATTTTTTGCGGAGAAAGAGTGTGTTTACAGATAGAGATAGACGCCGCTGCGCATAGGGTATCGCTACAGCGGGAGGGGGAGCGGATGCCACAGCGGTATCGGCGGGAATTTTACGTTGAGGATATTGCGCAGGCCCCTGTTTGGGAGTGGAAGTTGCTGCTGGATGTGACAAGTGCAGAGCTATTACTGGACGACGGCGTTGGCGCTTGCACCCTGTTGCTGCCTGGGGTGGGCGAATATGGCCGTTTAGAAGCTGAGCGCCCCTGCAAAAGAATAGACAGGCAAAGGCTGCGCTGAGGCCTTTGCCTGTCTTATGGATGGGGTGTTGCAGCAAACGGTAAATAGCCTCCGCTACTCCGGCTTCTGTGCTCGCCGCAGTTCTATCACCGTTTGGTTTAGGCCCATCAGTTGCTGGTGGTTCACCTTTTCGCTTATTTTGCGCAGGGTGTACAGGCTGCCGTAGGGCGCGGGCTGCTGGGGCGGCTCGCTTGGCAGGGGAACCAGGTTTGTGCCATTGTCTTTGATGCGCAATAGCAGGTGTTCTTCGTAAATTTTCAGCAGGAAATCCATATCCAAAGAGCCCGCGCCCGCCTCTTGGTTTTGCGAGAGGATGTACAGCCCGGCCTCCTCCACGGCAAGGCCCAGGAAGATGCACTGGGTCTCTTGCAGCCCCATTTTGCGGGCGTACTGGATAAACCGCTCGGAGGCCGCCACAATGTCCTCGGGCTTTGCCAGAATTTCCTCGCTGTATTCGCCCAGCAGCTGGGGCTCTTGCTCTTGCAGCAGTACGCCCTGGTAACGCCCTTTGGAACGCGCGGCGTATACCCGGCATACCATAAGGCAGATGAACAGGGTGCTAAGCTCGGCCACCACAAAGGCGAGAAACACGCCAAGCAGGCCAAACCACAGGGAAAAGAGGAAGGCGAAGGAGACAATGAGGGCAAAGCCCCGCAAAACTGAAATCATCAGCGAGATGTTGCGGTGGCGGATGGTTTGGTAGTAATACATTAACAGGAAGGAAACCCCCATGATGGCAAGGCCAAGGGCGTACAGCCGCAGTGCGGGCACCCCCAAAAGCACCTGCTGGCTGCCGCTTACGTTAAAAAGCGCCAAGATAAGCTGCGGGAATAGCAGAGAGAGTAAAATGCAAACCCCTGCCGCCACCAGCACAATACGCAGGGTTTGCCGCAGAATAAAACGGATGCCCTGCCAGTTGCGCTCGCCATATAACATGCCCAAAAGGGGGATCATGGTTTCGGCCGAGCCGGAGTTGAACATGGATACAAAGCAGAGCAGGTAGTTGCAAACCGTGAAAATTTCCATACCCACCGTGCCCCCCACGGCCAGCACAATGCGGCAAAGCAGCAGGGATTTAACGGTGAGCAGCAGGGTGTTTACAAAACCGCTGACGCCGCTGCCCACAACCTCCCCCAGCAGGGGGAGGTCCTTTTTTTGCAGCCGCGTAAAGCGCAGGCTTCTCTGCTTTTTGCGCAGGTAGCGCAGCACCAGAAAAAAGCCCACCACATAGCCCGTAACGGTGGCCAGTGCCGCCCCCCGTATGCCAAAGCCCAACAGTTTCATGAATACAACATCCATGCACAGGTTTACCAGGTTTGCTACCAGCAGTACCTTGCCGGAAATGCCGGGGAAGCCATCGGCCCGCATAAAATATACCATACCCGGCACCAAAAGCAGCGCCGGGCTGCCCAGCATCAGCACCTGTAGGTATTGGCGGGTTGCCTCAAAAATGGCCTGGTTGTTGCACAACAGGGCAGTGGCAGCGGGGGAGAAAAACAGGCCCAGCATGGCCAACAGGCAGGAAAGGGCCAGCATGGCCAGGGTGCTGAGGGTGAAAACGCGGCTCGCTTTTTCGCCGTTTTGCTGGGCCTTTAGCACCGAGACAAGCGCGCAGCCCCCCAGCCCAAACAATAGCATTAGGCTTTGCAGCAGCAGGGTAAAGGTGGCCGCGAGGTTTACCGAGCCGATGAAAGACGAGCCCAAAATTTGGCCCACCAAAATGCCGTCCACAATGTTGCCAATCATCAGGGACATGCTGCTAAGCACGGTGGGCAGCAGGTATTCTTTGAATTTTTTATTCAGCAAGCGGTTGGTTTGGGTCATGTTGGCTGGCTCCTAATCAAAAAAGTTTAAACCCTGCAGCATCTGCAAAAATTCCGAGATATAGCCCTCGCTGGTGCTGGGCCAGAAGAAACCCAGCCGGTGCAGCATTTGTAGGCTAAGCTGGTTTTGGCAGGGGATGTTTTCAATGCGCTTGCCGGTTTGCATGGTTTCGTAGGCCAGCAAGGTGGTGAGTTTTTTGGTTTTTTCGGCGTCCTGTTCGGCCTTTGCCAAAAGTTCTGCAAAGCGGTCGTCCTCCACCAGTTGCAGGGGCAGGCCCCGCGCCATCATTTCGCGGATGATATCCCCCATGGGCACCACGTGGTTATTGAAGGGGTGGAAGACGCAGTTTTCCCTGGGGCTTGCGGCCAGCAGCAAAATGGCTTTGGCGGTGCTCTCCACCGGCGACATGCGCACGGGCAGTTCCATGGCGCTGTAGGGGAAGGCCCCAATCACCGCGTAGGCGCGCAGGCGGCCCAAAAAACCGTTGGTGGCGTAGTTCATCTGAAATTCACCGTCATCCTGCCGGGGGCTTAAGTTACCCACGCGGAAAATTTTGGCACACAGCCCATCTTCGGCGGCCTGAAAAACGGCTTGTTCGGCCAAAAATTTGCTTTTTACATACTGGTTATCGATGTTTTGGCCAATGTCAAAGCTGTGCTCTGTAAAGGGCTGGTGCAGGGCCGGCACACCGTTTACCTGCACCCCCGCCACACTGGTGGTGGAGATATGCAGCAGCCTGGCCCCGCTTTTTTGGCAATAGGCCACCAGCTCTTTTGTTCCGCCCACATTCACGTCCTCAATATCGTGCCCCTCCGAAAAATGGCGCACCATGGCCGCGCTGTTCAGCACCGTATCAATGGCAAGGCCGTTTAGGGCGGCGGTCCACCCGGGGCTTGTCACATCTCCCTCCACCACGTGAATGCGCCTGCCGAACAGGGCTTCGTAGGTGTCCTCAAAATAGTAGAACAGGCGGTTTTTGAGCCGTTTAACGGCGCTTAAACCCTTGGCGGGGCGCAATAGGCAGTACACCTGGCCGCTGTGCTGCTGCAAGAACTCCTGCAACAGGTGGATGCCCAAATACCCGGTGACCCCGGTGAGCAGCAGGTTGCCCAGGGGCAGCTTTTCCCCGCTATAAAAATTGGCCAGGGTGTTTTGAGAGAGCAGCGCACCAAAACGGCCCTCGGCGCGGCCGAGGCCAGGGGCGGGGCTTTCTACAGCCTCCAGCCCGTCGCTTGCCTCGGCCTCTTCTTGCAGGGCCAGGCGGGCCAGCGCCCTGGGGGTTTTGTGCAAAAATACATCCCCGTAGGAGAGTTGCAGCCCCCCGCGGTTTGCCTCCACAATGAGTTTGGTAACCAGCAGCGAGCTGCCGCCCAGCGCAAAAAAGCTGTCGTCCGCGCCGCAGGGGGTGTGCAAAATTTCCTCATAGATGGCCATAAGGGTGGCCTCGGCCTGGTTTTTGGCGGGCAGTATGCGGCGGCCCTGCATGGGAAGGGGGGCGGGCAGGGCCTTGCGGTTCAGCTTGCCGTTTGGGGTGAGGGGCAGGGCGGGGAGGTACACAAAATGGCGGGGCACCATATAGTCGGCCAGTTTGGCGCTTAGCTGGGCCCGCAGTTCTTCGGCGTCCAGTTCGGTTTTGGCCGTGTACCAGGCACAGAGGTTCTCTATGCCGCTTACCCTGCATATCCCCGCGGTGGCAGCCGTAACGGCGGGGTTTTCCAGCAGAACCTTTTCTATTTCGCCCGGCTCTATGCGCAGGCCGTTGAGTTTTAGCTGCCCGTCCATGCGGCCCAGTATGGCAAGGTCGTTTGCTGCGTTGCAAAGGGCGTAATCTCCGGTTTTGTAAAAGCGGGCGTTTTGCAGGGTGACAAAGCTTTTTTGGGTGAGGGCAGGGTTGCCGAGGTAACCCTTGGCCACCCCCGCCCCGCCGATGTAGAGCTCCCCTTTGGCGTAGGGGGGCAGCAGGTTGCCCTCGGCGTCCAGCACCCTTGCGGCCACGTTTAAAAGAGGCTGGCCAATGCTTATCTCGTTTTCCTCTGTCAGTTCCTTTGCATGGCTGGAGACGGTAATCTCGGTGGGGCCATAGGTGTTAAACAGCCTGGCCGTGCAAAGGCCCTGCAATTTTTGCAACAGGCCCGCGGGGTAGCCCTCGCCCCCGCACATCACCACCTTGCAGCCGGCCAGAGCCTCGCAAAAAGCGGGCAGGCTCAGGTATTGCTCCATGCGCGAGGGGGTGGCATTGAACACGTCACAGCCCTGGCGCTTCATCAGGGCCGCCAGCAGGGGCGGGTTGCTGGCCTCCTCCTCGGTGGCAAGCACCAGCCGCAGGCCGCTGCACAGGGCCAGGGCCGTCTCTTTTAAAGACATATCAAACGTTGCGGTGGTAACCGAAACCAGGGTGCTGCCCTGGGTGGCGGCCGCGTACACATGCCGGTTGCCGGGGTGGCAAAACAGGTAGTTGGCAATGCCCCCGTGCCGAATTTCCACCCCTTTGGGCCGCCCGGTGGAGCCCGAGGTATAGAGGATGTAGGCGCTGTCCTCGTACGTTAAGGGCAGGGCGGGGTTTTGGGTATTGGGGTTTTGCAGCAAGGCCTCTATCTCCAGCGCGTTTTCAAAATGGGCGGCCCATTCCGCCGTGCAGAGGATAAAGCGAGCATCGCTATCCGCCGCGATGTGTGCGATTCTCTCTTTTGGGTAGTGGACGTCGCAGGGGATGTACACCCCGCCCGCTTTTAGCACCCCGTATTGGGCCAGGATAAAGCGGCTGGTGCGGGGCAGTAGCAGCAGTACCCGCTCGCCCTTTTGCAGGCCCTTTTCCATAAGGGCATGGGCGATGCGGTTCATCTCTTGGTTCAGCGCCCCATAGCTGTATTCCGCGTCGCAGGCATACAGGGCGGGGTGCTGTGGCTGGCATTCCGCCCTTTGCTCAAACAGGCCGTGGAAGGTGGCTGGCTGCACCTCTGCCCCCTGGCCCTGCAGGGCGCTTTGCATATCCAGCAGCCCGCTTTGCAACACGAGCGACAGGCTGCCAAGCGCCGCCTCGGGTTCTTCCATCAGCCCGGCAAGCGCCGCGCCAAGCGCTTCGGTAAAGCTTTCCATACAGGCGGGGGAGTACACCGCCGTATTGTACAGGGCCTGTACCAGGTGCCCTGTATCCTCCTCTGTCACATGCAGGGAGAGGTCAAACTTGGGTTTTTCCTCGGCCAGGGGCTGTACCTTGGCCGGGCACCCCTGTAGGCTGAGGGGTTTAAACAGCCCAAGCTGGCAGACAAAGTTGACGCTGGGCGCAAAGCCGCTGCGGTGGAAGGCCTCGGTTATGGGGTAGTGGCTGTGCTTTACAGCCTCGGCCATGGCCGCCCCGGCCTGCTGCATAAACGCCAGCCGGCTGTTTTGCGGCGCAAGGCTGAGGGCTAGGGGCAGGGTTTTGACAAACATGCCCACACTGCCCAAATAGCGTACCTCCTCCCGGCCGCTGTGCACCAAACTGATGGCTGGGCGGCCGTGGGCGGCAAAGCGGGCTACGGTGTAAAGGCATGACGCCAGGTATAGCTGGGCCGGGGTGAGGGCCCAGTGCTTGCAAAAAGCCTGTATCTGCTGGCCGTTGCACATAAGGCTGGCCCTGCCAAGCCCTTCCTCCTTTTGGCCGGGGGTAAAGCTGGGCGCGGGGCGGCTGGCCGTCTCCACCCCTTCAAATAGCCGGGTGTAGTAGTTTTCAGCCTGGGTTTTGTCTTTGGCCTGTTCCTCCTGCAAAAGGGTAAAAAAGCTGTGTGTTTCCTCTGCAGGCACGCCGCCCTCATAGGCGGTTCTGAGGTCTTGCATCAGCACCTGGTAGGAAAAGCCATCCATTACCAGATGGTGGATATCCATAACAAGGCGGGTGGCGCTGGGTGTTGCCAAAATGGCGCCGCGCCACAGCGGCCCCCGAAACAGGTTGAAGGGCTGCGTAAAGCTGCCGCAAAAGGCGGCGGCCTCCTCTTCATCCATCTCATGTACCGGCAGTTGCACCGGCCATTCTTTGTGCAGGGTTTGCCAAACCCCCTCCCCGTCCATCTCCAGTTGCACAAACAGGGTGCTGTGGGCGGAGATAGCCGCCTCTGCGGCCCTGGCAAGGCGCTGTGCGTCCACCGCCGGGGGGAAGGTATAGCACAGGGGAATATTGTACACGGTGCCCTCGGGGTGTTTCATGGTTTCAAGGTAGACCCCCTGCTGCGAATAGGAGAGGGGGTAACGACCGGCAGCGAGGGGGCTGGGCGCCTCTTTTTCGGCAGGGGGCGGGGCTGCCCGCGCCGCCAACAGGCTTTGCACAATCTCCTCTTCTAGCTTTAGTAAGGTGACATCGCCCAGCAGGCGGGCCACCGGCAGGTTCAGGCCAAATTCTTCGCCCAGGCGGCTGGCCAGCACCATGGCCGAAAGCGAGGATAGCCCCAGGCTGACGAGGGATTCGTTTAGCGGGGTATTGCCCTGGCCCAGCAGTTCCCCTGCCAAAACCTGCAGGCGGGTTTGCAGGTAGCTTAGGGGGGCGGCGGGGCGCGTTTCATCCTCCACAGGGGCGCAGGGCTCCGGCAGGGCGCGTTTATCCACCTTGCCGTTGGGGGTAAGGGGCAGGGCGCTGAGGGCCACAAAAAAACTGGGCACCATGTAAGGGGGCAGGCTTTGGGCAATGAAGGCCTTGAGGGCGGGCAGGTTTTCCTCCCCGCGCCACACAAGGTAGGCCACCAGGGCCTTGCCAATGGGCAGCTCCTTTGCCACCACGCAGCTCTCGGCCACCTCTTCAAACCCGCCGATGGTTTTTTCTATCTCGCTCAGTTCAATGCGGAAGCCCCGAATCTTCACCTGTTCATCCCGGCGGCCCACATAGCGCAGCAGCCCCTCGGGCTGGTAACAGCAGATATCCCCAGTGGCGTACAGGGTCTCGTACCCCTGGCGGCCCTGGGCATAGGGGTTTTGTAAAAATTTTTCAGCCGTCAGTTCGGGGCGGCCCAGATACCCTGCGCTTACAGGGTAGCCCGCCACCATCAGTTCGCCCACGGCGCCGGGGGGCAGCAGGCGCCGGTATTCGTCCACTATGTAAATATCACAGTTGCCGTGCGCGCGCCCAATGGGTATGATGCCTTCCTCGGCCCGCACCCTGTGTTTGGTCACATCGATGGTACACTCGGTGGGGCCGTAGGAGTTGTAGAAAGGGTAATGAGGCAGGGGGCAGGGCACCAATTTTTCCCCGCCAACCTCCAGCGAGAGCAGGTGTGGATTTTCGGGGTACGCCTGGGCATATTGCCGCCCCAGCTGGGTGGTCATGCTGGCGCGGGTGATTTTATGCTGTAAAAAATAGCTGTGGATGGCGGGCAAGTCCAGCAGGATTTCCTCGGGCAGAATATAGACGCAGGCGCCAATGGTGAGGCTAGGGTACAAATCCTCCATCGAGGCGTCGAAGCTGAAGCTGGCATAGGCGGCCACCCGGTCCTGCGGGGTGAGGGCAAAATAGCGATGCTCGGAGAGGCAGTAGTTCACCAAATTGTTATGCCGCAACACGCAGCCCTTGGGCAGGCTGGTGGAGCCGGAGGTGTACAGGATACAAAAAGGGTCGTCCCCGGTGGGGATATGCAGGGGTGGGCCGCTGGCAGGCGGCTGCTGGGAGAGGCTTTCCACCTGGATAAGCTGCCCCGCAAAGCCGGGCAGCAGGCCGGCCAAATCTTTTTCGGTAATCACGCGTTTTACAGCGGCGTCTTGTACCATATAGCCAAGGCGCTCGGGCGGGTAGGCGCTATCCAGCGGCAGGCAAACCCCACCGGCCTTCATCACCCCAATGGTGCACACGGCAAACCAGTGGCTGCGGCCCAACAGAATGCCCACAGCCTCGCCTTTTTGAAGCCCCCCGGCCACCAGCAGCCCGGCTAGTTTTTCGCTTTCGGCGTCCAGTTGGCGGTAGCTGAGGGCAGTGTTTTCATACACCACAGCCGGGGCGTCGGGGGTTTTTTCAAACTGGCGGCGCAGCAGCCCCACCAAAGAGAGGGAGCGGTCTACCTCGAAGCGGTTTTGGTTGTAGCTTTGCAGCAGGGCGGTTTGCTGCGCCGTGCAAAGGGGAAGCTCCCGCAGGGGCTTGTTTTGCAAAAAGCCCTCCACCACCATTTGGTACAACTGGGCAAAACGCCGCACCGTCTCGGGGCTGTACAAATTCTCCTGGTATTCAAACAAAAACCGGTAGCAGTCGCCCTCCCAGTAAATTTCCAGGCTGAAGGGGGTTATGCATTCCAAGCAGGGCAGCCGCCGCAGGGGTACGGTATGCCCATTTATGGAAAGATTGCCGAACAGTTTTTTTTGGTAGATGAAGAGGTTATCCAGCTGTAGATTGTATTTAGATAACAGCTCGGTAAACGGGAAAAGGCCGTGGTCTACCGTTTTGAAAAGCTGCTGCTGCACCTGCCTGATAAAGGCGAAGCTGGTCTGTTCTTCGTCTAAAACGGCGTACACCGGCAGGGACTGTATCATCATGCTGAGGGTGTTAGAGAGCAGGGGGTCTCGCCGGCCATTTTGTACGGCGCACACCAGGGCCTCTTTTTGGCCGTTCATCTTGGCAAGACTGTACAAAAAGGCGCTGAGGAAAAAACTGGTTTGGCTGAGCCCGGTATCCCGTTTTAAGCTTTCTATCTGGGCCAGGGGGCCGGGGGCCCGAAACTCGGTTTCATAATAGATATTTGTGGCCGCCACCGGCCGGCCGCTTAAATCATCCGCCAGCAAGGCAGAGTTTACCTCCACCTCGCTGAGCAAATCTTCAAAATACTGTGCGGCCTGCCGATAGGCCTCGCTGCTTTTGTACTCCTCCAAGCTGGCGCAGTGGGCAAAGCCGTCAATCTCCTCACAGGGGGGCTCGGCCCCTTCGCACAGCAGGAAAAGGCGCTCTAAAAAAAGCTGGATGGCGCTGCCGTCGAACAGCACATGGTGCACGTCCATATACAAAAAGGTTTCGCCTTCCAAAACGTGAATTTCAAAGCGGAACAGCGGCCCTTCTTCCAATGCAAAGGGCTGCACAAAGCGGGCCTCTATCTGCTCTTTGCTCTCTTTGCCATCTTCGTACAGGGGGATGTTATAGGGGAGGGTATCGCTGCGTACAAAGCAGGGGTAGCCCTTGCAGGGGAGGATATGAGTTTTTAAAAAAGGGCTGGCGTCTAGGGCCTGTTGCAGCTTTTCCCGCAGGGTTTGCGGGCTTAGCCCTGCCGCCGGGGGAATGTGCAGGCAGAAGGGTAAGTTGTACACAAGGCTGCCGGGGTTTTTGCTGCAGCGCAGCCAAACGCTAAGCTGGGTATCGGTTAAGGGGTAGCGCTGTTTGGGGGCGTTTTCCTTGCAATAGGGCGAGGGGGCGGGGCTGCTTTTTGCAGCTTTTGCGCTATTTTCTAAATCCATCAACCTATCTCCTTTGCGCTATGTGTGGCAAGGCGGTGTGGGTACAAAAGCGGAACGATTGCAAATGGTTTTGCACAGACGTATACTGGAAGTATCTTGCGTACCAAAAGCACCTTATGGCCCAAGTTTATGCCGTATTTTATAAGGGCAACACCGCACAAAGCTGACGCAGCCGCATCACCGGCATCTTTACCCGTCA
>CAZKBM010000056.1:0-21935 GCA_964550985.1 uncultured Oscillospiraceae bacterium
ATGGCCTCTAGGGCCACAACCTAGCACTCTAACCAACTGAGCTATACCCACCATACCGCTCGAAAACAGCGTTTGCATCTGCTTTGATACACTGGGACATTGTGGCCAATGCCTTTGGCGATGCTCAAATATTCTACCACAAAAACAAAGGGTTTGTCAACGAAAGCGGGCGTATAACTTTGTTTTCCTTTACATCGTGGCGGGGTTTTCATATAATATTGAGTAAACGGAAATGAGCCGCCCCCCTTGGGCTGTTTGGAGGATATATGGTACTGCTGGATGAAGTAAAGCGCCGTTTAACGGAACTGGCCCCCGAGGTGGAGGACTTGGCCCAGGCGCTTAGCGTAACGGCCAAAAAACGGCGGCTGGAGGAATTGGAGGCGCGGTCTTCTAAAACGGAGTTTTATGATGACCCCGAGGCTTCGGCCAAAATTTTTAGCGAGATGAGCGGCCTGCGCGAGAGCCTTTTACAGTATGAAAAACTGTGTGAACTGCTGGCGGACGCCCAAACCTTGCTGGAGTTGTGGGAGGAGGGGGACGAGGCCGCCGCCAAAGAGTGTGAGGCGGCTGTAGAGAGCCTGGGTGAACAGGCGGACAAGATGCGCCTGGTTGCCCTGCTTACCGGCGAGTACGATAAAAATAGCGCTATCCTAACATTCCACGCGGGCGCTGGTGGCAAAGAGGCGCAGGACTGGGTGGAGATGCTGCTGAGGATGTACCAGCGCTGGGCGGCCGACCACGGCTTTAAAACCACCGTGATTGACTACCTGGCCGGAGAGGACGCCGGTGTGAAAAGTGCCAGTGTGCTGGTGGCGGGGGAAAATGCCTATGGGTTTTTAAAAAGCGAAAATGGGGTGCACCGTTTGGTGCGCGTATCCCCCTTCGATTCCTCTGGCCGCAGGCACACCAGCTTTGCCTCGCTGGAGGTAATGCCCGAAATTGAGGAGGACCTGAGCGTACACCTGCGGGCGGAGGATGTGAAGATGGACGTTTTCCGCGCTTCGGGCGCGGGGGGGCAGCATGTAAACAAAACCTCCAGCGCCGTGCGCCTTACCCACCTGCCCACGGGGCTTGTGGTAAGCAGCCAGGCACAGCGTAGCCAGGTGCAAAACCGGGAATACGCCGAGCGGATGCTGATTTCCAAGTTGATACAAATTAAAGAGCAGGATCATCTGGAAAAAATTGAAGATATAAAAGGGGTACAAAAAGAGATAGCCTGGGGCAGCCAGATACGCAGCTATGTGTTCATGCCCTATACCCTGGTAAAAGATCACCGCACGGGCTTTGAAAACGGCAATGTGAACGCTGTGATGGACGGTGAACTGGATGGCTTCATCAACGCGTATTTAAAGGCCGCGGCCGCCGGGGAGCTGGGCGAAGCAGCGGCTGCGGAGATGTAAAGAAAAGGCTTTTATATTTGCTTTGGAGTAAGGGAGAAAAGTTGTGCGGTTGGTGGTGGGAAGGTTTGCCGTAAAACGCCTTAATTTTCCAAAGCGCCATCAAATTGCAGCACCCAGGTGTGGTGGCTGCCCTGCCCTGCCCAGCGTAGGGCATTTTGGTGGGTGTCTATGGCAATGTCCAGCCGTTTGCCCTTAATGGCGCTGCCGCTATCCTCTACGCGGCGCAGGCCAACCCCTTCAATGTACAGCCAGGTGCCGGGGGGCAGCACGTTCCAATCGGCCGCGCAGGTGATGCCCGGCGTGGGCACCGTACCCGAGGCGGTTACCCCGTTGCCGCCACAGATGTGGGGATAGCGCTCGCAGCAGTAGGCGGTGGCATAGTATTCCCCAACATATTCCAGTTTCAGGCTGTCCAGCAGGGTAACGGTGGCGTTATTCAGTTGGGCGTTTTCTTCGTTTAGGGCCGTGTTTTCGGTTCTGGCGGCCTCCAGCTCCCCTTCCAACTGCGTAAGCTGGGCCGAAAGCGCCATCTCCTTGCTGAGCTGGCTTTGTTGTATCTGCATCTGCGCCTCGCCCGAAGGTTTGTCTGCGGCCAAAAACAGCCCGTTTTCCGCCACAAAAAACAGCCCGCCCGTAAACAGTACCGTGGCGAGAAACAGAGAAAATATAGCCCTTTTGGCGGCTTTTACGCTGAGGTGTGCGGGGGTGAACCGCGGGGGGATAAGCTTTTTGAGCCATGTAGAAAAAAGCTTTGGGATATGCACTTTCCCTCCTGTAAGGGGTGGTTTGTGGCAGATAGCCATGGGAAGCCCTTTGCAAAGATAGTATAGCATATCCTTTTGCAAGAGGCCAGTGGGGCCCGTTTTATGGGTATAAATGGGTTTTTTAGTACAGTTTCTCAAAAAGCTGCGCAGGTTTTTGTAAGAAACTCTTATACAGAGTAGAAACTGTTATGCAGCGCATGATATTTCCCTTATTTATGCGCTACAGTTTGTTCATTTGCTGTAAAAACCATCCCCCCTGGTTTTGGCCAGTGGGGATGGTTTTATATATGTGGAACTATTATATTATACTTGTGCCGGTGCTACCAGTGCCAGTGCTGGCCTTGGGCCATGGCCTATTGGCGGCGCAGGCCACGGAAAAAGCCGGTCAGGGTCATCCAAAACATCATGGCAGCCAGTGAGAGGAAGGCGCCCAAACTGCGCAGGGCATAGGGGGAGTTTTCGCGGCAGCTTTCCTCCTGTGGTAATTCCCGTAAGCCAAAGGGGGTATACACGCCGTCCAACATGGTTTATGCCTCCTCTATATCCTCGTTTTTATCTTTCTTTTTGCCCTTTTTACCGGCGGGCTTGGCCTCTTCCTCGGCGGTGGAGGCCTCTGGGGCTGTGGGGGCGGGCTTATCAGCCGCGGCTTTCGCCGTATCTTCAGAAGGGGTTTCTGTGGGCAGAGTGGGCTCCTCTTGTAAGGTAAGCACAATGGCGGGGTCGGCCGCCTTTTCAGCGGGCGGGGCTATGGGCGCCGGTGTTTCTAAAACAGGGGCCATAGGCTGCACCGGGGCCACGGGTGTTACGGGCGGCACCGGGGCCGCAGTTTGCAGGGGCGAAGCAGAATCGGGGCCGACGCTGAAATTCCAGGTGGGGGCAGGGGAGGGGGCGGTGCGTGCATCCCACTGGGGTGCGCCGGGGCCGGGTTGCGTTTGGGTGGTGCTTTCACTTTTAGGGGCGCTCTGCCAGTTTTTGTAGTCGTCGGCATCATCGGTTTTCAAAAAGCCGGGTTTTTTGCCTTTTAACACACACAGCCCCAGCAGAATGACCACGCCCGCGATGAACAGCGGCGGAATAGCCTCTACAAAAATAGCGATGAAGGGGAAATAATCGTACAAGCGCCAGATGAGGTTGGCAAAGATGGCGTTGTAGATGATGAGGCAGCCGAAGATGATGAGAATCCAGCCCACCACCTTGCGGGCGGCATTGCTGCCCAGCAGGCGGTCCAAATGAATGCGCTGGGCCCATTGGCGGTTGGGCAGCAGGTAGTCGTCGCCAAATGCGGCGTATTGCTCGGGCGAGAGGGAGCGGATGTTGAAGGTGTCGAAGAAGGAGTAGGCCCAGATGACGGGCAGCAGGATGGCAACAAAGCCGAGGCCGGAAAGAGAGGAAAATGCGATGAGACCGTAGAACCAAATGGCAAGTGACAAGCCCCGCCGCATATACCCGTAGTACATCTGGCCAAAGCCCGGCATACAGGCGGTTACAAAGGTGAACAAAAGATTCTTTTTCATGGTTGTTCTCTCCCTATTTTTGGGCGCTGAGCCCTTTGTACAAGTTTTTATAAAGCGGGCCCATGCCCTTGGTTTTATTTATGGCGCCTGGCTGGAAGCCGGGTTGGAGGCCGCGCCCTGCTGTGAGGCCGGGGCTTTATCTGTGCCGGAAGCGTTTGGGGCGGCTTCCCTGTCCTCATTGTTTGGTGAGAGGAAGCCGAACAGGTTTTGGGGCAGTTCCATCATAGCCCGGCTGACGCGGGTGGCCAAACTGGGCTGAAACTCACCCTGGGTGGCGGCGCTTTGCTGGGTGGCTGCAATGCCAGGTTTGTCGGGGCCGCTTTGTAGCCTGCCCATAAAGGTGCTTGCAAAACCGCTGCCCCACATGGCAAGCACCAGGCAGGCAGCCGCAGCTACCGTGGCGTAACGGCTGAACAGAATGCGGCGGGCTTTGCGGCCAATGCGGCGCATGACAGAGATTTTAAGCGGTGTTTCGGGCTGCAAAAGGGGTACAGCCTCCATACGGGCAAGGTATCGATCCATACAGAGCGAACAAAAACCGAGATGTTCGCTGGCCTCCAGACTCTCAAGCTCCGAGAGTTCGCTGTTTACAATGGCTGTAAGGCCTGTATCGGTCAGGTGCCCATCTTCATGAAACAGTTCCAATGGCTTTGCCCCCCTTCTCTAAAATTTTGGCCTGCAAGATGTGTTTGGCCCGGTATAGCTGGGTGTGCACGGTTTTGGGCGGCCGCCCCAAATACCGGGATATCTCCTCCACGCTGCGTTCCTCTAAAAAGAACAGGATGGCCACCTGGTGGTAAGGTTCTTTCAGGGCCATGATGTCACCGGCAATTTGGGTGGCCTGATCCTTTGCAATGGTGATATCCTCGGGCAGTTCTTCCCTTCCAAACAGGGTGCCTTTATCTTTGGGAATGCTCTCGTCATCCATGGCGGCCACGCGGCGGTTATAGGCGCTTTTCAGGTGGTCTTTCGCCTTGTTGGTGGCTATGCGTGCCAGCCAGGCTTTTGGGTTTTCGGCCGGGCAGGAATCCAGGTGGGCGTAGGCGGAGAGAAAGGCGTCCTGGGCAAGGTCTTCGGCTATGTGGTGGTCTCGTGTAAACTGGTAACAGATGGTATACACAAGCCGTTCATACTGGCTTACCATCTGGCTGAATTGTTCGTCGTTCATACCGCCTGTCTCACCACCTCCCACCGGGCTGTTTTAGGGGGGTTATTCCCTGTAAGCCGGTTGCTTCCGCCCTCTGCTAATTAGAACGAGAGGGGTTTTGGCATTTCTTCAAAATGAAGCAAATTATTTTTAGGTTTTTTGGGCGCAGCCTTTTATAGCTGTATCATGGCTATAAAAGCCCCGCGCCAAAGCGGGCCAAAGGCCGTGTCTCTGTGCGCGGGGGCTTATCTTTTATTCTGTTTGCATGGCAACTTTGCCAAGACAAAGGGGGCACGCTAGGCGTGGCGGTTTTGTTAAGCTTCCTCTTGCCCCGCCTGGTCTTTTTCAGCCTCGGCCTTTTCAGGTTGCCCGGTAAGCGCCCGTTGTACCTCGCTCAAATTTTCAGCAGCCGTGCCGGTTAGCTCGGTGGTTTTTGCGGCGATATCCACTTCAACCTGGTGAAGCTGTTTTGCATAGGCTTTGCGGGCAGACTGCATGGAGCGCATTTCAGGGCCGCTGATTTTCTCCCCACTGGCGGCGGCTTCAGCCTTGCGGCGGTAGAGCCGGGTCTCCATACGGAGGTCATCGTTTTTAAGCTGTGCGGTGGCCACGCGGGCGCTGCCGCTTGCTTCTTTGCCCGCTTTCAACACAATTTCGCTGGTTTCCATCTGGGCGGAAAGCCCCGAAAGCGCCTGCATTTTACTCGCTGGGTCGGTTTCTGCATCGGCCGGGGCGGGTTTGTCCTCTTTCTCTTTGCCGCCAGGTTTACGCTGCTCGGCCTGCAACTGTATGGTTTCGCTCATGGCGTCGGTCATTATCTGGCTCAGTTCATCCAGTTGCTCGTCCAGGCCTTTTAAGGGTTCCTCAATATCTTCCAGGGTGCCGCCGCGGGCCAGGGTGCTCTCCACCAATTGGTTTTTTTGTTCAATCAGGGCCTCTTTGCGCTCGTCCAGGCGTTCTAAAAGCTGGGTAAGCTTGCCCTGCTGGCTGAAGGCGGATTTATCGGTACGGGCAAAGCCGCCCAGGCGCATGGAGGGGTTGTTTTGCCCAAGCGGCTGGAAGCCGGACTTTTCGGCCTTTCCCTTTTTTTGCACGCGTTTACCGCTGGCCGCAAGGCGGGCGGTATTTTCGGCCTCGTTTTGTTTTGCCCTATAGCCGGGGGTGGGGGCGGGGTTATCTTGCCGCGTGGCACGGCTTATGGGTAGTAACATCGCTGTGCTTCCTCCTCCAAATGGTATGAGTAGATATTCATTATAGATGTAGCTATAAGTCAAATCGGCCATAAGAAGCAAAACTTTAGCGTTTTTACAAAAGAAAAGGAGTTGGCCAACGAATGTTCAAGTTCGTTGGCCATCAAAATGGGCGCACCTTCCCGCCTGCCTGTAGCGCATACCGGCAGGTACGGCTCTCTATCCATCTTTTTGCAGATTTTGCAAAATTTCTTCGTAACGTTTTGTGGCAAGCTTGCTGGGTTGGCCCTTTTTGCAAAAACCGAGTTTGGCCAGCTTTGGCACAACCCGCTGCACCACAATTTGCCCATCCACCGTTTTGGATTGTAAGGTTTCAAAAGCCTCTAAAAAGCGGCTGTCACGCCGTGCGTAGGCGTAAAAAGACAGGACGTACACATATTCAAATAGATTGTAATTCCGAAAGGGGTATTCCACCTGCATAAACAGCGTGCCAATTCCGTAGTGGCAGGGGCCAATGGGCCTGCGTATCCGCCAGTGTTCCAGCAAAAACTCCGCCGCCCTATCTAGGGCCGCCTCCCCTTTTGGGCGCTTTGCAAAGCGGAAGGCGTCCAGCACGTTCAGGGTGGGCTGGGGGTTTGAATACTCGGTCTCCTCTCCATGCCCGAAGGAAAATTTGTTGCAGCGCCAGCCGCCGTCGGGATACTGCGTATCCATAAAATGCTGAAAGGTTTTTTGCAGCCGCTCGTCCCCGGCATAGCCCAAATGGCACAGCACGTTGGCGGCAATGGCGGTTTGGCAGGGGTAAATACCGCCTTTTGGGTAGATTCTAAAGCGCCCGTCCTCTTGCCAAACGCTAAAAATCAAATCGGCGGCCGCCTGTAAAACCGGCTCTTGCGGGGACATACCCAGTTCTAAAAGATACAGCACACAGTCAAAGGTGGAAAAAGGAGAGCCCTTGAGCAGCCGCTTGTCCGGTGTTGCCCAAAGGTCTGCGCCGTTATCCTGCCGGTGGGAGAGGATCTCCTCTACATCGGGCAGAAATTGGCTTTCTATGGCCATATCCTTTGCCCCTTTCCAGGCGCTGTTTTAACCTTCGCCCTTTTTCAGTGCTTTCATGCGTGTTTCATGGTTTAAAATACGCTTGCGGATGCGGATGTTCTTGGGGGTTACCTCCACCATCTCATCCGGGGCCAAAAATTCCAGGGAATCCTCCAGGCTCATAGCGGATTTTGGGGTGAGGCGCAAGGCGTCGTCGCTGCCCGAGGCGCGCACGTTGCTTTGGTGTTTGCGCTTGCAGACGTTTACGGTGATATCGCCACTTTTGGGAGAGACGCCCACCACCATACCCGCGTACACGGCCTCGCCCGGGCCCACAAACATCCGCCCGCGCTGCTGGGCCGAATACAGCCCGTAGGTGACGGCCTCGCCCGTTTCATAACTGATGAGGCTGCCGGTTTGGCGGGTGGGCATATCGCCCTTCCAGGGGGCGTAGCCTGCGCTGATGGTGTTGATGACCCCTTCGCCATGGGTGTCGGTTAAAAATTCGCTGCGGTAGCCAAACAGTCCCCGGCTGGGTATTAAAAATTCCAGGCGCATCCGGCTTTCAAAGGGGGCCATCTGTAACAGTTCCCCCTGCCGCAAACTCACCTTTTGCATCACGGCGCCCTGATATTCACTGGGCACATCAATCACAAGCTGTTCCACGGGCTCCATCAACTGGCCGTCCTCTTCCCGTGTAAGAACCTTGGGCGCGCCCACCAAAAACTCAAAGCCCTCGCGGCGCATGGTCTCAATTAAGATAGACAGATGCATTTCACCGCGCCCCATCACGCGGAAACTCTCGGTGGTGTCGCCGTCGTTCACCCGCAGGGCCACGTCGCGCAGGGTTTCGCGGCGCAGGCGGTCGCCAATCTGGCGGCTGGTTAAAAGGGTGCCCTCTTTGCCCGCAAAAGGCGAATCGTTCACCGAAAAGGTCATCTCCACGGTGGGTTCATTAATTTTTAAAAAGGGCAGGGGGGTGGGGGCCTCCGGCGCTGCCACCGTGTTGCCAATTTGAATATCGGTAAGGCCCGAGAAGGCCACGATATCCCCTGCACGGGCTTCTTCCACGGCCTCGCGGCCAATGCCTTCAAAACTGTACAGGGCCGTCACCCGGCCTTTTTGGCACAGGGAAGGGTCGTTGGAGTCCACCACCACCACGTCCATATTCTGCCGGATAGTTCCGTTTTCCACCCGGCCTATGCCAATGCGGCCCACATACTCGTTGTAATCGATGCTGGAGGAAAGCATAGCCAAAGGGGCCTCGGGGTCGCCCTCGGGGGGCTTTACATATTCCAAAATGGTGTCGAACAAAGGGCGGAAGTCGGTGCCGGGGGCGTCGGGGGAGTAGCTGGCCGTGCCGTCCCGCCCGGAGGTAAAGACCATGGGCGCGTCAAACTGTTCGTCCGAAGCGCCAAGGTCCATCAGAAGTTGTAAAATTTCGTCTACCACCTCTTTGATGCGCGCGTCGGGCCGGTCGATTTTATTCACCACAATTACCAGTGAGAGGCTTTGCGCCAGGGCCTTTTGCAGCACAAAACGGGTTTGGGGCATACAGCCCTCGGCGGCGTCTACCAAAAGCAGCACGCCGTTCACCATCTTCAGCACCCGTTCCACCTCGCCGCCAAAATCGGCGTGGCCGGGGGTATCTACAATGTTGATTTTTACGTCGTTATAGTGCAGCCCGGCGTTTTTTGCCAAAATGGTAATGCCGCGCTCACGTTCAATATCGCCGGAATCCATCACCCGCTCGGCCACCTGCTGGTTTTCGCGGAAGGTGCCGCTTTGGGCCAACATCTCATCTACCAATGTGGTTTTTCCGTGGTCTACATGCGCGATAATGGCTATGTTCCGAAGGTCTTTTCTCAGCATGGGGCTTCAGGGCTCCTTTATTTTAGGGGTTAAGGGCAGGTGATAGTTTTTATTTACAAAACATCCTATAGTATATAATATACCTTATAACTAGAGAGTGAATAAAAAAACGAGCACCAGCTTAGGGTTGAATTTTATCATCGGCTATTTAGTATAGCACAAATTGCCCCTGCTGTGCAAAGGGGAAGCTTGCACTTTGGGGAAGGGCTTGCTATGATAGAAAATAAACCTGAAAATCAAGCGTTACATACCGCTTTTTCGGTTCGTGAGTGTTGCTTTAAAAAGGGGGCCCCGCATGAGGGAATTGCAGAAAAAAGTATATGAGCTGATTCGCCTGGACGGGCAGCGCAGCAAAAGCAACCGCATTGTAACGCTGGTGCTGGTGTTTTTAATACTGCTGGCCACTGCCGTTGTAATTATTAACAGTTTTAGCGGCCTGCCGCTTTGGTGGTGGGTGGCCTCGCTTACCATCAACATGGTGGTGACGGTGCTGTTTAGCGCCGAGTATCTGCTGCGGCTTTGGACGGCCCCCCTGCGCTTTCCGCAGCTCTCCCCTTTGCGGGCAAGGCTTAAGCATATCCTCTCGCCCATGGCGCTGATTGATTTGTTCTCCATACTGCCGCTGTACCTGGTGCTTATTTTTAAGGTGGATATCGAATCTTTGTACACCCTGCGCCTGCTGCGCCTTTTTGTTCTTCTCAAATTCAACCGCTATTTCCACACGCTGGACACCATAGGCCGGGTGGTAAAGCTGAAGGGACGAGAGCTGACCAGTTCCCTCATGGCCGTGTCCTCGCTGATGCTCATCTCCTCGGCGATGATTTACACCGTGGAGGGCCCGGTTCAGCCCGATAAATTCCCCAACATCCTCTCGGGCATGTGGTGGGCGGTTTCCACCCTGCTTACCATTGGCTACGGGGATGTTTACCCTGTAACACCGCTGGGGAAGGTGCTTTCGGCCACAGTGGCCGTGCTAGGGGTGGGGCTGATAGCCGTGCCCACGGGCATAGTGAGCGCGGGGTTTGTGGAGGTGATGGGCAAAAACCGCGCCGAAACTGATAAAAAACTGCGCGCGTTGGCCGCGGAGCGAAAGGCGGAAAAGCAGGCCGAAGCGGGCCGCCCAGAGGGGGAGGGGCAAGGGGAAAGCACCAGGGCAAAGGCTGTTGTAAAGCGGAAAACCCAGGCCAAGGCCGCAGGGCCACGCGCGCGCGCAGGCAAAAAGAGAGCCCCGGACCGGCGGGAAGGGGCCAAACGCCAAATAGTATAGGGCTTTTACAGCCGGGCCCAGCGGCGGGCCGCCCGCATACGAAGCTAAAGAGGGCGGGGGTGTTGATTTAGCGGTGCAAGCGAAATCACGCTCATCAACCATATTGCAAAAATAGCAGCATATTGTAATAAATGGCGTAGATAAAATATTTAGCAAAAAATAGGTATATCTGATATTGTAGTGGCTATGAAGAAAAGCCGCTCCCCTGTTTTGCAGAGCGGAAACAGGGGGACGGCTTTAAGGTTTTACACGGGAAGGTGTGCATGATAAAGAGAGAGCTGTGCTCGAAGCACTTTTTGGCTTAGTTGGCTAAAAAATAAGAAAGTGTAAATACTTACACGGGCAGAGATTTTTTCTCGTAATCCACGTGGTCGCCGTCTACCCCTTGTAGCTTTTGGTTGCGCTTTTCAAAAAATTTGGGCGCAACCTGTGGAAACATGGCGTAGGTGAGCACGTCCTCGGGTTGGCGGGCCCACTTGTTCGCCTCGGCGGTCAAAACGTCCAGTTCGGGCTCAATTTTATCGGCCGGGCGGCAGGTGATGGGCTCCTCATCGCCCAAAATCTTCTTTTGGAACTCGGGGCTGATGGGGGCGGGGGTTTTGCCGTACTCGCCCTTCACCATGGCCTTAAATTCTTTGGTTACCATTTTGTAGCGCTCGCCGGTGATGACATTGAATACGGCCTGGGTGCCCACAATTTGGCTGGTGGGGGTAACCAGCGGGGGATAGCCAGAATCCTCCCGCACACGGGGAATTTCGGCCAGCACGTCCTCCAGCTGGTCGGCCTTTCCGGCGTCTTTTAGCTGCGAGAGCAGGTTGCTTAGCATACCGCCGGGCACCTGGTAAATGAGGGTGTTGGCGTCCACGCCCAACATTTTGGTGGAGAGCTGCCCGCTGGCCAGGTATTTTTCCCGCAGTTTGGCAAAGTGTTCGCGCACCACGTTCAGTTTGGCAAGGTCAAGGCCGGTGTCATACTCGGTGCCTTTTAGGGCTGCCACCAGGCTTTCGGTGGGCATGTGGCTGGTGCCCAGCGCCAGGGGGCTGATGGCGGTATCCACGATGCTGGCCCCCGCCTCTATGCCTTTTAATATAGCCATGGAGGCCAGCCCCGAGGTGTAGTGGCTGTGTATATCCACCGGGATGGCGACCTTTTCTTTGATGGCCTTTACTAGCTCATAGCAGGAGTAAGGGGTAAGCAGGCCCGCCATATCTTTGATGCACAGCGAATGCGCGCCCATCTCCTCCAGGGTTTTGGCATACTCGGCAAAATAGGTGTTGTTGTGTACGGGGCTTAGGGTATAGCTGATGCAACCCTGCACATGGGCGTTCTCTTTAATGGCGGCGGCAAAAGCGGCCTGCAGGTTGCGCGGGTCGTTCAGCGCGTCGAAGATGCGCATGATATCGATGCCGTTGGAGACGCTTTTTTGTACAAAATAGGCCACCACATCGTCGCCATAGTGGCGGTAGCCCAGCATATTTTGCCCGCGGAACAACATCTGCAACTTGGTTTTGGGGCACAGCTTGCGAATGACGCGCAGCCGCTCCCAGGGGTCCTCATCCAAAAAGCGGATGCAGGAATCGAACGTGGCGCCGCCCCAGCACTCCAGCGAGAAATAGCCCACTTCGTCCATAGCCGGTAAAATGGGTTTCATCTCGTCCAGGGTCATGCGGGTGGCAATCAGGCTTTGGTGGGCGTCGCGCAGGGCCACCTCGGTAATGCCTACGGGATGTGTTGCCAAAATATCACCTCAAATGGTAAATTTGGGGCCGCCCGGAAAAGTGGCGGCAGATTGCTGCTGCGTATGCGATGGGGGCAAAAAAGCCCCGGTTGATTGCGGCTTTTTAGGCGATGGTGAGGAAGGTGTCGCCCACGTTAACGGTATCCCCCTTGGTTACGCTAACCGAAGCGATGGTGCCGTCCTGCGGGGCAACAATTTCATTTTCCATCTTCATGGCCTCTAAAATAACCAGCACGTCGCCAGATTTTACGGCCTGCCCCGCACTCACTTTCACATCCAGCACATTGCCGGGCATGGGGGCGGTAACGGGTGTGCCGCCTGCAGCGGCCGGCGCGGCGGGGGCGGCGGCAGGGGCTGCCTGCGGGGCCGCTACAGGGGCGGCGGGTGCAGCAGGGGCTGTAGCAGCGGCTGGCGCGGGCGCCACAGGGGCGGCAGCGGCGCCGGCCTCATCCACGGTTACATCGTAGGGGGTACCGTTTACGGTAATGGTGTATCGTTTCATATTGCAATGCCTCCAGATGAATGTGTTTTTTAAGGACGCCCCCAAAGGTGGGGCTGGCTGCTATAGCGGCATGTTGCCGTGCTTTTTGGGCAGCCGCTGGGTGCGTTTGGTGGCCAAAATATCCAGTGCCGAACACACCGCGGTGCGCAGGGTGGCGGCGGTGGCGGTGCAGGCGGCAAGCCCCGCCTTTTGGGCGGCCTCGGCACTGGCAAAGGCGGCGGCCCACTCTTTGGCCTTGGCGGCGGTTTCGGTTTCAATGTTTTTCCCACTGCCTTCAATCTCTTCGCGGTACAATACGCTGGCCATGGCCGTGGGTTCGGCCGGGGCTATGGTGCAACCCTCCAGCGCAATGGTTAAATCGGCGCAGGCAAAGGCGGTATACAGGGGGCCGGTGGCCTTGCCCGTAACAACCGTCAATTTTGCACAGGTAGCGTCGGCGTAGGTGCCCGCCAAACGGGCGGCTTCGCGCAGGTTACCCGCCACATCCTCGGCGGCGCTTTTTTCAAAACCGGCCGTGTTTACCAGCGTTACAACTGGCAGGCTAAACGCATCGCACAGGCGGATAAAACGGGCAATTTTGGCCACGTCCTCTTTGCAAAGGGCAATGTTTTCGCCCTCGGTGGCTACAATACCGGCCACATTGCCCCCAAGCGTTGCAAGGCATACGGCCGCCCCTTTGCCAAACCCGGCAAAGAGTTCCACTTCACTGCCTTCATCGGCCAGGGCGCGCATGGCGGCTAGGGCGCTGTATTGGTTTTTATCCAACAGGGCCGCAGGGGCGGTAAAGGCAAATTCGGCGGCGGCGGCCAGGTTGTTGGCGGGCAGCAGGGCCACCAGTTTTGCGCAGCAAAGCGCGGCGGCCTCGGCATCCTCGGCCACTGCGGCGGCAAGGCCCGCTTGTACCGCGGCTTCGGCACTGCCGGCGCCGGGCATTTTATCGCCTTCGGCGGCGCTTACAAAAGGCGGCGTTAAAAAGAACTCAGCCTCTTTGCTCAGCACCAGCAGGTCGGCCCCGGCGGCGGCCATGGCGTTAGAAGCGCCACAAACACCCGTTACTGCGGCAATTTGCGGTACAACACCCGAAAGCCGCGCAACCGTGGCAGTAAGTTTTGCATAGGCCACAAGTACGGCCAGCTCCTCGGTGAGAAGTGCGCCTTTGGAATTATAGAAAGTGACGACAGGACTACCTGTTTTGGCGGCCAGTTCCAGGGTTTTGATTTGAATTTCCACATCGGCGGTGGCCAGGGGTTCCCCATTTTGCCACACCGCATAGGCGCCCAGCCCGCCCACATAGCCAAAACCAGCGCAAACAGGCCCGTTTTCGGCGGCGAACAGAGGCGTGTAAGAGCCCTGGTCAAAAAAGGTTGCGGGGAGGTTAGCCCCCCCGGCACTTTGTACAGCCATCTACAGCCCTCCTGTATCTTTAATTACAACATTTAATATTATACTATAGCTACGGGGTGTAAAACAAGGGCGGGCCCTGTATTTTTGTAAAATCACTTACGAAACGGCGCATTGGAGGGGGCTGGCCGGCGTATTCCTATCCAGCCCCTTATATCATATGATGAGGAGAAATATAGTTTTGCTGTATTACAGCATTTTCACAAATAACTTACACACCGCACCGGCAAAAACAGTTTTATGCTTCGTTGCAAAATTTTGCAATGCACCAAGCATTCCTACAATTTTGCGCCTTGCCTAAACCTGTTTTTGCTCGGCGCTTGTTGTGTAAAACATTCGTTCAAATGCTGTAATTTTGCAGGGAATGGTAAAAACCGCTTGACTTAACCGTTACGTAAGCCTTTATGCTAGAATTACAGCGGTTGAAAAAATTGCGATTGCGCAGGGGACCTTTGCGAAAAATGGTTATGAAGCGCCTGTATTTTATGGATGCGCTGCAGTTCATACCTTTGCGAGGAAGAAGGGAGGGGTGAAAATGGAGTACCGGACGAAGCAGTTGGCGCAGCTTGCGGGGATAAGTAGCCGTACACTGCGCTGGTATGATGAAATAGGCCTTTTGCGGCCCGGCAGAAAAACCCAAGGGGGCTACAGGTTGTATGGGCCCGAAGAGGTGGCGTGGCTGCAGCAGATATTGTTTTTCCGCCGGGCAGGCCTGCCGCTTATGGAGATAAAACACCTGCTGGACGAGCCGGGCTTTGACCCGGAAGCAGCCCTGCTGCGGCACCTGGCGGCCTTGGAAAAAGAACGCCTGCGGCTGGACGGCCTGATTCAAAATGCACAAAATACCCTGCGGTTTATGAAAGGAGAGACAGAGATGGAGGATAAGGCGAGGTTTGAGGGTTTTAAAAGAGCGCAATTAGAAGAAAATGAGGAAAAATATGGCGCGGAGGTACGCTGCCGCTATGGCGAGGAGGCCGCCGCAAAGGCGAATGCGAGGTGGATGGGGATGAGCGAAGAGGAGTATAAGGCCATGCAGGCGCTGGAAGAGGAACTATTACAGTTTCTCAAAAGGTTGCGCAGCAAGCTTTTGCTAGAAACTGTTATGCAGCACCTGGTTTTTCCCGCATTTATGCGCTACAGTTTGTTAATTTGCTGTAAAAGCGGTGCTGCGCAGCGCGGCGGAGGCCCCGGAGGAAGAGCGTGAGGCGCTGGCCCGAAAAGCCTGCAAGCTGCATAAAGCCTGGCTGGGCTATACCTGGGCAAGCTACAGCCCGCAGGCGCACAAGGGCCTTGCGGCCACCTATGAGGCGGATGGGCGCTTTGCCGCCTATTACAACGCCTTTGCCCCCGGCGGCGCTGCTTTTTTGTGCGGGGCCATTCGCCAGTTTGCAAAATAGGATGAGGCCCTGCCCCCATTTTGGTAAAAATTACAAGATGCTGTTTTTGGATTGCCCCCCGCCACAAGATATGGTATGATAGAGAAGCGGTTTTGGGCTGTGAATATACAGCCTGCAAACGGCCATGATACAAGTTTTTTGCGGATAAGGGGTTTTGCGCGCATGGAAATGACCCACACCAGGGGAGCCATTGAGTTCCACACAGAAGATTTTAATGGCCCGCTGGACCTGTTGCTGGCGCTGGTCATTAAAAATAAGATGAAGATTTACGAAATTGAGATACTGACGCTGATTGACCAGTACCTGGAGGTGGTGGGCAGCCCGGGGCCCGAGCAGCTGGACAGTACCTCGGAGTTTATTACCATGGCGGCCCATTTGGTACAGATGAAAAGCAGCCTGCTGTTGCCCAAAAGTGAAGAGGGCGAGCGGATGCGCGAGGAGCTGACCGGCCTGCTGGTGGAATACAGCGCCTGTAAAGAGGTGGCGGCCCGCCTTGGCGTAATGCAGCAGGGGGTTTTTATTGCGGTGCGTAAGCCCGCCCCCTTTACGCCGGACACCAGTTACCATTTGCAGCATAGTTGCGAAGAACTTGCAGCTGCGCTGCAATTGAGCCAGGGCAAGCGCAACAACCGCCGCCCCCCCCAGCGGGAACGCTTTGATGAAATTGTGGCGGCGCCCTTTGTCTCGGTTTCGGGGCGGGTGATTCATGTGCTGCGCAGTTTGGTAACGGGCAGGGTGGCCCGCCTGCGGGAACTGTTTAAGCGGGGGCAGAGCCGCAGCGAGACGGTGGCCACCTTTTTGGCGCTGCTGGAACTGGTGCGCGGCGGCCGCATTGTGATTGACGACGAGGGCGGCCTTGCCATGCGCAAGGGCAAAAGCCGGGCGGCCCGCGCAATGGGCAAAAGCTGAGTACCATCATAAGCGTTGTGTAAGGAGGGGCGGCAATGGATTTGAATACAGCCAAAGCGGCGCTGGAAGCCGTACTTTTTGCCTATGCCGAACCCCTTACCACCGAGCGGCTGGCCGATATATTGGAGATAGAGCCCCCTACCTGTGAGCGGCTTTTGGTGGCGCTGCGGGATGATTGCGAGGGCGGGCACCGGGGCGTGCAACTGCTTCGCCTAGAGGGGGCCTGGCAACTGGCCACCAAGGAGAGCTGCGGCGAGGCGGTAAAAAAAGCGCTGGATACCCGCCGCAACACCCCCTTGACCCCCGCAGCGCTGGAGGTGCTGGCCATCATTGCCTACAACCAGCCCGTGTCCCGCTCGTTTGTAGAGCAGGTGCGCGGGGTGGATTCCTCCACCACCATGAGCGGCCTTGCCGAAAAAGGGCTGATTGCCGAGGCCGGGCGGCTGGATTTGCCCGGTAAGCCCATCGCTTACAAAACCACCGAGACATTCCTTCGCACCTTTGGCATCTCCTCGCTGGCCCAGTTGCCCGCCCTGCACGCGGGGGAGGAGATGGAAGATGACGCGGCCCTGTATGGGCAGCCCTTGCCCCAGCCGGGGGCCTTGCCGCAGGGGACGGAGGAGGCCGGTGACGAGCCCCCCACAAAAGCCCTGCGCGGCGGCGCTTTTATTGAGGGTGAGGGCGGTGTGGCCGCCTTTGCCGGTGAAGAGGAATAAACCATGGCGGCAAGCGTAATTGGGTACAGCCTGCTGGCCTTGTTAGGCCTGTTTTTGCTGGTTTTACTGGCCCCGGCTGTACTGGTTGTAAAGGTGCAGGGCGGCCAGCTTAGCGCCAATATACGGGTACTTTTTGTACCCGTGCGCCTATGGCCCCAAAGGCCCAAAAAAGAAAAACCGCCCCGCAAGGCGAAAAAGAAGAAGACGGAAGAGACCCAAGCGGCCGCCGCTCAGCCCGAGGCCAAAAAAAAGCGAAGCGTGGGCGAGTGGCTGGCCCTGATTCGCCGGGCGGCGGACGCCGCAGGCTGGGCCGCCCGCCTGGCGCTGAAAACTTTGTGGGTGTATGATGTGCAGTTTGTGTGGCCCATAGAGGGGGGCGACCCCGCGGCGCTGGCCTACCTGTATGGCGGGGCGCAAAGCGCCTTGGGGGCCACCCGCGCCGTGCTTGCCAATTTACTGCATATCCGCTACAAAAAATTGGTTGTGGTGCCCGATTTTGCTGGCGAGCATAAAAATGAACTGATTTTCGCTTGTAAAATTGCCGCGTCTCCGGTTATAATGGTGGCAGTGGGCCTGGGCGCATTGTTGCGTTTTGCCAATATTGGCGGTATCTTCCGCCGCAGTGCGGCTTTGCGCAGGGCAAAAAAGCGGGCGACCAAGGCCCGTAAAGCGCGGGAACAAGCTGCACAGCCTGCCCCTGCGCCGCAGGTAAACCAAGCAACCACCCCGCAATAAAGGAGTATGAATATGGCGAATGGTGTAAATAACGAGCATCCCATCAACGGTATGATGGACGTTACCCTGGACAAGATACGGCAGATGACCGATTCAAACACCATCATCGGCAACCCTATCCACACGGCCGATGGCACCACCATTTTGCCGGTGAGTAAGGTGAGTTTTGGCTTTGCCTCCGGCGGCAGTGATTTCGTCTCCAGCAAGGCTCCCAAAGACCTGTTTGGCGGGGGCAGTGGGGCGGGTATGTCCATACAGCCGGTGGCCTTTTTGGTTTTAAAGGACGGTAATGTGCGCCTGATACAACTGGCCGACCACAGCGCGACGGTGGATAGGGCCCTGAACATGCTGCCCGAGGTGATGGATAAACTGGGCGCTTTTTTAAGCAAGGGGAAAAAAGAGAAAAGTGGTGCAGACGCCCCAAAAGAGGCGGAAGGCCCCATAGCCAGTATTGAGGTGGACGAGGTGCTGGTGACCGAACCCGAATAACAGACTATTTTACAGCAATTGAACAAACTGTAGCATATAAATATAGGAGAAATTAGCCGCTGCCTAACAGTTTCTACTCTGTATCAGTATAAGAGTTTCTTAGAAAAACCTGCTGCACAGCTTTTTGAGAAACTGTAATAATACTACGATGGGATGCCACATACCGGGCGGAGCCGCCCAGCGGTATGTGGCATCTTGCTGGCGGGGTTTTTGGGTTTTTACAGCTTTTGATGGGGGCTGCCCGAAGTGAGGCGGACGACGGCGTGCGCTGTGCGCTGACAGCCAGGCCATTAACAGACAAAAGCCCCAAGATAAAAGCCATAAACAGTAAAGCCACAACAAGTTGATTTGCAGATGAGACGGGAGAACAGTGTGAAAGAAGAACGAGTACAAAAAGTGATGGCGGCGAAAGGGCTTTGCAGCCGCCGCGCCGCAGAGGCCTTGATTGTGGCGGGCCGGGTGGAGGTGAACGGCCACCCGGTGGGCCTGGGGGATAAGATGAACCCCGCAAAAGATTTTTTGAGCGTGGATGGAAAGACCCTGCAACCCGCCAAAAAAGGCGAGGCGCAGGTGTACCTGATGCTGAATAAACCCCGCGGCTACCTGTGCACAGCCAAGGATGACCGGGGCCGCCGCACCGTGATGGAACTGGTGGCCGACGCACCCCGCAGGGTGTTCCCCGTGGGCAGGCTGGATAAGGACAGCGAGGGCCTTTTGCTGCTTACCAGCGATGGTGATTTTGCCCAGACACTCACCCACCCTTCGGGCGGGGTGACCAAGTTGTACCGTGTTACGGTGCGCCCCCGTGCAACCGAAAACCAAATTGCCAGCCTGGCTTCGGGCGTTACGCTGGACGACGGGCACCATACACAGCCCGCCACCGTGCGGGTGGCCAGTGAGGACGAAGGCCGAAGCGTACTGGAAATTGCGATTAAAGAGGGCCACAACCGTCAACTGCGCCGGATGTGTGAAGCGGTGGGCCTTACCGTGGCGCGGCTGAAACGCAGTGCCGTGGGCCCTGTAAAATTGGGCATGTTGCAGCCCGGCCAGTACCGCCCGCTTACCAGCCAAGAGGTGGCCATGCTGATGCGGGGTAGCAAAAAATAGGTGTGTTAACGGCTGCCGCCTGCAGGTTTTGTACAGGGCTTTGCCTCTGCGCCCCTTGCAAGGAAAAGAGGCAAGAATGGTGTAAGATATATGGTAAGGCCGATATCCATACCCACAATGCCGCACTGTGAACAGGGGGAGACTAAATGCTTGCCATACAGCCCATACGGGAGCCGGATGTAACAGCCCTTTTAAATGCAGGGCGTTTTGAAGGGGAGATTGAGGGCTATGTGGTGATGGAGGATGAGCGCTACCATGGGTATGCGCTATACCGCTTGGAGGGGGAGCGTGCAGACCTTTTGGATAGCGGCATAGAGGACGCCGCTATTTTGGACGGCGCGCTGCGCGCCTGCCTGGCCGCCTGCGAAAACAGGGGCGCAAGCCGGTTTTGCGCAAATATGGGCCATCCGCCGCTGGCCGCCTGGTGGCAGCGGCATTGCACAGGGCAAGCTTCGCCCATGCCTATAGCGGCGCTTTGGGGGGCCTGCGGGCACTAGGGCACAGGCCGTGATAGCACATAGCTTACAGCATTTTCGTAAATAATTCGCACACCGCACCGGCAAAAACAGCTTTATGCTTTGCTGTAAAATATTGCAATGTACCAAGTATTTCTTCCGTTTTATGCCTTGCCTAAATCTATTCTTGCTCGCCGCTTGCTATGTAAAACAGTTGTTCAAATGCTGTAGTCCCTTTAAGCTCGCCTGTTTTTGAACTATTGATGAAAATGCGGTATACTGGTGGGCAGAGCAAGCTGATAAGCCCGCTGAAAGGAGCCTGTATGAACCAGCCCGATGTTTGCCAGGTGTGTAAAAAACCCTTTGTTCAGGGGGATGATATTGTAATTTGCCCCAGTTGCGGGGCGCCTTACCACCGGGAATGCTATAAAAAAGAAGGGCATTGCGTCTATGACGCAAAACATGCCCAGGGTTTTGAATATCACCCGGCCGGGGCATCTAAGCCCCCGTCGCCACCCCCTACAGCGCAAAATAGCCCCGCGCCAGGGGCGCAGGCCGGCCCGGCCCAGCGCGCGCAAACCGGCTTTACGCCGCCCCACGTGGGCGGCGGCAGCGCACAGGGGGGCGGTGGGGTGCTGTGCCAAAACTGCCGCACCATCAATGATAACCAAAATATTTTCTGCGAGCGCTGCGGCTATCCGCTGCACAGCCCCCGCCAAACAGGCCAAAGCTGGCAGCCGGGGCGGGGGCAGCAGGCCCCGCCGCCCGGTGCCTTCCCCGGTGGGCAGGGCATGGCCTATGCCCCCGTGCCCGATATGCAGGGGGAATTTGATGGGATTGCAAAGCGGGACTGGGCGGCCTACATTGGCCCTTCGGTGCCGGTGTATTTTGGCCGTATGGCCCAGCAGGATAGGCGAGGCAGCAAAATCAGCTTTACCATAAGCGCTTTTTTCTTCCCCTATTTTTATTTTGCCTACCGCAAAATGTGGTTTTGGGCCGCCATTGCGGTGTTAAGCCAGATGGTTCTGTATGCGCCTGCTTTTTTGTGGATGCTGATGGATTCGGGCGTTTTAAGCCTGCCCTCCTTAAGCGCGGATACCATGTTTACCGCACAGTCGGTGGCATATTATATTTTAATTGGGCGCAACCTGTTTTTTGGCTTGTTTGCATTATCATTTTACCGAAGGGATGCCGCCAAAAAAATAACTCTGCTAAAACAGAACATACAGGATGAAAGCGCCTATCAGTTGGCCCTTGTGAAGAAGGGCGGCGTGAGTGTTTGGGGCGTGGTGGCCGCCGGGGCCATACTGTTTATTGCCGCCACCCTGGTGGTGGCCTATGGCGGCGAAGGGCTTATGAGCTATGTGATGAGCAACTATTACCCGCTGGGTGACTATGCGCAAAGCAGCAGTTCTAGGCCATAAGGATGTGCGTGGCCGCAGGGCAAAGCGCGGCGGTTCGTTGTAATGAACGCTAAGCCGCACAAAGCTGATGCAGCTGCATCCCTGGCATCTTTGTGCGGGGTAATACATAACTGAGTGAGATAGTGAGAGAGAAAACGTGGCTTCCATTTTAAGCTATTTTCAGGCGCATTTGTGGGAATACCTTGCGGCGGTGCGGCAGCACGCCGTTATCAGCCTGTTTTCGGTGCTGGTGGCGGCGCTGATAGCCATACCCCTTGGGGCGGCCTGCGCCGGGCGCGAAAAGCTATACCACGCGGCCACGGGGCTGTTTAACACCTTGCGCATCCTGCCCAGTTTGGCCGTGCTGGTGCTGTGTATTCCCCTTTTGGGGGTGGGGGTGCTGCCCGCCGTGGTGGCGCTGGTGTTTTTGGCCATACCGCCCATCCTCATCAACACGGCCATGGGCCTGCGCGGGCTGCCAAGCGGCGTGCTGGAGGCCGCCGAGGCCATGGGCATGGGGAAAAAACGCGTCTTTTTTACCGTAAAGTTGCCGCTGGCCCTGCCGCTTGTGTTGGCGGGGCTTAGAACCGCCACCATTGAGGTGATAGCCAGCGCCACGCTGGCCGCCTATATTGGGGCCGGGGGGCTGGGCAACCTGATTTTTACCGGCCTTGGGCTGATGCGCAGCGACCTTTTGCTGGTGGGCGGGGCCAGTGTAGCAGCCATGACCCTGCTGGCGGGGTTCTTGTGGGGTTGCGCCGAGCGCGCGGCCACACCTTATAAAAGTATAGCCAACTAAGCCAAAAAGTGCTCCCTGCTATCGGTCTGGTTTCCCCACTGCTGCGTTGTCGTCAATCGCAACCCACCAAGGGTTGCTCATTCCTCCGCCTT
>CAZKBM010000057.1:0-21922 GCA_964550985.1 uncultured Oscillospiraceae bacterium
GTGAGGAAGGAGAGGTTGTAGCCGCCGCCGCCTAAGGTGAGCACAGCCTCCCAGATGGTAACCACAACGCCCTGCACCAGCACCAGTTGTACCGGCACATTCTTTTTGTTGGTTTTGGCAAATACGGGAGGCAAAAGGCCTTTTTGGGCCGCAGCAAACATCCCGCGCGAGGGGCCCACCACCCAGGAGGCAACCTCGGCAATAACGCCCAGGGCCAGCATGGCTGCAATCAGTTTTGCCGCCCAGCCAAGGTCCTTGTTAAAATGAGTAAACAGCGTTTGGAAGGTTTGCACCACGCCCGAAGAAAGGCTGAGCTCTTTTGCGGGGATAACGGCCGCCACGGTGGTGCCACCAATGGTGTTAAGCACAATGGCCACAACCACCAGCAGTATCATGGCCAGCGGGTAGTTGCGGTTGGGCTTATCCAGTTCATTGATATGAGAGGCCGAGGCCTCCACCCCCATATAGGCCAATATGAAAGAGACAAATACCACCAGTGTGGATATCTTGGTGAAATCCGGGATAAAGGCCTTGGCTTCAAATTTAATTTGAAGCGGGTTGCCGCCTGCAATGTAGGCAATACCCAACACAAACAGCACAATGGCTGGAATTACAATGCCCACAATAAAACCAACCTTGGCCAAACGGGCGGTAAACTTGGTGCCACCCAGTTGAGACAGGGTGATGACCCAGAATACAATGAGAACGCCGATAAACTTTACAACAGGGTCGTTATCCAGCGCGGGCATATTGATAACGCTGGCCAGCGCGCCCAGGATAAAGTAAATCATGGTAACAAAACCCACGGTAATTTGGAACCACTGGAAGAAGATGGCGGCAAAGCCAAAACGCTCGCCCATCATTCCCCCTACCCAGGCAAAAATGCCCCCCTCTTCCCAGCCCTTTACCGTGGCCATTTCGGCAGCGCACAGGGCAGCGGGCACAAACCAGAAAAAGCCGCCCAGAAGTAGGAAGAAAATAAGCTGCAAACCGCTGGTTGCAAAGGTGGGGTATTCATACACCGTCATAACCATGCTAGCCGTCATGGCAAAAAAGCCGAAAAGGGTTAAACTGGTTTTTGCAACCGCCTTGCTTTTTGTCGCCGCCGGGTTCACGGTGCCAGTTGCCGCCGCATCATTGGCCCCATGTGGCGTTGGTTGTACTGTTGCCATACTAAAATCTCCTTTCACAAATAAGATACGCTTTGGTTCTTTGGGTACGGTATGCCGCAAAATGTACGCCGCTAAACCCGCGTTGACCGCCCCGTTCTTCCCGAAGGTTATACACCTGTCCGGGCAAAAAATAGGACGAAGGCTGTCGTTCATTTTGCAAGATTTTGTGCCATTTCGTTGGCTTTCGCTTCTTTTGGCAGATGCATACGCAACGAATGGTTCAAAGCATAGGCATATTATTTGCCTTTGCAGGGTCTTTGTCAAACAATCACAATAATAAATATAATTAAATATCGCTATTTTAAAGCAATATTTAAATGTTTTACCTTTGACCGTTCTGCATACGTACACAGCTATAAAAAAACACAAAGTACATCCTTTTAACGTCTATTCTTTATAAAATCTAAAAATTTTTCAGTTCAGCTAACTGTTTATAAGGGTCTTTTGGCTTTTGTGCGAATTTTCGGCACTTTTGATATTTCTTTGCAAAATACAGCTTTTTACTTTGGTATACAGCAGCTGCCCGCTATTCTTCACCAAGGCTTTTTGCCGGCGCACCTTCGCTTATTAGAGTTTCGAAGCACCTAAATAATTAACTTATTTATGTTTTTTGTGTTGCTTTATAGGAAGGCGGCAGTCAACAAATGCGGCCTGCTTTACACGCAATTTTACCGGTTTACCAATATAGCAAGCGAAGCCAAAAAACGGCAAAAAAACGAACCCCGGAGGGCAGTCTCCGGGGTTTGTCAGAACAAAGATGGGAAGAAAGAAAGTATATATTACAGCTTTTTGCCGTAATACGCTTTTTTGTAGATCTCCATAATCTCGCTCACCAGCGGATAACGGGGGTTTGCCGTGGTGCACTGGTCCTCAAAGGCCTTGTAACTCAGTTCCTCCAGCCCCGCCAGGAAGATCTTTTCATCCACGCCACAGTCCTTAATGCTCATGGGCCTCTCCAGCTTCTTCATCAAGTTTTGCACGGCTGCAATCAGGCTGGCCACCCCTTCTTCGGTGGTGGCGGCGGGCAGGCCCATGCGGCGGGAGAGGTCGGCATAGCGTTTATCGGCAATAAATTCTTTGTATTTGGGGAAGGGGGCAAACTTTGTGGGCTTTTCAGCGTTGTAGGCTATTATATAGGGCAGCAGTATGGCGTTGGCACGGCCGTGGGGGATGTGGTATTCGCCCCCCAGTTTATGGGCCATGCTGTGGTTCAGGCCCAAAAAGGCATTGGTAAAGGCCATGCCCGCAATGGCCGAGGCGTTGTGCATCTTTTCGCGGCTCAAAGCGTCGCCTTCGGCATAGCTTTGGGCCAGGTTTTCAAACACCAGATGCACGGCGTGTATGGCAAGGCCGTCGGTGTAATCGTTCGCCATACAACTCACATAGGCCTCCACCGCGTGGGTCAAAACATCCATGCCGGTATCGGCCACAATGCCGCGGGGCATCGTCTCTGTAAATTGCGGGTCAATAATCGCAACGTCGGGGGTCAGTTCATAGTCTGCCAGGGGGTATTTGATATTACCGTTCGCCTTATCGGTAATGACCGAGAAGCTCGTCACCTCGCTGCCCGTGCCGCTGGTGGTGGGTATGGCCACAAGCTGGGCCTTGCTGCCCAGTTTGGGGAAGTGGAAGGCGCGCTTGCGGATATCGAGGAAGCGCTGTTTCAAGCCGTCAAAGCTGGTGTCGGGGTGTTCATAAAACAGCCACATACCCTTGGCGGCATCTATTGCGCTGCCGCCGCCCAGCGCAATAATCACGTCCGGCTTAAAACTCTCCATGGCCGCTACGCCCTTCATAATGCACTCCACCGAAGGGTCGGGCTCCACCTCGGAATAAATTTCGCTGTGGCAGTATTGCTCGCGCTTGCGCAGGTAGTAGAGCACCTTATCCACATTGCCCAGTTCCACCATAATGGGGTCGGTAACAATAAAGGCGCGGGAGATATCAGGCATTTTCTCCAGGTACTGGATGGAGTCGTTTTCAAAATAGATTTTGGGCGGTATTTTAAACCACTGCATATTAACCCTCCTCTTTGCCACCGTTTTGATGTTGATGAGGTTTACGGTGGAGACGTTCTGCGAGACGCTGTTCTGCCCATAGCTGCCACAGCCCAGGGTAAGCGAGGGGGTGTTGGTGTTGTAAATATCGCCAATGGCCCCCTGCGAGGAGGGAGAGTTTACGATGATGCGCCCTACGCGCATCTCAATACCGTAGCGGTCGGCCAGGGCCATATCGCTGGTGTGAATGACCGCCGAATGCCCAAGGCCGCCCAGTTCCAGCATTTTGTTGGCATAGTCAAAACCCTGCTTTTGGTCCTTTGCCACAAAGTAGGCCAGTACCGGCGAAAGTTTTTCCAGGCTCAGGGGGTATTTACAGTTTGGCTCGGGCAGTTTGGCAATTAAAATTTTGGTCTTTTCGGGTACGTCCAGCCCGGCCTCCTTGGCAATCCAGTGGGCGCTTTTGCCCACTGCCGGGGCAAACACGCCCTTGTTTGGGTCTGGGAACATAAAGGCCGTCAGTTTTTCGGTTTCGGCCTTGTTTAAAAAATAGCAGCCGTTTTGCTTCATAAAGCTTTCAAAGTCTGCGGCAATGGCCTCATCCACAATCACAGCCTGCTCGCTGGCGCAAATCATGCCGTTATCAAAGGTTTTGCTCATCATTAAATCGGTACAGGCCTGGTGCAAATTGGCCGAGGCCTCAATATAGCAGGGCACGTTGCCGGGGCCAACGCCCAAAGCGGGTTTACCTGTGGAGTAAGCCGCCCGCACCATGCCGGTGCCGCCGGTTGCCAAAATGGTGGCAACGCCGGGGTGGTTCATCAGGGCCCCTGTGGCCTCCACACTGGGCTTTTCAATCCACTGGATGCAGTCCTCGGGCGCACCGGCGGCCACAGCCGCTTTTAGCACAACGCGGGCGGCTTCGGCACTACAGTTTTGGGCCGAGGGGTGAAAGCCAAATATGATGGGGTTACGGCTTTTGATGGCGATGAGGCATTTAAACATGGTGGTGGAGGTGGGGTTTGTGGTGGGGGTAACCCCCGCAATAACACCCACGGGCTCAGCCACCTCCACACTGCCCTCCATCTCGTTTTCACTTAAAATACCCACGGTTTTTTGGCTTTTGATGTTGTGCCAGATATACTCTGTGGCGAACATATTTTTGATGACCTTGTCCTCAAACACACCGCGGCCGGTTTCCTCCACGGCCATGCGGGCCAGTTTTTCGTGGGCGTCCAGCCCCGCCAGCGCCATGGCGTGTACAATGGCGTCAATTTTTTCCTGGCTGTCAATTTTTAAAAAGCCGGCAAGGGCCCTTTGGGCCTTTTCTACCATAGCGTCAATCGAGGCCTTCACCTCGCTTACGCCTTCCTTTGCGCTTACCACCTGGGTCTTTTCTGTTTTTGCCTTTGTTGCCATTGTCTGTACCTCCTTGAATATTGGGGCTAGAAGCGGGTTGCAGCTACCTTACAAAAAGCATCCCTGCCTCTATACTCTACTTTTTTGGCTTCTCTGTTTTTGTCGTTTGGGGTAGTACGGTGGTGGTGAAAAAACTTTTTGCCGCTTCGGGCGAAACGCTGTAATTTTCTTCGCCTATGGCTACGGCAACACCCTTTTGGCACTGCTTCATGCAAAACTGGGCCTTTAGCTCCACCTCATCATGCAGCCCCTGCTCCTCAATTAAGCGCTGAAAGGTTTGAATAACGTTGTATGAGCCTTTTAAATGGCAGCTACTGCCAATGCAAACATTTAGTTCCATCATTCCCCTGCCTCCTCACTGCCAGCCTGTGCCGTGTAATGTACATGCAATAGTTCGTGCACCCGGCCCTGCAAAAGCCCGCTGTACAGGCCCATCACCAGTGGGTTTTCTTCGCTGCGCTTGATGCTGGAGAGTTTATCGGCCGCATACAGGCCCTTGCCGCGCTTTTGCCGCTCGGCCGAGGGGACATAGGGCTGGCCCGCGCCCGCCACACAGCCGCCCGGGCAGGCCATCACCTCCACAAAATCAAAGTGCTCGCCCGCTTTGATGCGCTGTATCAGGGCGGTGGCGTTGCCCAGCCCGCACACAATACCAATACGCAATTCCCGCTCGCCCAGCTTTACACGGGCCTCTTTCACGCCTTCCTCCATGCCGCGCAGCCCTTGAAAGGCGATGGCGCGCAGCGCCGAAGGGGATTTATCGCTGGTGATGCGGCGCAAAACGGCCTCGGTTACGCCGCCGCTTACCCCAAAAATGACCCCCGCGCCGGTGGAGGCGTTAAAGGGCGCGTCCACGGCCTCTGCCTCCAGTTCCTCAAACACCAGGCCCGATTCCCCCACCATGCGGATGAGTTCCCGCGTGGTGATCACGTGGTCAACGTCGGGGCTGCCATCCTGGCAGAACTCGCCGCGGGCGGCTTCATATTTTTTGGCCGTGCAGGGCATCACCGCCACATGTACCATCCGCCGGCTGGAGGCCACCCGGTTTTGCTCCTTCACCACCGCGGCGAACATCTGCATGGGGCTTTTGCAGCTGGATACATGGGGCAGAATTTCGGGGAAGTTCTTTTCGCAGTACTGCACCCAGGCGGGGCAGCAGGAGGTGAACAGCGGCATATCTGATTCGCCCTCCAAACGGTCCAGCAGTTCCCCGGCCTCTTCCAGCACGGTCAAATCGGCCCCGGTGGAGGTATCGAACACCTCGTCAAAGCCCATGCGGCGCAGGGCGGCCACAATGCGGCCCATGGCGTTTTCCCCTTCGGGCACGCCCAGGTGCTGGCCCAGCGCCACCCGCACGGCGGGGGCTATCTGCACGCTCACCTTGGTCTCAGGGTCGTCCAAATCCTTCCAAAGCGCCTCTATACCGCTTTTTACCACAATGGCCCCCGTGGGGCACACCACGGCGCACTGGCCGCAGCCCACACAACTACTCTCGCCTATGGGTTTATCAAACACGCAGCTTATGGTCATCTTGCTGCCGCGGTGGGCAAAATCTATGGCGCCCACCTGCTGCACCTCGTTGCACATCCTCACGCAGTCTCCGCATAGAATGCACTTGCTGGCGTCGCGGGTGATGCAAAGGGAGGAATCGTCTATCACGGGGGTTTCGGCCGTATTGGGGAAGCGCACATCCTGGATGCCAAAACGCTTGGCCAATGCCTGCAGCTTACAGTCGCGGCTGTTTTGGCAGGTGGTGCAGTCGCGGCAGTGGTTGGCCAGCAGCAGCTCCAGTATATTTTTACGGTAGCGGCGCAGCCGCTGGGTGTTGGTTTTAATCTGCATCCCGGCCTTTGGCTGGGCGCTACAGGCGGCCTCCAAACCGCCCCATTCGTTTTCCACCATACACATACGGCAAGCGCCATAGATGGAAAGTTCAGAGTGGTAGCAGAAGGTGGGTAGCTTGATGCCCGCTTTGCGGATGACCTCGAGGATATTTTTTTCGCCTTCCAGCGGCACGGGTATGCCGTCTATCGTCATGTACTTCTGGTTCACCATGTCCTGTCCCTCCCCTAGCTTGCTTGAATGGCCCCAAAGGGGCAGGCGGCAATACAGGCCTCGCACTTGATGCAGCTTTCGGCCTTGATAGTGAAGGGCTGCTTCACCTTACCCTCTATGGCGTTTACCGGGCAGCTGCGCGCGCATTTGGAACAGCCTTTGCAAAGCCTTGCGTCTATCACAATTTGCTTTAATTTTTGGCACTGGCCCGCGGGGCAGCGTTTTTCGCGGATGTGCGCCTCATACTCGGCGCGGAAGGTTTTGATGGTGCTGACCACCGGGAAGGCCGCGCTTTTGCCCAGCCCGCACAGGGCCGTGGCCGAGATGGTATCGGCCAGCTCCAAAAGCAGTTCAATGTCGCCCTCCCTGCCCTGCCCGGCCACAATGCGCTCCAGTATCTCCAGCATTCGGCGTGTGCCCTCGCGGCAGGGCACACACTTGCCACAGCTCTCGTTTTGGGTAAAATTCATGAAGAAGCGGGCCACCTCCACCATGCAGGTGTCCTCATCCATCACCACCAGCCCACCTGAACCTATCATCGCGCCCACTTTTTTCAGGCTGTCAAAATCCAGGGGCAGGTCCAAATCCGCCTCGGTGAGGCAAGCCCCCGAAGGGCCGCCGATTTGTACGGCCTTAAAAGCTTTGCCACCGCGCATCCCGCCCCCCACGTCAAAAATAATCTGGCGCAGGGTGGTACCCATGGGCACCTCAATCAGGCCGGTGTTTTCTATGTTGCCGGTCAGGGCAAAGGCCTTGGTTCCGGGGCTGTTTTCGGGGCCGATACCCCTGTACCAGGCGGCCCCGTTCAGTATAATGGGGGGCACGCTGGCAAAGGTTTCCACATTGTTCAGCACGGTGGGTTTTTCAAAAAGGCCCTGCTCTACTGTGCGGGGGGGTTTTACCCGCGGCATACCGCGTTTGCCCTCTATCGAGGCCGTCAGCGCGCTGCCCTCGCCGCACACAAAGGCCCCCGCCCCCCGGTTGATGTGCAGATGAAACGAAAAACCGCTGCCCAATATATTCTCACCCAGCAGGCCGTATTCTTCGGCCTGGGCAATGGCAATGCGCAGCCGCTCCACCGCCATGGGGTACTCGGCCCGCACATAGATGTAGCCCTCGCCTGCGCCGCAGGCGTAGGCGGCAATCATCATCCCCTCCAAAAGGCGGTGGGGGTCGCCCTCCATAATGCTGCGATCCATAAAAGCCCCGGGGTCGCCCTCATCCCCATTGCAAACCACATATTTTTGGCCCTCTGGCTGGCGGCGCACCTGCTGCCATTTTTTCCCGGCGGGGAACCCCCCGCCCCCCCGGCCGCGCAGGTTGCTCTCGCTGATTTCGGCAATGATTTCATCGCCGGTCTTTTCAAACAGGGCCTTCTCCAGCGCGCGGTAGCCTCCGGCGGCCAGGTATTCGGTCAGGGAGGTGGCGTCGATGTGCCCGCACTGGCCCAGTACCAGCCGGGTCTGCTTTTCATAAAAGGGGATTTCCTCCTGCTTTTTGTGCACCTTGCCATCTTTTTGGTAGGCCAGGCGCGCAATATGCCGCCTGCCCAGCAGGCTCTCCTCTACAATCTCCTCGCAGTCCTCGGGTTTTACGCGGGTGTACAGCCATCCCTCGGGCTCAATGCGCACCAGTGCCCCCATCTCGCAAAAGCCATGGCAACCGCTTTTTTTCATCCCCACACAGGGTTTTCCCATTTCGCCGTGGGGCTCCAGCCGCAGCTGCACCGGGCAATCGACGCCCTTTTGGGCCAGCAATTCGCGCAGCTTTTCCAGAATCTCCAGCGAACCACTGGCTATGCAGCCTGTGCCCGCGCACACCAGTACCTTTTGTTTTTCGGCCTTTGCCGCCGCTTCGCAGCTAGCCCGCAGGCTGCACAGGGCCTTTTGAGAACTAAGCGTCTGCGTCGTCATCGGCAAGGCCCCCTTTCAGTTCTTCCAGCAGTGCGCCGGCTTTGTCCGGCGTCATGGCCGGGTACACTTTATCGTTTACCGTAAGCACCGGGGCCAGGCCGCAGGCCCCAAGGCAGCTTACCGTCTCCACCGTAAAGGCCAGGTCATCGGTGGTGGTTTTGCCCTCTGGCAGGCCCAGTTCACTGCGTAGGCGGGTGAGGATGGGGATGGAGCGGCGAACATGGCAGGCCGTGCCGTCGCAGACCTTTAAAACATATTTGCCCTTGGGTTCTAGAGAAAAATTTTCGTAAAAGGTGGCCACCGAGTAGATACTCGCCTCGCTCACCCCCATCTTTTTTGCAAGATAGGGGAAAATCTCCCCCGGCAGATAGCGGTAGTGCTCCTGCACCTCCTGCAAAATGGCAATTACCGCCTTTGGCTGGGCTTTATGGGCTAGTAAAATACCGTCCAGTATACTGTAATCAAAGCTCTGCTTTTGGCCGGTCGCTGCTCTCATCCTGTTTCCTCCCAAAATTTGCTCGGCGTCGCACTCGCTTAGGGTATTTAGAGGTTGCCTTTGTTAAAAATAGCTTGCCTTAATATTTTTCCCCATCTTCTCCAAATTTTCCACCAGTTGCTGCACCAGGCGCATCTTAATGGAAAATTGGATGGGCAGGGCGGGGTTTTGGTGGGCGGGGTTAACGGCCCGCCCCACAAAAAAGCTGATATCGGTGGCCTCCTCAAACAAAAACTGGGCGATGCGGGAGGCCCCGTCACTCAGGGCTTCTAAGTCGTAATGGTTACAGCGCCCGGCCAGATATTCCTCTGAATAACTGAGCACCCGGTTGATGGTGATAACCCCCTCGGTGACCAAATCTACCCCTTCTATATGGGCGATGGGGGGAATTTCGGGGTCGCCGCCGGGCTGTGGCAGGCTGGCGTCCACGCTTTTTCCCAGGTACTCGGCCGCCAGGGTGGCCGTGGTGCCCCCGCACACGATGTGCCGCCCCGCCTTGGAAAAGAACAAATCCATCATCTTGGGCACATCCTCGGGCAGTTGGGGCGGGCCAATCAGCAGGTTAACGGGCACACGGCGGCGCACCTTTACCGTACACACGGTGGCGTCGTCTCCGGGGCGGCCCTCATACAGGCGGCCACACTGTTCCAATAGCACACTGGTCAGTGTGTGGGCGGTATGTTTTTCCTCATACAGCCCTTCCAAAAACCGGATAATATCGGGCCGCTGCCAGCCGAAGTTGAGGCTTTGCCCCACCCCGGCATGTTCCACCCCGTCGCTGAAAGCGACAAAGGCATCCCCCTCCTGCACGGTGAGTTCGGCCTTGTAGATGGTTTTTCCCTCAATCGTCTCGGCCATGGTGGGAAACTCGAAGTGCCGCCCGCCGCGCAGCAGCACCACCCGCGGGTTATCGAACTGAATCACCTCGGCGCGGCTGTTGGCCGTTATGCGGATGATGGTAAAGGTGGAGTAGGCGATCTGCCGCTCGCTGCATACGGGCAGGGTGGCGGCCACGGCGCGCACACAATCTGAAAGGCCCATCCGGCTTGCCATCATGGTGGAGATGATTTTGGAGGTGAGGGTTGCCAGGATGCAGGCCTTTACCCCGCTGCCCAGGCCATCGGCCAGCACGGCCACTGTTGTGCCCTCGTCCGGGGTCACCACCTCCACATTATCGCCGCACAGTTCCTCGCCGTGTTTTACCAGGCTTTGAAAACCCACCTCGGTACAAAGGCTAATCATGGCTCAGGGTCTCCTTTAGCTTTGTCAGGGCAATTTGGGTTTCGGCGGCGGTTTCACCCAAAAGCGAGGCGATCTCCTGCACGGTGCGCATCTGCCTTTCAATCACCTCATCCGTCACCTGCACGGTTTTTTCGGCCATCTCGCGGCGGGCGGCCTTGGCGGTTTCGCTATCGGTAATATCCCGCATAATACCAATCAAAAGGCCGGACTCTTTATCCCGCATGGCCGAAAACTGAACATAGCGGTCATATTCGGCCAGGTACTGGCGGCGGTCATAAACAGGGCGTTCTCCGTCCAGCACATCCAAAAACAGGCTGGGCTCCATCAGGCATACAATGTTCCGCCCCAGCACGTCCTCCTCGCTGCGTACATTTAAAATACGGCAGGCCGCGCGGTTCATCTGCTGCACCTCCAGGGCATCGCTAAGCACAATTACACCGTTTGGCGTGTTTTTAATGATGGTGTCGGAAAAGGACTGCGCCTTGCTCATTAAGTAGGGCATACACATCTCAAGGCTTGCCTTGCCCGCCAAAACGGCCTGGGCTTTTTCTCGGCAGGTCTCGTAACCACAGCTACCGCAGTTCAGCTCATCCTCCGGGCGGGTTTTGCCAATCTTTTTCAGAACTTCTATTATGGCCGCTTCCCCAAAGCGCGGGCGGGCGGGCACGTTATAGTGTATCTGCTTTTCCATCTCCGCCCTGGGCAAAGCTTCAATGCTAAAATCCGCCTGTGGGGCGTAGGCGTCCACCAGCGCCTCGCGGCGCACCGGCCCGCCGCCACGGCCCATGGCAGGCCCGCCCACACAGCTGCTGATGCAGGCGCTCATCTCAATAAAACAGTTTTTAAGTTCCCCCGAGGCCACATCCTCCAGCGCCGCAATGCATTTGGTCATGCCGTCCAGCGCTATATAGTGGTAATCGGGGTTTGCCTTTTCCATACTGCGCAGAATGCCCCCCGCCGTGGGGAACAGCCTCGCTTTGCCCTCGGCGTCCTTGGCCTGGGCTTTTTCTTCGCCCCGCAGTTCCACGCCGGCTTCGGCCAGCCATGCGCCCAACTCCTCAAACGTCAAAACGCAGTCCACAATGCCGGGGTATTCCTCGGCCTCGGCCTTTTTAGAGATGCATGGCCCGATAAAAACCGTTTTGGCGCCCGGATACTGCGCCTTCAGCATGGCGCAGTGGGCCTGCATGGGCGAGACAACGGGCGCCAGAAGGGGGGTGAGTTCAGGGTAATATTTTTGCACCAGCATGTTCACCGTGTGGCAACAGGTGGAGAGGATGACGCTCCGGTTGCCTTCGTTCACCATCTCGTCATAGCGCTGTTTTACAGCCGTGGCCCCAAGGGCCGTCTCGTCCGCATGGGCAAAACCCAACTGGGCCAGGGCCTCTTGCATGGCTTTTATATCGGCGCCGGGGTAATTTGCCACAAACGAGGGCGCTATACTAGCTACAACCGGCCCTTCAGCCAAAAGGGCTTTGGCGCGGGGCAGGTCGTTACGGATACGCTTGGCATTTTGGGGGCAGCCCAAAAAGCACTTGCCGCACAGTACGCATTCCTCCGGCACAATGGTGGCCTGGTTTTCCTGAAAGCGGATGGCTTTTACCGGGCATTTGCGGATGCAGCGGTAACAGTGCTTACAATCGGTGGCATTCAGGCCAAGGTATTCGGTCATCCCTGTTTTCCCCTCTCCCCATTCTCGGTTTCTTTGGTAAATTCATCTGCCAAATGGCGGCTTAGCAGCCCCAGGGAGGCCGCCATATTCTCATGTTGTACCGTTACGTCCGGCGGAGCTGCCAGGTGGGCGGGGGCAAAATTCCATATCACCCGCACACCGCCCGCCACAAGTGCGTCGCACACATCCTGGGCGGCCTCGGGCGGCACGGTGATAAGCCCAATTCCAATGCCGTTTTCCCTGCAGGCGGCCGCCACGGTGGCACTGGGTAAAATGGGGCGGGGCCCCACCGCACTGCCTATCAGGGCGGGGTCCTCATCAAACACAGCGGCCAGATGCAGGCCGTACTCCGCAAAACCTGGATACCCTGCCAGCGCACGGCCCAGCCGCCCCATTCCCACAATGGCAAAACAGGCGGGTTCCCTGCATACCAGCAACTTATGGATATCCCCCGTAAGGCGCTTTACCGGGTAGCCGGTACGTGGCCTCCCCCCGTTGCAAACGGCGGCCAAATCCTTGCGCACGGCCACCTCGCCAAGGCCCAGGGCGGCCGCCATCTGGGTGGCCGAAACATGGGCCACCCCGGCGGGGAGAGAGCGCAGAAACCCCAAATACCGCGGCAGCCGCCGCAAGGTTTGCACCGAAAGATGCTCGGCTCCCATCCTTTGCACCCCTTCTCAATCGACGTTGTTAACATTTTAACAGATACCTGTTCCCACGGGTAATATATACTTGGAATATCGATATATTAATATTGATATAACTTTAACAACCGGCTTTGCGAACCTCTTTCACCGCCGAAGAAAGGGAACACAGCAGCGCTTTTTGCCAACATCAGCTGCCATTTTTCAGCCCTTGTGCCCACCAACAGGCCAAATAAAAAAAGAAAGCGGCGGGAACTTGAAAACCCAAGTTCCCGCCAAAAAATGTAAGATATCTCTTTTTTGCCAGCAGCGACGCCGCTCTGTTTTATTACCGTTTCTCAAAAAGCTGTGCAGCAGGTTTTTGTAAGAAACTCTTATACAGAGTAGAAACTGTTAGGCCGCGCCTGCTTTTTTCCCGTATTTATGTGCTACAAATTGTTCATTTGCTGCCAAATGCGCCCCGTCCTATTTTGCCTCCCGCAGGTTCCTCTCTACCGAGCGTTTGATCTCATCGATGAGCATCTGCTCAAGTTCACTATATACATGGCCCTTTTTGCTGATGAGAATATCCTTGAAGCCGGGGCTGGTGTTGCAAGATTTTTGCACCAGCCCGTTGCGCTGCAAAAGGTCCTTTGGCATGGGCGCCACCCACATAAAGGTGCCGGGCACCCTGGCCAAAATATCAAACTGGCTGCCGCGCTCGTACACATATACTTTCTTGTTCCCCGGTGTTTTGCCGCGCTCGGTCTCGGTTGCGTTCAGGGGGGTGTGGGGCACGGCGGTGTCCCCGTGGTTAATCTCTATGAAGGAGGAAAGCAAATCCCCCGGCACCACATCCATTTGGGCCAAGGGGTTTGAACGGGAGACCAAAAGCCTGTACTTGAACTCAAACAGTTCTTCCCAAACCAGGCCGTTTTCCTCCAGCATACTGAGGAAATAGTTCAGGTATTCGGCCTTGCAGCGGAAGGCCCCAAAATCGGCCCGCCCGTCGGAGACATGGCGGATGGAGCGCAGGGCGTTTGTCTCGAGAAGGTCTATCTCCATGGGCTTTGCGGGGTCTAACCGGGTTAAAAAGGTGGTAAAGGCATCCACCATATAACTGGCCCTGGGAATGGAAACCCGCAGGCTTTGCACGGCCTGTTCCTCACTGCGGCCCAGCGCCTCCATCTCCTCAAACTGCTTTAAAATGCTTTGGGCGTACTTTAAAAACTCCCGCCCTTTGGGGGTGGTTTCGGCCCCTTTGGAGGTGCGCTTAAAAATGGTGATATTTAGGGTTTGCTCCAGCTCTTTAATGGCTTTGCTCAGGTTGGGCTGCCCCATGTACAAGTTTTCGGCCGCCTGGGAGATAGAGCCGGCCCTGTCCACTTCCAGTGCATATTTCAGGTGTTGGATGTTCAAATTTGCTCCGCCCCGTTTCCTTCAATTTTTTCGGCCAGATGCTGCGAGAGAAGCGCAAGCGAGGCCGCCATATTTTCGTTTTGAACCAGTACACCAGGGGGCACCCGCAGGTGTATGGGGGCAAAATTCCATATGGCCAAAATGCCACAGGCCACCAAAAGGTCACACACGGCTTGGGCCCCATTTTCAGGCACCGTTATAATACCAATATGCACGCCCACCCGCTTGCAGATGGAGGATAGTTTTTCTATAGGAAACACGGTTTTGCCGTTTACATTGCTGCCAACCAGGGTTTCATCGGCGTCAAACGCCGCTACAATACGCACGCCCTGCTGCTCAAAGCCCCGGTAGGCCAAAAGGGCCTTTCCCAGTTGGCCCGCCCCCACCAGCACGGCGTCTTCCCTGTTGTGGTAGCCCAGGCACTCGCCAATACCGGCCATCAAATCCTCCACCAAAAAGCCTTTGCGGGGTTTGCCGGGGGCGCCGTTTACCGCCGCCAAATCTTTGCGCACCTGCACCTCGTTCAGCCCCATCTCTTTGGCAATGGCCGGGGCCGCCACGTAAGCCACCTGCTGGCGGTGCAACTGGCGCAAAAAATTGTAATAGTTGGGTAGCCGCCTGAACGTTTGCAAGGACAAACTGTTTGTTTCTTTTGCTGGCCGCTTCAATGCCGTCTCCTTTGCTTTGGCCCGGTTGGGCTTATGGTATTTGCAACAGCCTTGCTATATGCTGCGGCACATACCCTTTTGTATCTTACTCCCTTCCTCCCGCATCCGTCAAGGCAATGCCGGGGCCAAACGCCAAAAACCGAAAGAAAAACCGGGGTGTGCGGCTGCACCCCCGGTAGTTTTTGCTTTCTCCCAATAAGCCTCTTTGGGCCTGTGGTCTCGGGGCTATGGGTCAAAAACATTTTTCAGCACGTCGTACACCTTCTGCCGCGCTGCCGAAACATCCTGCCCCCGGCCCCAAAGGCCATCAAACTCTATGGCGCGCTTTAAATGGTTTAGGTAGTTTGGGTCGGCCAGCATCGCTTCAAACCCGGCGCCGGCCTCCCAGCCGCTGCCCAGTGCAATTCCACCGCCGCTGGGCGGCAATAGCTTCATTAGGGAAAGTTCGCTCTCCTCCGCCGAAAGCGCCCCAAGGCCCACAAGTTCATTCAGCACGGCGCGGCGGCCGCCCATCCCTTGAATATCATAAATATCAAACATCTCGCGCAGCTGCTGTTTTTGTTCTTCGCCCAGTTCTTCCACCAAAGCGGGTGCATTTTGGGCTATCACGCCATCCTGCTGCATCATCGAAAGTACATCCATAAAACGGGCGCTGGTTGCAATGCTTTCCGCCTTTTGCCGCGTCACGGTATCTGTGTTTTGCAGCGGCGCATAACCGGTAGTTTTTATCTCCATAAACGGCCTTCTCCTTTCTTCTATGTTTGGCCCGACAAAACAGGTGGTATATTTGCCACCAAAGTCTTTTTGTAAAACACCGCATGGCCATTTTGCCGGGCTTGGTTTCGCTCCTGTCTATATTTTCGGAAATCCCACCCGATTCTTAACCTCCGTTTGGAACCACGGCCCCGCTTTTGGGAACTTTTGCCAAGCCCTTGCAAATGTTCCCAAATGCTGGTTATTGGGAATAGGATGTGGGTGGTTTGGCCGCTGGACGCGTTGACGCAAGTAGGGCGAGTGTGGTTTAATATTTACTATAAATATTGTGAGGTGAAAAGGAGGGGGATGGGGTGCGCTGCGCAATCTGCGATGATGATTACGCGTTTTTGAAGGATTTTCGCGCACGCATTGAAACCAGTTTCTCCCAAAAGAACCTGAGCTGTGAATGCAGTATTTTCCTCACCCCGTCTGAGTTGCTGCTGGCCCAAATTGATAGTTTTGACATTGTTTTTCTCAATGTGGATATGGGCGTGTGGGACGGGCTGAACGTGGCAAAGGATATCCGCCGCGCGGGCAGCAACACGCTTATCATCTTTGTTTCGGCATTTTTGCGTTTTGCCCCGGCGGGCTATGAGGTGGGGGCTTTCCGCTATTTGTTAAAGCAGGAGTTGAGCGAAAGCCTTACCCCCGCGCTGGACGCCGCCGCCGAACAACTGGGCCTGAGCGCCGAACGCCTTGCCGTGCGCACCGGCCGGGACACGATAGAGATACCCGTGGGCAACATTGTTTTTGCCGAAAGCGATAAACGGGTGGTCACCTTTCACCTACATTGCTTTGGCCAAAGCACCCTCTCCAGTTATATGAAGTTGGCCGATTTGGACGAACTTCTCTCGGGCAAAGGGTTTTTGCGCATCCAAAAAAGTTTCCTTGTGAACATGCGATACATAGAGAGCATTAACAACTATGAAGTAGCGCTGAACGAGGGCACCGTGCTACAGGCCAGCCGCCAGAACTACCGCCAGCTGCGAGAGAGTTTTTTGCGCTGGCGGGAAAATTTCAGCGCGGCGTCTTAAGGGGTCTTCTGGGCCCCTAAAGGCAAAACTTACACTGCCATTCCTTTCGTCTCCTTCGCTTGCACTGCCGGTGCGAAGGAGACGGCCATAACACAAAAGCGCCGCCCGGTGTGCCTGAGCAACACACCGGGCGGCGCTTTTTAGGTTTTTGCGGTAAGACAATATACCTTGTGTTTTTTCTGCTGCGCTGTTATACTATCGATATATTTATTTTTTGGGGGAGGTTTAACACCTATGGCCAAAGGTTCTGCCCTGCTAAAAACTTGCAGCATTCTTATGATTATTGGCGCCTGCTTTAGCCTGTTTGGCTTTTTGCTCATTCTGGTTGGCCTAACCGCTTTGGGGGCCGGGTTCTTTGCGGCCATCGCCCTGGTGTTTATGTTCGTGGGCCTTTGCTCAGGGCTTGTGCAGCTTGTGGCGGGCATATTGGGCCTTAAAAACTGGAATCGGCCCGAAAAAGCCCAGCTCTGCCTCATTTTGGGCGTTATCACCACCGTGCTCTCCGCTGCCAATGTCATTTACTCCATCACCGGCGCGCAGGATACCCTCACTGCCATCCTTCTTTCCCTGCTGGCGGGCGTGGTGGTTCCCGTTTTGTACAGCATTGGGGCTTTTCAACTGGGCAAGCTGCGTTAAAAACCGCTTTGAAATGCAGTTTTATCCTTAAAAAAGAATGACAATTGCCACATTTCCTTGCCAAAATATCCTTATGGCGGTATACTTGTGTAGTGCCGGGGAAAATTTTCCGGCACTATTTTATGAAACCTTTTAAGGAGTATACCCTAGATGAAAAAACTCATTGCCGTTTTATCCGCCGGGCTTTTGGCCCTTGGCTTGGCCGCCTGTTCCAGTAAAAGCGAAGCCCCTCCCGTTCCCTCTCAAGCCTCCGTGTCCTCTTCTTCCGCACCGGCCTCTTCGGCGCCCGTCAGCTCTTCGGCATCTTCTTCAAAAGGCGTGCCCGCCGATGCCGGTAAAGCACCTGCAGACGCCACCATTGCAGGAGAATGGACGGTATACAGCGCCAATATTGAGGGTATGGAAGTTACCGTGGATGAGATGGAGTCCCTGCTCTCTACATTGGGAGACCAGTCTGGCATCAGCGCCGACCTGAGCGCCTTGCAGGCCAGCATTGACATGATTAAAAGCATCCATATGACGGTGAACGACGACGGCACCGGTACGATGTCTTTTAGCATGGATAGCAAAAACCAGGATTATCCCTTTACCTGGAAGGGCGCAGACGGCGAGTATACCATTGAGTCAAAAGACCAGACGACCACCACGGTTACACACAATGCCGATGATTCCATCACCCTTGCGGTACAGGGTAACGAAGTGAATATGGCGCGCGCCTAAAACTTTTTGGCTTTCACAAATTGGGTTCTTGCAAAATGTAGGTAAAACACCATGTGGATGGACAATCATCCACATGGTGTTTTTACGGGCAGCAAGTCTTTCTCTGCTTTTCTTTTCATATGTTTTACATTTTATCATAAAATAAGGAGGCGCAGCTTTGGCCGAACAGACCACACAGATAGAAGAACAAAAGCCGCTTTTTAGCAGGCAGGCGCTTCTAAAATTGGTTATTCCGCTGGTGATAGAACAGTTTTTGCTGATGAGCGTTGGCATGGCCGATACCGTTATGGTCACCTCCGCCGGGGAGGCCGCTGTCTCGGGCGTTTCCCTGGTGGATAACATCAACATTCTGCTAATTACGGTTTTTGCCGCCCTCTCCACCGGGGGCGCGGTGGTGGTATCGCAGTATCTTGGCCGCCAGGAGCCAAAACACGCCCGTACCGCGGCCAAACAACTGCTGTATGCCGTGGTTGTGGTTTCGGCCGCACTTATGGTGTTTGCACTGGTTTTCCGCCAGCATCTTTTGTCGATACTATTTGGGCAGATAGACCGCAAAATTATGGATAGCGCCCTGAGTTATTTTATTGCAACGGCCCTCGCCTACCCCTTTATGTCCATTTATAATGCGGGTGCGGCGCTATTTCGGGCCATGGGCAACAGCAAGGTATCCATGTACAACTCCCTTCTTGTCAATATTATCAATATCTCTGTAAACGCTGTTCTCATCTATGGCTTCCACATGGGGGCCCTGGGCGCGGGTATTGGCACGCTGGTTTCCCGCATTGTGGCCGCTGTGGTCATTTTGCTGCTTTTACAGCAGCAGGGAAACCCTCTGCGCATTGAAAAACTGTTTAAACCTGAACTGCACTGGAAGATGGTGAAGCGCATTCTCACCATTGGCGTACCCACAGGGCTGGAAAACGGCATCTTCCAGGCGGGCAAGCTCATCATACTAAACCTGGTTACCACCCTGGGCGCAACGGCGGCTTTGCGCACGGCCACCACGGCGGCCAACGCCATCAGCGGCAGCATTGTGGCCGTTATCAACGTGCCGGGTACGGCCATTGGCCTTGCCCTGATTACCGTAATTGGCCAGTGCATGGGGGCGCGGTATTTAAACCAGGCCGTAAGCTACACACGTAAGCTTATGGTGGCCACTTATATCTCCGGCGGGGTTTTGGCGGTCATTCTTTTCTTTGCGGCCGGGCCGCTTGTAGCCCTGTTTGGCCTGGGCGTCGAGGCCGCCGCCATGGCTGTAGAGGTACTTCGCCTGTGCGCCGTTTTCAGCCTTCTATTTTGGCCGCTGTCCTTCATCTTGCCAAACTCTTTGCGGGCGGCGGGGGATGTAAAATTTACCATGTGCGTCTCCCTCATCTCCATGTTCGCCTTCCGCATTGGCATTAGTTACCTGTTGGCCAGCCCCTGGGGGCTGAATTTGGGCCTGACCGGGGTTTGGCTGGGCATGTGTATTGATTGGATTGTACGCGCCGCCATCTTCCTAACGCGGTTTGTGCGGGGTAAGTGGAAAAAAATTCAGGTGATTTAAGAAAAAGCATCCCCTGGCTATGCTGTAGCCGGGGGATGCTTTTTCTTATGGGCCAATAACCCTTTACCCACATTTTACAGCAAATGAACAAACAGTAGTGCATAAATGCAGAAAAAAGCAGGCGCTGCATAACAGTTTCTACTCTGTATAAGAGTTTCTTACAAAAAGCTTGCTGCGCAACCTTTTGAGAAACTGTACTATTCAGGTGTGCTTTCTGTACACCCCATTTTGCGAAAACGCCCGTAGCGCTGGTCGCACAGCGCGTCTTGGGGCAGCGCGCAAAGCTCTGCATAGGTTTGGGCCAGCCGCATTTTCAAATAGTCGAACTGGCCCTCGCCCTCGGGCAAAATTTCCTCTATCACCCCAAGCTGTTTTAGATTTTTAGGGGTAATTTTTAAGCAGTTGGCGGCCTCGGCGGCCTTGGACGCGTCTTTGTATAAAATGCTGGCGCAGCCCTCGGGGCTAATCACCGAATAGACCGAATTTTCCATCATCCACACCCTGTCTGCCACGGCCAGGGCCAGGGCGCCGCCGCTGCCCCCCTCCCCCATAAGCAGGGTGATAACCGGCACTTTCAGGGCCATCATCTCCATCAAATTTTCAGCTATGGCCTGGCCCTGGCCCCGTTCCTCGGCCCCTATGCCGCAGTAAGCGCCCGAGGTATCCACCAGGCACAGCACCGGGCGGCCAAATTTTTCGGCCTGCTTCATCAGCCGCAGCGCTTTGCGGTAGCCTTCGGGGTGGGCCATGCCGAAGTTGCGGCGGGCGCGTTCATTTATGTCCTCGCCCTTTTCCTGGGCCAGCACGGTTACCGGCAGGCCACACAGCCGCCCCACCCCACCAATGATGGCGTGGTCGTCGGCAAAGCGGCGGTCGCCGCGCAGCTCGATAAACTCACTACACAGCTTTTTGATGTAGGTTTTGCCCGAAGGGCGCTGCGCCTCGCGGGCCTTTTTTACCACTTCATAGGCATCTTGCTGCACTTCCTCTTCGCCCTCTGGTGGGGCGGGGCGGGGCGTTTGGGCAGCACTGGGCGGGTTTAGCTTACCGGGGCTGTGCAGCTTTAAAAGCTGGGCCAGGGTAGCTTTTAACCTGGGGCGGGGTATCACGGCGTCCAAAAAGCCCTTTTCCAGCAAAAACTCGGCCCGCTGGAAGTTTTTGGGCAGCTTTTGGCGCAAGGTCTGTTCAATCACCCGGGGGCCCGCAAAAGCGATTAAGGCCCCAGGCTCTGCCAAAAGCACATCCCCCTCCATGGCAAAGCTGGCCGTTACCCCGCCGGTGGTGGGGTCGCACAACACGGTGATATACAAAAGCCCCGCGTCGCTGTGGCGTTTTACCGCCCCAGAAATTTTTGCCATCTGCATCAGGCTAAGCGCACCCTCTTGCATACGCGCGCCGCCGCTTAGGGTAAAGCCCACCACCGGCAGGCGGTTTATCTGGGCGTACTCAAATAACCTGGTAATCTTTTCCCCTGTGGCGCTGCCCATGCTCCCCATCATAAAGATGGGGTTCATGGCGAACAGGCAGCAGGGCTGCCCCTCTATTTTTCCCTGCCCGCACAGCACCTCTTCCAGGTGTTTTTTGCCGTTTTCGGCAAGTTTAGCCGCATAACCGGGGAAGTTTAAAGGGTCGCAGCTATGCACATCGGTATCCAGCGGGGTAAAACTGTCCGCGTCGCACACCAGCTCTATCCGCTTTTCGGCGTCCAGGCGGAAGTGGTGGCCGCAATGTTTGCACAGCCAAAAATTCTCTTCGGTTTCGGCGGTAAACAAGGTCTGGCCACAGCCTTGGCATTTCAGGCACAACGCATCGGGCACATCTGGCTTTGGGGCAGGCTGGGGCTGGCCTTCGGGGCGGTTACGGTTCTTTTTAAAATGAAATGTTGGCATGGCATCACCGGGGCTTTGCTACAGGCAATTCACATAAACAGCGATTCAATGATAACAGGAAGCACTCTTTAAGTGAATGACCTATATACCCCACCCTCCTTTTACAAAAACGGTTGGCGCTTGGCCAACCGCGTCTATTCTTCCATCACTAAGATTTACAGCCCAAACTTCGTCATAAAATCGGTTTTATAGCTGCCCGCCAAAAAGGAGGCGTCGTCCAAAATATCCAGTTGCAAATCGGCTGTGGTGGGCAAAGGCTCCACGCACAGTTCGCTTAACGCGGCCCGCATCTTGCATATGGCGCCTTTGCGGTCTCTGCCGTGTACAATCAGCTTGCCCAGCAAAGAATCATAAAACGGGGGCACCATATAGCCATCGTAAAGGGCGGTATCGAAGCGCACACCGGGCCCGCCGGGGATATGCAGCATCTCCACCCGGCCACACTGGGGCAGAAAACCTTTTTTTACGTCCTCGGCGTTGATGCGGCACTCAATGGCATGGCCCCTAATCTCAATATCGTTTTGGCCAAAACGCAGAGGCTGGCCCGCCGCCACCCGAATTTGCCATTTCACCAGGTCTATGCCTGTCACAGCCTCGGTTACGGGGTGCTCCACCTGCAGGCGGGTGTTCATCTCCTTAAAGTAGAACTGGCCCTCGCCATCCAA
>CAZKBM010000058.1:0-21599 GCA_964550985.1 uncultured Oscillospiraceae bacterium
TCCTCCGCCTTGCCCTGCACCGTTTCTGCCTGCGTTCGCTATATCTATGTTTTGTTAATCTGCCCTAACCTTCCATGTGGAAATCCTTATCGGTGGTACTCATGGCAAGGGCAAAACTGCGAATTTTTTCTTTGTCGATGTGCGGGGGGCTTACTTCGGCGCGGCGGCGGGCAATGGCCCCCAAAATGAGTTTATCAAAGGCGCCAAGTTTTTCTGCCTGAATTTCCCCCCCAAAACAGCTTTTGGCCGAGGCATGGGCAAGCAGTTCACCATCAAAATTGTTTTCCAGGTTCTCTTTATACTCCCCGGCGGAGGCCTCACACAAAAAGCAGCCAAAACGGACGTGTAGCAGTTGCTGTTTGTACTTTTTACAAAATTTTCTAACGGCTTTGCGCAACTGCCCGGCATAGATAGAACCGCCCACAATCACCGCCTCATAAAATGCGGGGCTTGGGGCTTCGCCATGGGCCAGGTTCACAAGTTCCGCCTCCCCTTGCAGGGCGTCGGCTAGCAGTTTTGCACAGGTTTCACTTGTACCATATTTGGTGGCATAGGCAATCAGGGTTTTCACAGTCATTCCTCGGTTCTGTGGCGGGCCTTATTTTTTGCCGCCAGATTATTTTATTGTAATAAGCATAGCACTAGCTTGTGGTAAAAGGGTGAAACAGGCGCTTAAAAAGTGTGCTAGTGCCCCTGCCCCAAGGGGCCCGTGGCAGGCAAGGGAAACTGGAAAAACCCAAACTGGCCCACCCCGTGTACCAAAAGGCCCAGGCCCACGCCCAAAACAAACAGCAGCGCCACAATAAACAGGTTTTGCCGCAGGTTTTTATTGGCGCGGAACAGTACGGTTAGGCCAATGCCCGCATTGCAACAAAGCCCTGCCAGTACCGAGCCAAAGCTGAGCCCGCCTTCGAGGTACAATTGCGTAAGCATAACCGAGGCCGCACAGTTGGGCACAAGCCCCAAAAGGCCAGCCATTACGGGCTGGAAAAAACCCAGGTTTGCAAGGCCCCGCCGCAGGGTTTCTTCGCCAATACCGGCCACCAAAAGGCCAAAGGCAAAGGTGAATAGCAGCAAAATGGCTGCGGTGATGGCCGTGTGGCGCAAAGCGGCCAGCGCCCAGTTCTGTTTTTCTTCGTGCTCGTGGCAATCCACCTCGTGTATACTGCCGGCAAAGCCGCCCCGCAGGGCATTTGGCAGGGCCCTGCGCAGGGGGATATCCAACAGGAAGCCAACCAGCAGGGCGTAAAGAAGCTTGGTTAAAACCAGGGCCAAAAGGGCGCTGTAACTTTTGGGCTGGGTAAGCATAATAGGAATGGCTTCGTCGCTGGTGGCGAGGAAGACAGCCATCAACGTGCCAAGGCTTACCACACGGCTGCCGTAGAGGTTGGCCGCCATGGCCGAAAACCCGCACTGCGGCACGGCCCCCAGTACCGCGGCCGGGGCAAAGCCCCAGTGCCCCCCACGGGCCAGCCAGCGCTCCATTTTTTCGCCGCCCCGGTGCTCCAAATACTCGATGAACAGATAGGCCACAAACAGGAAGGGCAACATGCGCAGGGTGTCCCAAACGGCATCCAGAAAGACGGAGAAAAACATGGGGGCTTTGTCCTTTCTGAGGAAGTTTGGGTGCTTGGCAGGGCTGGGGTAACTTGTAACAATCCCTTACTCCAGCTTATTACAGTTTCTCAAAAGGTTGCGCAGCAAGCTTTTGCTATTAGAGTTTCTCAAAAAGCTGTGCAGCAGCTTTTTGTAAGAAACTCTAATACAGAGTAGAAACTGTTATGCAGCGCCTGATTTTTCCCGTATTTATGCGCTACAGTTTGTTAATTTGCTGTAAAGCTATCCTTTAGCTTTACAATGCGGTTAAAGGTGTTTTCGTGTTTGCTGTCCTTGCAAAAATAGCCCATGCGTACAAACTGAAAACGCTGGCCGGGCCGTGCTGTGCTGAGGCAGGCCTCCAGCTTGGCGTTTTCACAGGTTTGCAGGGATTCCGGGTTCAAAAAATCCAGGTAATTTGTCCCCTCGGGCACGTCGTTTACATCCTCCAGAGTAAAAAGGTTGTCGTACAGGCTGGCGCGGGCCTCTATGGCGTGCTTCTGGCTCACCCAGTGGATGGTGCCCTTTACCTTGCGCCCGTCGGCGGTTTTTTGGTTACCGGTCTCCAAATCGGCCGTACAAAGCAGCTCGGCAATCTCGCCGTTTTCGTCCTTTCGCACCTCGTTGCAGCGGATGATATAGGCCCCCATCAGCCGCACTTCGCCCTCTGGCCGCAGGCGCTGCCACTTGGGCGGGGGCACTTCGGCAAAGTCTTCCCGCTCAATGTATAACCGGCCCGAAAAAGCCACATCGCGGCTGCCTGCGGCCTCGTCCAGCGGGTTGTTCGGTAGGGGGAAGCTCTCCTCCCTGCCCTCCGGGTAGTTTGTAATGGTCACCAAAATGGGGTCTAAAACGGCCATGCGGCGCAGGGCGCTCTGGTTCAGTTCCTCGCGGATGCAGTATTCCAAAAGGCGGATATCCACCGTACTGTAGGCTTTGGCCACCCCGGCTCGTTTTACAAACTCTATGATGGATGTGGGGGTGTAGCCCCGGCGGCGCAGCGCGCAAAGGGTGGGCATACGGGGGTCGTCCCAGCCGTCCACCCGGCCGGTCTCCACCAGTTCCCGCAGGTAGCGTTTGCTCATCACCGTGTGGGTGATGTTGAGGCGGGCAAACTCATACTGGTGGGGCTTGTTTTTAAAATTCAGCACATTTACCACCCAGTTGTACAGTGGGCGGTGGTTTTCAAATTCAATCGAGCACAGCGAGTGGGTGATGCCCTCCAGTGCGTCCTGTATGGGGTGGGCAAAGTCATACATGGGGTAGATGCACCATTTGTCCTCACTGCGGTGGTGCCAGGCATGTAAAATGCGGTAGATGACCGGGTCGCGCATATTCATGTTGGAGGAAGCGAGGTTGATTTTGGCCCGCAGGGTGTGGCTGCCGTCCTCAAATTCCCCCTCGCGCATCCGGCGGAAGAGGTCAAGGCTCTCCTCGGCGCTGCGCTCCCGGCAGGGGCTGGGGCGGCCGGGCTCGGTTAAGGTGCCGCGCATCTCGCGCATCTCATCCTGGCTCAAATCGTCCACATAGGCACGGCCCTTTAGTATCAGTTCCTCGGCAAATTCATAGCACTGCTCAAAATAGTCCGAGCCATAGTACACCCCGCCGTCGGGCACGGCGCCCAGCCAAAACAGGTCTTGCTCAATGCTTTTTACGTACTCGTCGTCCTCCCGCAGGGGGTTTGTGTCGTCGTAACGCAGGTTAAACTGCCCGCCGTATTTTTTGGCCGCAGAATAGCTTACCCAAATGGCCTTGGCGCTGCCAATGTGTAAATAGCCGTTTGGCTCGGGTGGGAAACGCGTGCGGATGGGGCGGGAAAAACCGGCGGCCAAATCGGCGTCGATGATATCATAGATGAAATTGGGGCCTAATTCTAAGTCTGGGTTCCAGCCGCTCATGGGGGGGCTCCCTTCTTTTAATGAATAAAGAACGAATGTATAAGAAACGAACTTATAAACCGCTTTGGTAGGCCTTTAGCCTTATATCCACCCTCTGCTTGCCCAAAATGCGCATCACGTCGCAGAGGTCGGGGCTTTGTTGCCGCCCGGTTATGGCCAGGCGCAGCAGCATCGAAACATCCCCCACGTTGCCGCCATAGGCCTCGGGGCTTTGCTTGTAGGCCTTCATATCCCGCGCAAAACCCGCGCCCTCGGCCAGGTTTTTCAGGCGCTCAAACCAGACGTCCGCCTCTTCACCGGGGTCATATTCATATTTCCCCAGCAGTTCGCGCGCTTTTTCGGCGCCTACCCGCTCTGGCAGTTCTCCGCTTTGGCAAAAAAGTTCGTCAAAGTAAAAATTCAAGTACTCCTTGGCCTCGCCCCACACGGTGATATCCTTGCGGCGCTTTGGCCCCTGGCGGCCCACGGCCAAAATTTGCAGGCTGTAGGCGGGGTCTTCGGCCAAAAGGGCGGCAAAGGCGGGGTCATATTCCTCGCACCAGGCCAGTAGCTGGGTATAAACCTCCCCGGCGTCCATCCGGCTGATGACCCCTTTGGAGGTATCGTCCAGTTTTTGAATGTCAAACAGCGCGCCCGATACCGACATTTTTTTGATGGAGAAGGGGAAGTCGTTCATGGGCGCTTCGGGGTTTGCCAGCCGCCAATCCTCAAAATTGGAGTTTAAAAGGGTGAGCAGGTACTCCTTTACAGCGGCGGGGGGGTAGCCTTTTTCGTGGTAGAAACTGAGGGCGAGTTCGGGGTCCTTGCGTTTTGAGAGTTTGCGCTTGCCCCCGCCCTCCTGCTTCATCAGGTGGGCGGTGTGCAGGTATTTCGGGGGTTTTAGCCCCAGCGCGGCAAATAGCTGTATGTGGATGGGCAGGGTGGCCAGCCATTCCTCCCCCCGCACCACATGGGTGGTGCGCATCAGGTGGTCGTCCACCACGTGGGCGAAATGGTAGGTGGGAATGCCGTCGCGTTTCAGCAGCACCACATCCTGGATATTCTCGGGCAGTTCCAGCGTGCCGCGAATCAGGTCGTTTACCTTTATGCGGTTCTGGGCGCTGCCCTCGCTGCGGTAGCGCAGCACGTAGGCCTCTCCCTTTTGCAAACGCCGCTCCACCTCTTCAAAAGGGGTGTCCCGGTAGCGGGCAAAAGGGCTATAACAGCCAAAATCCAGCTTTTGGGCGGCCTGCAACTCCCGCATTTCGGTAAGTTCGGCCTCGGTTAAAAAGCAGGGGTAAGCCTTGCCTTGCAGCACCAGGCTTTTGGCGTAAACATGGTAGATGCTGGCCCGTTGCCGCTGGTAGTAAGGGCCGTAAGCCCCCTTTTCGCCGCCCTCGGCCGCGCCTTCATCAAAGGGCAGGGCATATTCCCTAAAAACCGAAAGAATCGTCTCAACGCCGCCCTCCACCTCGCGCTTTTGGTCGGTGTCCTCAATGCGCAGGTAAAACACCCCGGCCGATTGGTGGGCCAGGCGCTCATCACAAATGGCCCCGTACAGGTTGCCCAGGTGCATAAAACCTGTGGGGCTGGGGGCCATGCGCGTAACCTTTGCGCCCTCGGGCAGGCTGCGGGGCGGGTAGCGGCCCTCCAGGTCGCCTGGGCTCTCTGTTAGGCCGGGAAATAACAATTCTGCGAGTTTTTCTGCTTGCATGAGGGGCTCCTTAGCTTGATAAATATCTAAACACTAATTTTACCAACACTTATGGGGAAAGTCAATTGAAGAAGGGGCGGTATTTTGGGGTTTGGGGCAGTTTTTGGGCGAAAAAACCCGCCGCGCAAAGGCGGCGGGAAGAGAGTGGAATAGTTGCCGGGAGGGGTAAAGGTCTCAGACTGCCGCCCAACTCTCCGGCATCAGGCCGTGCCGCCGTGCGGCAGGGCGGGCAGGTAGTCGTCGGGGTTCAGCAGGCCCCCCTCGTTTTGTACCTCCAAATGCAAATGGCTGCCGCCCTCGGCATAGCCCGTGCTTCCCACCGTGGCAATCTGCTGCCCGGCCTCTACGGTCTGGCCTTCCTCCACCAGCAGGCTTTCGCAGTGGGCATATAGGGTTCTCAGCCCGCTGGGGTGCTGTATAAGAATGTGGTTGCCATAACTGTAATGCCAGCCTGCCGTTACCACCTCCCCGGCGGCCACGGCCAGAATGGAGCTGCCCGCGGGGGCGTTTATATCCCGCCCGCGATGGTTTTGGCCGGGGCCGCCGCCCCTGCTGGAAAAGACATAGTCCGGCACCGGCCATAAAAAGACGGCGCTCTTCCCATCGGCTGCATCTGTGGCGTTTTCGCCAGTGGTGCTGCCGGGCTCCGGGCTTTCTGGGTTCAGGTAAGTAAGCGGGTTTTGCAACTGCCCGTTTTGCTGTACCTCAAAGTGCAGAACGTTGCCGAGGGTATTTCCTGTGGCCCCTACGGTGGCAATTTCCTCCCCGGCGGCCACGGTTTGCCCCTGGTTTACCAGCAAGCTGTCACAGTGGGCGTATAGGGTGCTAAGTCCATCGCCATGGTCTAGCAAAACATAGTTGCCGTAACTCTTATGGTTTTCTGCAATGGTCACCTTGCCGCCTTGGGTGGCAACAATGGGTGTGCCTCGCTCTGCGGCAATATCTATGCCGCGGTGGGTATCCTCCTTCTGCTTTAATACGGCCGTATCATACGAACGGCCTGATATAGGCCAGAGCGCAGCGCCCGCCTGTGCACTTTGCGAAGCATCGGTTCCCCCGGTTGTGGTGGCGGGGTTTGGCAGGGCATTTGCGGAAGAAGCACTCATGGAAGAAGAGCGGCTATCTCCCGTGGCAGCAGAAGCCCCGGAGCCTACACCGGTTTGGGAAGGGGCCGGGCCCGAAAGCGCGGCGGCAGAAGGAGGCACGGCGAGGTATTCCCTGCCGGCGGTGCCGTCTGTTGTTTCGGCTACTGGGGCAAGGCCAAACCCTGCCAGCAGGCCCAAAAGCACCAGGCCGCCCAAAAGCCCTGTGGCTGCCCTGCGCAATTTGCGGGTGGGGGCAGCGGGGTGTAACAAAGCCTGCATACGCTGTTTTAGCGCGTTTGCGGGCGAGGCAAAGCCCGCCAGCGGCCGGGGCAAAAAGGTGGCAGAGGAGGCAAAGGCCAGCAGGGTTTGGGCATAGCGCAGCCGCCCTTCGCCCGCAAGGTCTTTTGTAACGCATTCATCGCAAAAACCTTCGCAGTTTTCCCCAAAAGCGCGGTTTAGCCAAAAGGCCAGCGGGTTGAACCAGTGCAGGGAACAAACAGCTTGCACGGCCCATTTTAGGGCAAGGTCCCTGTGGCGGTAATGGGCCAACTCATGCCGTAAGCAAAAGGCAAGCGCTTCCTCGCTTATAGGGCCATCCGGCAGGTAAACGGCGGGGCGGCAAAGCCCGGTAAGCGCCGCCGCGCGCAAAGCGGGGCTGCGGTAAAGGGCAGGCGGGCGGCGCAGGCCGTACTCTTCACATATTTTTTGGTATTGCTGTAGTACGGCCTCGTCCTTTTCGGGTTGGCGGCTTCGTTTTAGCGCCTGGGTAAACTGTGCATAACGCTTTATTGTCAGGGTGGTTACCAGGCCAAAGCCCGCCAGGTAGATAAGGACGCCAAGCATGGCCAGGTTTCTAAAGGGCGCGGGCGCCTCTGCACCGCCGGCCCTGTTTTGTGCGCTTGCTATGGGGTTTTTTACCGCAGGCGCAGAAGCGGAGGTAAGGGCAGGGGATGAAATAGCCCCAGGGTCAGGCGCGGCCAAAACCGGGGCCTCACCCGCGCCTGCCGCGCCAAGCGGTAGTGCGGGCCCTGCCGCCTTGGCGGGCGGGGGGGCCGGGGCAAAGGCGGCGGCAGGTAATTGCAGCGCGGGCAAACCCAGCCGGGCGGCCAGCCCGCCGCTTAGCCCGAAAGGCAGTAGAAACAGCAGGGCGCAGGCCAGCAAAAAAGCCCGTTTGTACCCGGCGCCAAGTCGGCGCCACAGCGGGTGCAGCGCCACGCCCAGCAGGCACAATAGCCCCCCGGCGGCAGTGGCGGGCAACAGGTAAGCCAATAACAAATTACTCATCCAGTTCCGCCTCCTTTTGCTGTAGCCAGGCGCGCAGCTCGGCCAACTCATTTTTGGAAATACCCCTGGCGCTTACCATTGAGGCCAAAAACGCCTGGGTGTTGCCGCCGTACACATCCTCTAAAAAGGCATTTGCCACGCGGTTTTGGTAAGCCTCCTGTGTTTGCAGGGGGCGGTACAGGTTGCTTTTTCCCTGTTTTTCCAGTGTAAGCATATCCTTTTCCACCAGCCGGGCTAAAAAGGTAAGCAGGGTGGTGGGCTTCCAGTTGCGGGTGGCCAGCATGGCGCTCAACTGCCGGGTATTCAAAGGGCCATTTTCCCAAAAACATTGCATAATCAGGGCTTCCGCCTCTGAAAGGCGCATTTCATTTCCCATAAAAATTTCCTCCGTGTTGGTTTGCCGCAAGGTATGTGTGGCTGTGTTTGCAAACATTCTACATCATGTAGAATGTTGTGTCAAGCCCGGATGCAGAAAAAGCTGTTTTTGCCAGAAATACAAAATAAAACTTGAATGCAGGGCGTGGTTTGTGGTATAGTGCTTATACTGGGCACAAATGTGTATGTGAGGTGTACAATCAATGGAAGATAGACGCTACTTGCTTGTGGAAGCTTCGGTGGTGCCGCAGGTTTTTTTGCGGGTGCTGCACGCAAAAGAACTGCTTGCCAGTGGCGAAGCGCGCAACGTTTCGCAGGCCACGCAGCTTGCCGACGTTAGCCGCAGCGCTTTTTATAAGTATAAGGACAGTGTGTTCCAGGCCTCGTACGGCAGCGAGGTTATTACCCTGAATGCCAAATTGCGAGACGAAACCGGCGCTTTACAACAGCTTCTTTTGGCGGTTTCGGCGGCGGGCGCGGGGGTGGTAACCATCAACCAAAGCACCCCGGAAAATGGCGCGGCCTTTGTGGCCGTCACCGTGCGTACCGAGGGAATGCAGGTGAGCTTGGACGAACTGATAAAACAGCTGAAAGAGCAGCGGGCCGTTGTGGATATCCGGCAAAAGAATTAGTGCGCATGGCACAGGGGCGGCCTTTTGGCCGCCTGCCCTGTGCAGTGGGCTGCACCGAATGAGTGGAGTGACAGGAGGAAAAAATGGCAAAATTGGCAATTTTAGGCTGTGGCATTGTGGGCAGCGGGGTGCGGGAGATATTAAGCCGCAACGCGGCGGGCATCACCCGCCGCCTGGGCCAGCAGCTAAGCCTTGGCTATATCTGCGATGTACGGGATTTTAAAAACGACCCCGAACCCGGCCTGTTTGTAAAAGAGATTGACCCCATTTTGGCCGACCCCGACGTGCGGGTGGTGGTGGAGACCATTGGCGGGCTAAAACCTGCCTACGAGTATGTCTGCCGCGCGCTGGATGCAGGCCGCCATGTGGTTACCAGCAACAAGGAGATGGTGGCCCAATATGGCGCCGAACTGCTTGCCAAGGCCAAGGCCAACAATGTGTGCTTTTTGTTCGAGGCCAGCGTGGGTGGCGGCACCCCCATCATCACCCCCATACATCAGTGTTTGGCGGCCAACCGCATCTATTCGGTGGCGGGCATCATCAACGGCACCACAAACTTTATGCTGGGGCGTATGGAAAAAGCGGGGCTTACCTTTGCCGCCGCCTTAAAAGAGGCGCAGGATCTTGGCTATGCCGAGACAAAGGACCCCTCGGACGATGTGGATGGCATTGACGCCTGCCGCAAGGTGGCCATACTGGCCTCGCTGGCCTTTGGCAGCCACGTCTACCCCAAAAATGTGCGCGCACGGGGGATACGCGCCATCACCCCCGCCGATATGGAGGCCGCCAAAAAGCTGAATTGCAGCGTAAAACTGATAGCCTGGTGCCAAAAACCCGAAGGAGGCGAGCTCTCGGTGGGGGTGGAACCCATGATGGTGCGCCAAAGCGACCAACTTGCCGGTGTAAACGATGTTTTTAACGCCGTTAAGGTGGAGGGGGATATGCTGGGCGAGGTTTTGTTCTACGGCAAGGGCGCGGGCAAACTGCCCACGGGCAGCGCCGTGGTGGCCGATGTGATTGACGCGATGAAAGAGGGGGTAAAGATACACAACAGCCTGTTTTGGAAGCCCGCCCCCCCCATTGAGGGTTTCTACCCCGATGGCGCGGCCTGTGAATGGTATCTGCGCAGTGAAAACCTGGGCGCGGTGGAAAAACTGCCGGGCAGTGTGAAGTTGGCCGAGGGGGCCTGCACCGTGCAGGGCTTTACGCCCGATGAAGCCAGGGGCTTTTTGGCCCAGCACGAGGGCGAAGCCTGTGTGGCCATGAAGATTTGGCCGGGTTGTTAGGTTCTTTCCAGTGATTTAACATAGAGGGGATGAAGAACGAATGGCATTGATTGTACAAAAATTTGGCGGTTCCTCGGTAAGAGACAAAGAACGCCTGTTCAACGTGGCGCGCATAGTGGCCGAGACGCACAAGGCCGGCAACGATGTGGCCGTGGTGGTTTCGGCCCAGGGGGACACCACCGACCACCTGCTGGAAAAAGCCATGGAACTGACGGCCAAGGCAAGCCCCAGGGAGATGGATGTACTGCTCTCCTCGGGCGAGCAAATTAGCATTGCACTGTTGAGCATGGCCCTGCAGGAACTGGGCTGCGCGGCCATTAGCCTGACGGGCTGGCAGGCGGGTTTTGAGACAAACCGCGCCTACAGCAAGGCCCGCATTAAAAACCTGAATACCGAACGCATTGAAAGTGAATTTGCCCGCGGGCGCGTGGTGGTGGTGGCGGGTTTTCAGGGCGTGAATATCTACGACGATATCACCACATTGGGGCGCGGCGGGTCCGACACCAGCGCCGTTGCCATTGCGGCGGCGTTGAAGGCCGATAAATGCCAAATTTACACCGATGTAGACGGCGTTTATACAGCCGACCCGCGCCTTGTGCCCAATGCCCGCAAGCTGGACGTGATCTCGTTTGACGAGATGCTGGAACTTGCCAGCCAGGGCGCGAAGGTACTGAACAACCGCAGCGTGGAACTTGCCAAAAAATACGGGGTGACGCTTGAGGTGTTAAGCAGCCTGGAGCCAAAACCCGGAACCATAGTGAGGGAGGTACTGAACATGAATGAAGGTATGCTGATTAAGGGGACTGCCAAAGACGAAGAGGTGGCGGCCGTTACCATAACCGATGTGCGGGACGTACCGGGCATCAACTTTAAAATTTTCTCGCTCATCAGCCAGCACAAAATCAATGTGGATATCATCCTGCAGGCCTCGGGCCGCGGGGGGAATATGGACGTTATCTTCACGGTGCCAAAAGCTGATGCCGACGCCACGAAAGCCCTGCTGGAAGAGCACATGCCGTTGTTTGGCGGCGGGGCCATCACCATTGATACCAGCCTTGCCAAGGTTAGCATTGTAGGCGCGGGGATGCAAAGCCACTCGGGTGTGGCGGCCAGGATGTTTGAGGCGCTTTCGGACGCGAACATCAATATTCGCATGGTTTCCACCAGCGAGATTAAAATTTCCGTCCTCATTCCCAAAGAGGATGCCGACCGGGCTGTGGTGGCCGTGCACAACGCTTTTGACGAACTGAATTAAACAGATGCAAACCCATTCTTAAGGCTTTTGGCCAAAGGGTTTGCCACCGCCTGTTTTCCGCCGTACCCCCTCTTGCGGTACGGCGGTTTTGGCGTTATACTAAGTTAGGAAAATACCGTAAACCAGTGCGAAAGCGAAAGGGCGCCTCCGCCTAGAGGTGCCCACATAAAATGTGTTTTACCGTTTATAATAGATATTTTTCTAGGAATAAGGGAGAAAACCATGCCGATGGAAAGACGCCCCGGCCAAAGCCCCGAACAAGAAGAATACCGCCGCCGCCAGGCCCAGCGCGCCCAGCGGCGTAAAAAACGCCGTACACAGCAAATTATTATTCTGGGCGCCCTGCTGCTGGGCGTGGTGGTTGTGGTGGCCATGGTGGTATTGGTGGTGCGCGCCATTATAAAGCCAAGCCCCCGGCCCAAAGCGCCCTCTTCCTCAGCGGTGTCCTCCTCTATGGCGGCGCCCCAAACCCCCGTAGCGGCCGACCCAAATGTTTGGAACCTTTTGCTAATCAACGCGCAAAGCCCCATGCCAGAGGGTTTTGCGCCCGAATTGGGCGAGTATGTGCAAAACGGCGTTACCTATTACCTGGACGCCCGGATGCTGGGCGATTTAGAGCGGATGATTGCCGATTGCAACGCCGTGGAGGGGAACAGCCTGCATGTGCTGGTGGCGGCCCCGGGGGCCGACAAACAAAATGCCAAGTACCAAAACCTGATAGAGACGTTTAAAGCCCAGGGCAATACCGATGCCGAGGCGGAGGCGATGGCCCGTGAGGTGGAGCCCCCTTACGGATACTCCGACCATCAAACCTGCCTGGCGGTAGATTTTGGTACTGCCACCGTTACCGAACCGGCCCAGGCCTTTGCCCAAACGCCTGAGTATGCCTGGCTTACCGCCAATGCCCCAAACTATGGCTTTATTCTGCGCTTCCCGGAAAATAAGGCCGCCATCACGGGCATTACGGCCCAGCCCTATCACTTCCGCTATGTGGGCGCGGCAGACGCCACCGCCATCATGGGCGCGGGCATCTGCCTGGAAGAGTATGTGGCCGCCCAGCCCGCCGTGCCGCCGGTAATCTCCTCCGGCAGCGCGGGGGCTTCCTCCAGCATGGCCGAGGGCTAAGCCATAAATCTTCCCACTTATTTTTCCGCACAGTGATACCGAGGGCCGCCGCGAAGGCGGCCTTCGTTACAAATTTTGTTATGATTAAAGGAGCCGCTATGCTTCACACCGAAATTGCGCCCGGCGTTGGTTTTACCGATGTGCCGGGGGAAAAGTTCAAACGGAACCTGCTGGTGGTGCATCTGATTGTGCCCGCAATACGGGAAAAGGCAAATGAACACGCCCTTTTGCCCCATGTGCTGGAGCGCCGCTGCGCGGCCATACCCGACCCACTGGCCCTCTCTCGTCGCCTGTTTGACCTCTACGGCGCGGACCTGGCCGCCGAGAGTTACATGGCGGGGCCCAACCGCGTGTTTTCCATCGCCATATCCAGCCTAAAAAACGCCTATGCCCTTGCCGGGGAGGATTTGGAGGGGCAGACGGCCGAACTGCTTTGCAACTTGCTGTTTGCCCCCGTGCTGGAAGGTGAGGCCTTTGGCCAAAAAGATGTGGAGATAGAGCGGGAAAAGCAGATGGACTACCTGCGCAGTGAACTGAACGATAAACGCAGTTACTGCCTGCGCAAAGCCCGCCGCGCCCTTTTGGGCCAAAGCCCCCTGGGCATAGAATCGGCCGGGTATTTGGAGGAGATGCCGCAGGTTACCCCCGCCAGCCTGTATACCGCCTACCGGGAACTGGTTGAGACGGCCAGCGCCGAGGTGATTTGCTGCGGCGGGCAGGGCGAAAAACTGGCAAAACTTTTGGCAGGGCGTTTTGCGGCGCTGCGCCGTACCCCCCTGGCCCCGGCCCCCCGCCAGGCGGCGGCAAAGCCGCCCACTTTTTACAGTGGCAGCGAAGCCATGGACACCGCCCAGGGCAAGCTTTGCATCCTATCGGCCAGCGGGCTTATACAAAATACCCATGGCGAGGCCGTGATGCGGGTGGCAAACGCCCTGCTGGGGGGGCTGCCCACCAGCCGCCTGTTTACGAATGTGCGCGAAAAACAAAGCCTGTGCTACTACTGTGCTTCCTCCTACGCCGCACAGCACGGCACCCTTACCATGGATTCCGGCATTGACCATAAAAACGCGCAGCGCGCCGCCGAGGCTATGCTGCACGAGCTTGAGGCGATGCAAAAGGAACCCGTGAGTAAAGAGGAATTGGCCGCGGCGCACTCGGCGCTGCAAAACGTGTTTTCCGCCTCAAAAGATAGCCCCGAGGCCCTGGTGAACTGGGTGTTTGGAGAGTTTTTGCGCGGCAGCCGCCAAAGCCTGGATACCGCTGCGCAGGAGGTGGCCGCTGTTACGGCCGAAGAGGTGCAAAAAGCGCTGTGCGCCTTCACCCCGGCGGTGGAATACCGTATTACCCAAAAGGAGGGCGCATAATGCAAAGCTTTTTACCCAAAGCGGCGGCGGATGCCCTGGGCTTTGAAGAGGCTGTTTTAGAAAATGGTTTGGCCCTGCGGCTTTTGCCCATGCCGGGCTATGGTGCGGTACATGCCATTTATGGCACACATTTTGGCTCGGTAGACCGCTGCTTTGAAACCGAAAAAGGCCGTACCGTGCTGCCTGCGGGCGTGGCCCACTTTTTAGAGCATAAAATGTTTGAAAATGAGGACGGCATAGACGCCTTTGAGCTCTATGCCAAAACGGGCGCTTCGGCCAATGCCTATACCAGCTTTGACCGCACCTGTTATATCTTCACCGCCACCGATAAAATAGACGAAAACCTGGATATTTTGCTCTCGTTTGTGGGCAAGCCCCATTTTACGCCCGAAACCGTGGTCAAAGAGCAGGGCATTATTGCCCAAGAGATTAAGATGTATGACGATAACGCCGAGATTCGCTGCCTGTTTGCCCTGCTGGAGTGTCTGTACCACAAAAACCCCGTGCGCGACGACATTGTGGGCAGTGTGGAATCGATAGCCGAGATAACCCCCGAAATGTTGTACCGCTGCGCCGAGGCGTTTTACAGCCCTGGAAATATGGTTTTGTGCGCCGCGGGCGATTTGACCATGCCCCAGCTATTGGCCGCGGTAGAGCGCGCTGGGTTGCCCCTGAAAAAGAGTACCGAGGTGCGAAGGATTACAGACGCTGAACCCGACAGCATTTTTAAAAAAGGGCGGGAGTTTACCATGCCAGTGGCCATGCCGCTGTTTGGCCTGGGTTTTAAGGAACTACCCCCCGCCGAAAAAGACACGACAAAGCTGGAAGTAATTTGCGATATTTTAACCGAGCTGCTTTGCGGCGAAAGCAGCACCCTGTACCGCCGCTTGTACGATGAAGGGCTTGTACAGCCCGGTTTTGGCGCCGAGTTTGACTGCTTTCAGGACTGCCTGCATTTTATATTCTCGGGCGAGAGTGAAGAGCCCGAGCGGGTACGGGCCGAAATTTTGGCCGAGATTGGCCGGATGCGTGAGGCGGGCGTAGACCGCGAACAATTTGAGACCTGCCGCCGGATGATGTACGGAGAGGCGATATCCGACCTCGAAAATGTGGAGCGGGTTGCCTCTATGCTAACCTCAAGCTATTTCCACCACCGTACCCCGGCCGATGGGCTCTCGGCGCTGGCGGGCATACGGGCCGAGGATGTGGACGAGGCTTTGCGCAGTATGCTGCGGGAAGAGGCCAGTGCCTTTGTGGTAGTGCGGCCGGAGTGAACCCGGCACGCTGGAAATGAATGATTTAGTGAATAGAAAAAGAGGAAACTTATGACGACCCTTGTACAGTTCCCCGGCCTCGGGCTGGAATTTGAAATAAACCGCGTGGCCTTTACCCTGTTTGGGGTGCCCATCTATTGGTATGGCGTGCTCATTGGCCTTGGCGTGCTGCTGGCCATTGCCTTTGCGCTAAGCCAGGCGCCCCGTTTTGGGCTGGATGCCGACAGGATGATTGACGTGATTGTGATTGGGCTGGTGTGCGGGGTAATTGGCGCACGTGTGTATTTTGTTATATTTGATACCACACTGGAGTACAACACCTTTTTCGATTTAATCAACCTGCGCGGCGGGGGCCTTGCCATATACGGCGGAGTGATTTTTGGCTTTTTGGGGGCGCTGCTGGGCTGTAAGCTGCGCAAGGTGCCGGTGCTGCCCATGTTTGACCTGACGGCCATGGGCTTTTTGGTTGGCCAGTGCCTGGGCCGCTGGGGCAACTTTTTTAACCAAGAGGCCTTTGGCAACAACACGGCCCTGCCCTTTGGTATGCTTAGCCCTGCCACAACGGCCTACCTTGCGGCAAATCAGGCCGTGCTGGCGGCCGAAGGGGTAACGGTGTACCCCGCCCAGCCGGTGCACCCCACCTTTTTGTACGAGAGCCTGTGGTGCGCGCTGGGCTTTTTGCTATTGTTTTGTTACCGTAAAAAGCGCAAGTTTAACGGGGAAATTGCCCTTTTCTACATCATGTGGTACGGCCTGGGCCGCTTTTTCATCGAGGGCCTGCGCACCGATTCTTTGATGGTGGGGCCGCTGCGGGTAAGCCAGGTGGTGGCGGCGGCCTCGGTGCTGGCTGCATTTTGCATCTGGCTGGCGGCCCGGCTGCGCACGGCGGGCAAACCCTTGGCGGTGCCCACCCCGCCCCCGCGTACGGCAAGGGTAAAGCTGGCGGGCGAAGATGGCCCCACTACGGTGGTTATCAGCTGGCCGGCGGGGCAAAAAGCCCCCACCAAAGAGGAGAGAGTAAAGCTGGCGAGGGAACAGCTTGCCGGTGAAGCCGCAGACGAAAAGGGCAAAGATGCCGGGAATGCAAACAGCACCAAAAGTACCGTAGACGCCCCGTCTGAGGCTGGGATAGAGGCCCAAAGCAAAGCAACGGCAAAAGAGGAAGAGGAAAAATGACGCACACACTGGCCCTGTTGTTACAGCGCAGCCTAGAGGATGCCGGCGCTGCACCCGGCGGGGGCGGCAGTGTGTTCAACACGGTTTTCATCGTGGGTTTTGCGCTGCTCATCTCCTACCTGGCCCTGCGCATTGCAAGGCGCGGTGGGGGCAAAAAAAAGTGATGCGCCAAAAGCCCGCCCCATGGCTTGACAAAGCGGGAAGCAGGGGCTATACTGGCCTAAGGACATAAAAACAGGGGTGCCGTAATGGCTGAGATTCCCTCCGATAGAGCGGAGGGGGACCCTAGAACCTGATCCGGGTAATGCCGGCGTAGGGAGTTTTGTAAGTTGCAAACCTCTGCTTGCGCCTGTGGTTTTTTATGCCACAGGCGCATTTTTTATGTCACTTTTTTGTAAGGAGTGCCAAAAATGAAATCACCGTCCCAAATGTCTCGTACAGCCATTTTGGTAGAGGGCGCCTTAATGGTAGCCGTAGCCTTTGTCCTCTCGTTCATCCCCCTGTTCAAAATGCCCTGGGGGGGCACCGTCACCTGCTTTTCCACCCTGCCCATTCTGCTTATGAGCTTCCGTCACGGTGGGCGCTGGGGGGTAGCCACGGCCGGGGTGTATGGTATATTGCAGGCCATGCAGGGCCTGGATAACATTGCGGCCGCCCAAACGGCCGCCGCCATGGCGCTGTGTGCCCTGCTGGATTATTTGCTGGCTTATACGGCCCTGGGTTTTGCGGGCCCCTTGGCAAAAAAGCTGCCAAACCCCACGGCGGGGCTGGTGGTGGGGGTGCTGGCCACAGGCCTTGTTCGCCTGGCCTGCAGCTTCCTCTCCGGCATCATCATTTGGGGGGCTTACGCGCCCGAGGGTATGCCCGTGTGGCTGTATTCCCTTGTGTACAATGCCAGTTGGTGCCTACCCGATATAGGAATTGTGCTGGCGGCCGCACTGCTGCTTAGCCGGGTAAAAGCGCTGCACCTACTGCGGGAAAAGGCCCCCAGCGCGGCGTAGCCTGGTAAGGGGATTTGTAAAAAACGGCTGCCATTGGCGGCCGCTTTTTTTGCCTATGGCCAAAAAATATGGTACAATACCATCAAACAAAGAATCCTCTTTTTCTTAAAATCGCGAAAAAGAGGAAAGGAGGGTGCTGTAAATGGACGGAAACTTGGTGGTATGCATAGCGCGAGAATTTGGCAGTGGAGGCCGTGAAGTGGGGCGGCTGGTTGCCGATAAGATGGGGATGGCCTTTTACGACAAAGAACTGATGCGCGAGGCCGCGAAAAAAAGTGGAATTGTAGAGGAACTGTTTGAAAAGGCCGATGAAAAGCCCACAAACAGCCTTTTGTACTCGCTTTCTATGGCAGCTACAGGCAGCCAGGCGCCCCCCGTACTGGGGGAACTTTCCCCCTATACCTCTAACGACCGGCTGCAAAATTACGTGGCCGATGTCATCCGCGAGGTAGCGGAGCGCTCGCCCTGTGTTATTATTGGGCGCTGTGCAGACTATATTTTACGTGACCGCGACAAAACCGCATCGCTGTTCCTCCACGCCAAACTGGAAAAGCGCATCGCCCGCATTGCAAAACTGCACAATGTGGATGAGGACACCGCCCGCACGATGATTCGCAAAACAGATAAAACCCGCGCCAACTATTACAGCTATTTTACCGATAGGGAATGGGGCGACGCCTGCAACTACGATATGGCGGTGGACGCCGGGCGTTTTGGGATAGAGGCGACCGCCGACGCCCTTTGCCTGATGCTGGAGAGGTTGTACGGCACGGTGAAGTAGCGTGGAAAAGAACTATGATGGAACCAGAAAAGGAAACAGAAAATAGTATAGAAGATGGGATGGGAATGAAACGGCATGACGCATACAAGAAAAAATAAGGGTGTTTGTTCGGCCCACACCACGGTGCGCGTTGCAAACGGTGTTGTGGAGGATGTGGAAGTGATGGGAGGCTGTGACGGCAATTTGCAGGGGGTTTGCACCCTGCTGCGCGGGCGCAGCGCCCAGGACGCCATTGCCCTTTTGGAGGGCATCTACTGCGGAGACAAAACTTCCTCCTGCCCGCAGGAGATTGCAAAGTGCCTGAAAGAGGCGCTGGAACAAGGGGAAAGCGGCGCTTCGTAGGGTTTTAATCACAGAATTTCAAAAGTGAAAAGAGCCTGGGCCAAGGGGAGCGCTTCCCTTTGCCCCAGGCGTTTATTTTGCAAAAATACAGGGCCACAGGCTTAGTTGGCTACATATTCCATAAAAATGTTTCTATTTCATGGCTCCTATGTTACAATTACTTAGGTTTACGTCCATTTTGATGCAAAATTCTGTAATTTGCTGTAAAATGCTGCAACAAACCCGGAGGGTTTTGGGCAGTGCTTGCCATAGGCGTGTAAGAGAGGCGGTTTTCGATGGAAACAAACGGTAGTTTGCCTTTATTAATTGCATTATTAATCCTGTTGTTGCTTTCGGCTTTTTTTTCCGCCAGCGAGACAGCCTACTCCTCACTCAACATGATTCGGCTGCGCCAAATGGCCGAAAACGGCAAACGGGGCGCCAAACGGGCGCTGGAGTTATCCGAAAAATACGACAAGCTGCTCTCCACCGTGCTGGTGGGCAACAATGTGGTGAACATTGCGTCTTCGGCACTGGCCACGGTGCTGTTTGTGGGTTGGTTTGGCAATGTGGGGGTATCCCTCTCCACCCTTACCATGACGGTGCTCGTGCTATTTTTTGGTGAAATATCACCAAAAACCTTGGCAAAAGAACAGCCCGAAGCCTATGCGCAGTTCGCGTCTCCCGTACTCTGGGTGCTCATGGTGGTATTCACCCCGGTAAATGCGATGTTCGCGGGCTGGAAAAAGCTGCTTTTGCGTATTTTCCATATAAATGGCGAGCAGAATATGACCGAGGAAGAACTGCTGGCCTATGTGGAAGAGGCGCACGAGGATGGCGGCATCAATGAAGTAGAGGCCGGGATGATTCGCCAGGTGATTGAATTTGACGATTTGGAGGCCGGAGAGATATTGACCCCGCGGGTGGATATGGCGGCTGTGGCCATGGATGACCCGCCCGAGGGCATTGCAGAACTTTTTTACGAGACGGGCTACTCCCGCCTGCCGGTGTATGAAAATTCCTCCGACGATATCAAGGGAATGGTGCTGCACAAAGACTTCTTTCGTGAGGTGCAGGGCCGGGGCAAAAGCCTTGCCAGCATTGTAAAACCCGTGGTGTTTGCCGCAAAGCAGGTAAAAATTTCTAAACTGCTGGAGCAGTTGCAGCAGAAAAAAACCCACATGGCTGTTATTATAGATGAATATGGCGGCACGCTGGGCCTGGTTACCATCGAAGATATTTTAGAGGAACTGGTGGGTGAGATATGGGACGAGCACGACGAGGTGATAGAGACCGTAGAGGAATTGCCCGGAGGCACACTGCGCATATTGGGAAGCGCCGACATTGAGGAATTGCTGGAGCGCTTTGGCATGGAAGATGCGTTTGAAAGTTCTTCCGTAGGGGGATGGGTGTTGGAAATACTTGGGCATTTCCCCCAGCAGAACGAAACATTTGACCATGACGGGCTGCACGTTACCGTCAGCAAAACCCTGCGTCAGCGTGTGATGGAGGTTTTGGTACAGCGCTTACCCGTAGCAGCAGAGGGCGACGAACCGGAGAAGGATGAGGAGATAGACCTATAGATAGAAACAATGCTTACCCGGCCTGGCATTGGTATTTGGTATAACTGTGGCGCACTGCCGCCCAGCTGGGCTATAATGGTTTTGGCGGGAGGGAATAACCGGAGGGTTTGCCCTTGCAATGGCAGCGGGAAAACCACTGGCCGCAAAGGCCGAATAGCCGCCGGAAAGCCGGGAGAAGATTTGCTGATTGATTTGCATATGCATGAGAGAACCCATTCGCCCGACAGTGTGCTGAAGCTGGAGGACATGGTGGCCAGGGCGCGCGCACTGGGGCTGGATGCGATATGCATCACCGACCACGACAGCCTGGGCCTTAGGCAGCAGGCCGCAAGCTATGCCGCAAAGGTGGGCTTTCCCATTTTTGTAGGGGCCGAGTATTACTCCTTACAGGGGGACATTGTGGCCTTTGGAATGGAGGAACTTCCAAAGCGAAGGATAGACGCGCAGGCGTTCATAAAACAGGTAAACCGTCAGGGCGGGCTGTGCTTTGCAGCCCACCCCTACCGCAACAACAACCGAGGTGTGGGCGATGCACTTTTTGCCCTGCAGGGCCTTGGCGGGGTAGAGGCCTTTAACGCCAGCACTAGCTTTGCGGCCAACCGAAAAGCGCTGCTTGCCGCCCGCCGCCTGGGGCTGCCTGCTTTTGGCGTAAGCGACTGTCACCGTTTAGAAAAACTGGGGGTTTATGCTACCCTTTTGCCCGGTTGGGCGCATAATACCAAAGAGCTGTTGGCCCTGCTGCGGCAAGGCTATGCCCGCCCTGTGGCCTACCAGCAGGGCAGATACAGGGATTTGGCCGCACTTTCCGATATGATGGACCCTGCCAGCAATGCCCTGCCGCCTGAGCTTGTGCAGCCGCAGCGGCGGAAAGCCGGGGAAGAAGAGCGGGCGGGGTAGGCCGATTTTTCGTTGTCAAAGCAAGCCAGGCATATTTGAGGCAATATCGCACAAAAAGGCCGGGGACGTGGCGCGTGGGCCGTGTGCGGTGTTGCCTCATATTTTTTGCCGGGCGTGCGCCTTGTGTTTTTGCCCGTTTTTTGGTAGAATAACCAAGGGTTAAAAATAGAATAAGCGCCTGTAGCTCAGTCGGATAGAGCACGTGCCTTCTAAGCATGGGGCCAGGGGTTCGAATCCCTTCAGGCGCGCCATAACTATAGGTCAAAATAAATGTAGGGCTTACAAACCCAGTGTTTATGCGGCCTGACGAGGGTTTTGAATGCTAAATTCAAAACTCTCGTTTTCTATAGATGCACCCTGCTTTTTGAGAGAAAGATGGGGCGTTTCTATTTTGAGGCCAAAGCAAGGTATCCAGACTACCCAGCAAAAGCACTACCCAGCGGGGCAATTTGAGGGCGGCTGTGTTCTTCGTTTTTTACGAAAAGCACAGCCGCCTTTTTTATTTGCCCTAAAACAAAACGAAAGGAATGAATGCCTTATGTATAACGAACTGCAAACCCTGCGTTTATTCAGCCCTCTGTTCCCCCGCTTTTACTCCCGAAATGAATGGGGAGATTTGGAGGACGAGCCGGAGGATTTGTCCCCCGCAGAACTGCTGGAATACGAGGACGAAATACTCGCCCTTATCGAAAAATACAAGCTGCCCGATGAGGGTGAGCGTGGCCTCGCTGTCTATTTGCATGATGCCGCCCTCAGCGAAAAGGTATACAGCATCAACCCCACGGTGGAAAAGCGTAACGGCGAGCTGTGGTGCGTGACCGAGGTGCAGACACATGGTGACCTCTCCCCCTCCGAGCATACCTAGCTTACCGATTGGCTCTCCGGCCAACTATCTGACGGTTGGGGGGAGGGGATGGAGCAACGCGAAATCAAAGTGGGCGGCGGCGAACTCTAGGGCAGGTCCATGCTGTCG
>CAZKBM010000059.1:0-21449 GCA_964550985.1 uncultured Oscillospiraceae bacterium
ACTAAAATTTTAGGCAAAAGCACGAATTGGAACAATTATCGAACACACCCTAGTTCGTTTGCCTGTTTTACTTAAAGATGAAACGAGAAAAGCAGGTGGCGCCCAAAAGGACGCCACCTGCTTTTGCTATTAGAGCTTCTCAAAAAGCTGTGCAGCAGGTTTTTGTAAGAAACTCTTATACAGAGTAGAAACTGTTATGCAGCGCCTGCTTTTTCCCGTATGGATGCGCTGCAGTTTGTTCATTTGCTGTAAGAGCGGTGCGGGTAAAGGGCATGTGAGAACAGAAAACGGCCCTATTGCAGCGGCACCGGAGCAACGGGTTTTTCTATATATGTCGGTGGGCGGTGTGGCTTTTCGGGGTGCTCACTGTGGGTAACAGTGGCCTGCCCCTCGCTGCGAATAGAGATGAGCAGGCGGTTAAACCAAACCAGGGCGTCCAAAAAAGCGGCGCTTACCACCCCAATGTTTGTGTTGTTCTGAATCATCAGGATGGAGGCGCGGTCCCAATCGGCGTGTTCATAGGCAAAAATGAGTTCCATCAGGCCGCAAAAGGGTCCGGTTTTTTCCACCAGCGCCTGCTGCACAGTGGGGTTCAGGGCAACCTCGGCCACGGCCTCGGCCATGGGTTTTTGCAAAATAATGTCCAGCATGGAAAACAGGCCGGTTAAAAACAGGCTGTAACGCATATCAAAAAGGTTAAAAGCGGGGGCCAGGTTTTCGGCAAATTTTGCCCGAATCATCGAGGCACGTGTCACCTCGCTGGGGCGGTCCTCTGCCAGCGAAACCGAGATGGCCACCGTGGCCCAGCGCCGCACCTCCAGTTGCCCCAAAATAGCCACGGCGTTTTCAATGGAATCTACCCGGTGGGAGAGGCCCACGGCGGCGCTGTTGATGAACCGCAGCAAAGAGACGGTAAGGGCAGGGTCGTGCGCAATAATTTTTGTGATGTCTCTGAGCTCGAAATCTTCCTCGCTGACGCGGCGAAGTAGCTGCAATGTGTTTATTTTTATGGGTGAGATGCTGGGAAGCCCCTTTGTGACGGGCTGGGTGAAAAAATCTCCGGTAAAAAGCGCCTCCCCGCGTGAGGACAGGGTGTAAAACGCGTCCATATCCGGCACATGGCAGAGGATGACCTGCTGTTTTGGCAGTATCCGCTGCATGGATTTTAGGCGCAGAGAAAACAGCGGGTCTTTGCAGCTGAGGATGATGTAATCCAGATAGGGCAAAAAGCGGTTTTCGGCCCCGCCCTCGGGAAAACCCTCCATGGCAAAACGGTAGCCGCAGTCGTATAAATCGGCGCAGCGGTAAACCGTTTCATTTTCCTGGGGGGTGTGGTGAGAGAGCACCCCCACCATTTTGGAGATGTCCAAATCCAGCCGTGCGGGCATGCCGGTTAGCAGTTGGTAGTGGTTGATATCTACAAACAGGGGTTTGCCGTCTGAAAAAGGCTCAAGGCCTATGTTCTCAACCAGGTCTAGCCCAGGGGAAAGCAATACCTCGCGCATACCGCGAAAGTCCTTGCGCGTGTCCAGCGGGTTTTCGGCGCTGCGGTCACACATTCTGTAGGCGGCTACGGCCATGTTTTTATCGAACAGTGGAACGGTGACTAGGAAGGTTTTCATATAACTCACCCTTTCAAGGCTAGTATTGCGTGGCCAATGGGAAGATGTTTTGCCTTGCGGCGGGGTTTAGCTACTGTACAGATTGGGCAGGGGGGTAAAAACCCCAACAGCGCGAATGGGCCGCCCCTCGGAGTGAAAGATGGGGGTGGAGTGACCGCTGATTTGGATAAAGTTACCCCCTGCGGCCGCCACGCGAAACTCGGCTTGTACCCGGCTGGGGCGGCGGTAGGTGGCAATAACCCAGCGCTCAAAGGCCTCGCGGTCCTCGGGGTGGATGCGCCTGCGTATATCTGTGTTGGTTCGCATGTCATGGCAGATGGGTTCGTATCCAAACAGGTGCTTATATTTTTGAGAGAACAGGATGCGGTCGGTCTCAAAATCCCAGTCGAACATGATGTCGCTGCTCTGCTCCACAATCAGGCGGTAGCGCTCTTCGCTGATGCGCAGCGCCTCCAAAGCGCTTTCCAGTTCGGTGATTTTGCGCTCCATAGAATGGCGGTAGTGCTCGCTGCGTTCAAGCTCTTCCGTCACATCCTGGAAGGCGTACAGCCCAACAGGGTGGCCCTTGCCATCAATTACGCAAGAGGCCCTGCCCTGCAAAAAGAGCACCTTGCCGTCCTTGCGTATAGCCCGAACCCTGAATTGCAGGGGTTTGCCGGTAATGGCAAGCTCCCGCGCGTTTTGCTGCATGATAGTGGCATCGTCTGGGTGTATGAAGCCGTCGAAGTTGTTCTGGAAGTTTTCCATCACCTCTTCGCGGGTATAGCCCAGGTACTCAAGCGCTTTATCGTTGATATATTGTATGGGGGAATCCTCACCCAGATAGTTTTTCATCAGCCCGATATCGATATTTTTCCCAAGGGTGTACAGTTCCCAGTTGTCCAGCTGGAATTCCTCGGGGATGGCATAGGGTTTTGCGTCGTTTTCATCCGGGACGTTTTGGCGGGCGGGAAGCTGCAAAAGCTGGCTGCTGTGAATAAATTCGGTGTATTCCTCGGCGGGCAGGGGCTTCGCAAAAAAGTAGCCCTGCCCAATATCACAGCTCAGTTTTTTCAAAAACTCAACCTGCTCCTTGTCCTCCACCCCTTCAATTACCGGCACCATCCGCAGCGATTTTATCAGTTCCACCACCTTTGCCACGATGGCCCGTCCCTTGCTGGTGTCGGCGGTGGAATCCAAAAAGATTTTGTCGATTTTGATTACGTCCAAAGGGAGGTCTTTTAAACAATTGAGGGAGGAGTAGGCGCTGCCAAAGTCATCCAAGGTGACTTTAAAGCCCAAAAAGCGCAGGGCTGAAGCGGCATTTACCAGGGTTTGAAAATCGGCCGAGAATACGCTTTCGGTGATTTCCACCTCGATAAACTGCGCGGGTACGCCATAACTGTTGACGGTTTGGAAAATGGCCTCTACAAAATGTGGGTTTTGCAAATGGGCTTTTGAAAAATTTACCGAGATGGGCAGCACCGCTTCCCCACGCTGCATGGCAGCCTGTATATGGCGGCAGGCTTGGTTTAGCATAAAAAAATCTAATTGCCGAATAAAGCCGTTTTGTTCCATGATGGGAATAAAACGGTCGGGCGTAATGCGCCCGTAGGTTTTGCTGTTCCAGCGCACCAGCGCTTCGCCCCCAACCACCTGCCCGGTTTTTATAAAAACCTTGGGCTGTATAAACATCTCAAACTCATGGTTTGCAAGGGCCGAATCCATTAAAAGGGTAACGGTTTTCCGCCACTTCATCTCGTCATCCAGCTCCCTGCTATAGCACATGCAGGTGCTGCCGCAGTTGCCCTTTGCGCGCTTACGGGCAAAATTTGCCTTATCCATCAGGGTGGAAAAGTTTTCCTCGTCATTTTCGGCATACACTACCCCTGCGCTGCAAACCAGGTGGTAATGGTCTGGCAGCAAATCGTCCATCAGGCCCCGTAAATCGGATATTTTTTCCACCTGCTGCACGGCGGTGCGGGGGCGGCACTCGTTTAGCCAAAGCAGAAAATGGTCGGCGTGAAGGTGGCAAAAATACTCGCCCCCCGAAAGGCTGACCGAGAGATGGGCGGCAAAGCGGCGCAGTACCTCATTGCCCACTTTATAGCCAAATAGGTCGTTTACATAGTTAAAATTGTCAATATCCAGCGAAACCAAGGCGTAGCGGCCAAGGCTCCATTCACCAGGTGGGTTTTTTGTCAGGGCGGCCATTTTTGAGTAGGGGGCATAGTGCGGTTGCTCACGTGAAATGTGTACGATGGGGAACGCCTCCTTTACAGTGGTTTTGGGTACAGCAGCCTCGGAGGGTGGTCAAAAAAAAGTGTATGCCGAGGGGGCAAGGTCAAAAAAAAGGCCCGGAAAAAGCCTTCTAACCATGTTTTGAGGTGAGAGGACGGGACCCAAAATCAATGTACTACAGCCTGGGGGGGATTTCAACATGAAACGTGAAAATGGCCAAAAATTGTCCCGTTTTCAAGTTGGAGCACAGATGTGGCAGAGCGCAGGAACAACAAACTGACAAAATTTGCACAGATGTGGCAAATTACCAACCAAATTGCCATGACGTTGGGCAAACGGTATTGGCTGTGTTACAGTTAACCGTGCAGATGACAAAAGGGTACCTGTAGGGATTGGCAAAGTTTGCCATAGCTATTTTGGCAAGGGGGAAACTGTGTTACAATGACCTTGGAAGGCGTGGGACGCGGTTTGCATAAACCGTATGTAAGCCCTGCGCCCCAGGGGGAAATGGGATGATTGTACAGCGCAACTATGTGGGCACACACCTAAACTGCGTGATAGAGCTGGAGGAGATATTCACCATACACTACTTTGAGTATGTGAAACACTTCCATGGCGATGGTGAGGCGCACGACTTTTGGGAGATGGTGTATGTAGACTGTGGCCATATCGAGGCCATAGGCGACGGCAGCCCCTTTCCCCTGGAGCGGGGGGAGGCCTGCTTTCACAAACCCAACGAAATGCATAAAATTGTGTCGGTGAACGAGTTTTCCAGTGTATTTATCGTCTCGTTCAGCACCAAAAGCCCGGATGCAGCCTTTTTGGCGGGGCGTATTTTTCGGCTGGACGCCTGGGAGAAGGAGCTGATCTCCCGCATTTTGGCCGAGGCCGCCCAGGTGTTTACCGGCGCGCTGGATATTATGGACCAAACCCAGCTTGTGCGCAACAGCAATGCCCCCTATGGCGGAGAGCAGATTATTAAAATGCTGGTGGAACAGATGCTGATAAGCATTATTGGAAATAACCGTAAAACAGGGGCAAACAGCACGCATTTGCAAAGCCGGAACAAGCGCCAAAAAGAGGGCAGTGAAGAATATATTGTGGACAAGGTTGTGCACACCCTGGCCGATAACCTGTATAACCGCCTGACGCTGGATGAAATTTGCAGCCAGGTGATGTTTTCAAAAAGCTATGTGGAGAAAATCTTTCAAAACAACATGGGCTGTGGCATCATCCAGTACTTTAACCGCCTAAAAACAAACGAGGCCAAGCGCCTGATTAGCGAGGGGCAGCACAGCTTTACCGAAATATCCGACCTTCTCCAGTTCAACTCCATCCACTATTTTTCCCGTACGTTTAAGGCGGTGGTGGGTATGCCCCCCTCAGCCTATGCCAAATCGGTTAAAGCGCGGGGTTTGTTGTAAGGCGTTTGCACAATTGTATCACGTGCAAAATGGGTATCCCCGGCGGAATACCAGCAAAGTTGCGCATTGTTAGATAAATAACAAGCTGTAAGGCCTGTTTTTTAGATGAAAACAGGCCTTATTTTTTTGCACATATCGCAAGAGATTTGATTTCCAAAAGTGCTTAGTAGAATATTGTGCAAAACCAGTTTACAATTTGATAAATACACCCCCCGGTAAAGATGCTATGGTAAATATGGTTGTTTTCACCAAATCCGTATTTGCAAATGCGGTATTTCTGGTGATATTTTTTAGCAACCGCAAAATACTGGCAAGTGAAAAATTAGGAGGAGAAAAAGAGATGAAAAAGCTATTTTCAATTGGGCTTGCTGCCACACTGATGCTTTCTCTGGCAGCCTGTGGAGGCACGGCTTCCTCGGGGGCGTCATCCAGTGCGGCGCCTGCCGCGTCGTCTACCGCGGCCTCGGCTGCGGCGTCATCGGGTGCGGGGGCCACCGCAGACATGACGCTGGAAGCCTGGGGCGCCGCTGTGAAGGAGAAAAGCGACGGAAAACAGATTACGGTTGCCATGGCCAGCCACCCTTCCACCGATGCGTTTAAAACCATGGAGGCCGAGTTTACCGACCTAACGGGCATCAAAGTGGTGTGGGACATTGTAGAGGAGACCAACCTGAAAAACAAACAACTGCTGGACGCCCAGGGCGCGGGCAGCTATGACGTGATGATGGTGGACGCTTTTTGGATGAGCGAATACGCCTCGAAAAACGTGCTGGAACCCATTGAGCCCTATGCCGAAACCGCCCCGGCCTGGTTTGATTATGAGGACATTATGCCGGCTTACCGCAACGGTATTGCGGGTTCAGGCGGGGTGAACTATGGCATCCCCACGGCGGGGGAAACCCGGTTTATTGCCTACCGTACCGACCTGTTTGAAAAATACGACAAACAACCCCCCAAAACCATGGATGAATTTTTGGAACTCGCGCAGTTTTTCAACGGCAAAGAGGACGGGATGTATGGCGTTTCGATGCGTGCACAGCGCGGCATCCATTTCGCCTCGGGCTGGATGAGCCTGATGTACAACTTTGGCGGCGGCTTCATGGACCAAGAGGCCCTTGCCAACGGTGAGGCTGTTATGACCTGTGAGACGCCGGAGACGGTAGAATCTCTTACCTACTATGTGGATTTGCTGAAAAATGCACCGCCGGACGTGGGCACCTACACCCATGAAGAGGCCTTGGGCGCCTTTTTGGCAGGCAAAACCGCCATGTGGCTGGACGCCACAGCCCTGGCAAACCAAATCACCGACCCCGCCACCTCCACCGTGGCCGACAAAGTAGCCTTTGTACCCACCCCCACCGGCCCTGCTGGCGATGGCGCCGCCCTGGCGGGCTGGAACCTGGCCATCTCACAAAAAAGCCAGAACAAAGATGAGGCCTGGGCCTTCATCAACTTTATGGCCAGCAAGGAAAAATCGGTTGATTACGTAAAAGCCGGTGGCGTTGCCACCCGCAGTTCGGTGTTTGAAAACCAGGAACTGGCCGATTTGAACCCCTCCTATCCCGCCCAAAAAGAGGCGCTGATCAGCGCAAACGGCCTGGTGGAAAAGGGTCTCTCGTGGATACCCCAGTATGACCAAATCAACCAAATTTTAGATGTGGCCGGCCTGTACGGCAGCCAGGCGCTGGCGGGTGAAATTACCCCGGAGGAAGCCTGTGCGAATATTCAAAAGGATTGCCAGGATTTTGTATAAGGCAGTGCCCACAGCACAACATGGGTAACAGTGCACCCAACAGGCGGAAAACACAGGTGGCTTAGAAGCCACGGCAAAATACCAGGCTCCCCCGCCCCAGGGCGGGGGAGCCTGCCTGCCTGAACCCTTTACGGCTATGGTTCCATAGCGGAAAGGGCGCCGATACCCGCCAGGAAAGGACGATATATGGAACAACAAAAAGAGACCGGCAAAAAAACGCCCTTTTCTCTTAAAGAGTATTTTCGTGGCCGACCCCACATCAAATACATTACCCCGGCCATGGTAATTATGGTGCTGCTTTCGGTGGTGCCAACCATTTTCCTCATTGTAATCAGCTTTACCAACTACCAGCTGGGGTGGGAGTTTAGCCGCGCCAAATTTGTGGGCTTTAACAATTTTATCCGCCTGTTTTCGGGCGCCGACCCGGACTTTTGGCACTCGGTATATATCTCTATTTTATTCATGCTGCTGGCAACCCTGCTGGAAATGCTGCTGGGTTTTGGCATCGCCTCGCTTCTCAACTCTACCGAGTTCTTTTTAAAGCCTCTGGTGATAGGTATGCTCATCATTCCCCTGGCCATGACCCCCTCCATAGCGGCGCAGATGTGGAAGCTGATGCTGAATGCTGAATACGGCGTATTCAACTACATTTTACAAAGTCTGTTTGGGGCAAAGGTCATCTGGCTTTCGGCCGATATGGCGTTTTGGTCGGTGCTGCTGGTGGATATCTGGCAGTTTACCCCCTTTGTCACCCTTATCATTTACGCAGGGCTGCGCAGTATGCCAAACGAGCCTTACGAAAGCGCCGCCATTGACGGCGCAACCCGTTTTCAGATGCTGCGCTTTGTAACCCTGCCCATGCTGCGCAAGCTGCTGTTCTTGGCTATTCTCATGCGCTCCATTGACGCGCTGAAGCTTTTTGACACAGCTTTTGTGCTTACCCAGGGCGGGCCGGGCAACGCCACCGAATTTTTAAGTTTGCATGTGTTCCGCCTGGCCAACGCCCAAAACGGCCTGATTGGCCGCGCGGCGGCCGTGGCGCTGGTGCTTTTGGTTATTGTAACGGTGGTGAGCCGCATATTGATTAAACAGCAACGTAAGGGGGTGGACTAAATGGCAGGGGCCGGTGTAAAGCATAAGGGGCTGAAACAGGCGCTTAAGTACATCCTGATTTTGGTTGTAGTGGTATTTTTTATGTTCCCCTTTTTGTGGATGCTGCTGGTGAGCCTGCGCAACCGGGTGGACGCCTTGCAGCCTGCAAACCTGTTTGCCCCCCTCACCCTGGTAAACTATCGCAGCATTGTGCAGGAGGGCGCTATCTTCGTCTATTTTAAGAACAGCATCATCGTGGCGGTTGCCACTACGGTAATATCATTGATAATGGGCTCTTTTGCGGCCTACGGTTTTGCGCGCTATAGCTGGAAACAGCGGGAGGACAGGGCCTTTTGGGTGCTCAGCCAAAAATTCCTGCCCGCCATGGCCGTGGTGATACCCTACTTTTTAATGGCCTCGCTTGCCGGGCTTTTGGATACCCAGCTTCTGCTCATCATCTGCTACACCACTTTTAATATCCCGTTTACCATATGGATGATGCGTGGCTTTATAGAGGATTTACCCATGGAACTGGAGGAGGCCGCCTTTGTGGATGGCTGCACCCGGCTGCAAACCATACGGCATATTGTGCTGCCGCTTGTGTTGCCGGGCATGGCGGCCACGGCCATTTTCTGCGCCATCAACTCTTGGAACGAGTTTGTGTTCGCAAACTTCCTCACCAGTGTGCACGCCAAAACTGTGCCCACTTCGGTGATGATGTACCTCTCGGTATCGGGCGTTAAATGGGGCGAGATGGCGGCCACCGGGGTGCTGGCGGTGTTGCCTGTGCTTATTTTTGCCATTGCGGTGCAAAAATACATGATTCGCGGCCTCACCTTTGGCGCGGTAAAGGGCTAGGCGGAATGTCGCCCTGGGCATACAAGCCCAAGGGGCGGGTGGTGGTGAGAGAGAACAAGCGCCTGGAATGGGGGCTTACAAAACAATGCATAAAGGTTTTTTACCCATATTGGCAAAACCCATTGCGTAAAAAACTGCAATAAAAGGAGAATACCACAGCATGAATACGAAGCTAAAGATGGCCATTGTTGGGGCAGGAATTTGGGGGGAGAACCACGCCAAAATTTATGAGGAGCACCCCTTTGCCGAGGTGGTGGCCGTGTGCGACCAAAACGAGGCGCGCGCCAAGGAATTGGCCCAGAAGATGCAGATACCACAGGCCTATGGAAGTTACAATGAGATGTTTCAAAAATCTGGCTGCGATGCCGTGGCCATTGTAACGCCGGACTTTGCCCACGCGGAGATAGCCGTGGCCGCCGCCGAACACAAAAAGGCCATGCTGATTGAAAAGCCCCTGGCCACCACGAAGCAGGACGTTTATAGGATGGTGGAGGCCATTGAAAAGGCCGGGGTGCGCGCCATGGTAGATTTGCACAACCGCTGGAGCCCGGCCTTTAACGTGGCCCACCAAAGCCTGGAAAAAGGGGAACTGGGCGAGGTGCAGAACGCCTATATCCGCCTGAACGACGTGAAATGGGTGGCCACCGATATGCTGCCCTGGGCGGCAAAATCCTCCATTTTGTGGTTTTTGGGCAGCCACAGCCTGGATACGCTGCGCTGGTTTTTTAACGATGAGGTGACGCGGGTATATTCGGTAAGCCGCGAGGGTGTTTTAAAGGGGATGGGGGTGGACGCCGTGGATACCTACCTGACTACCCTGGAGTTTAAAAACGGCGGCATTGCGCAGATGGAAAACGGCTGGATTACCCCGAACGCGAACCCTTGCGTAAATGACATCAAGTTTACCATAACCGGCACCAAGGGCATGGTGAACTTGGATGTGAGCAACCACAACATGATACAGAAATTTACGGATGAAACCGTGCAGGTGCCGGACATGGTGGTGCAGCACTCCATTTTTGGCCATCCCAAGGGCTTTGCGTTTGAAAGCATCCGCAGTTTTGTAGACTGTATGCTGAGCGGGCAGGACTTCCATGTTTCGCTGCGGGATGCGGCCAACACCAGCCTTGCCATTTTGGCGGTGATGGAATCGGCCAAGGCGCGTATGCCGGTGGAGGTTTGCTACTAAACCGTAAAAGGCGTGTTGGTAACGGGTGCACTTACAAGTTTACTTACCATAATAGGCGGGGGGCCGGGTAAATTGGCCCCCCGCCTTGACTTTGCCCCGGCACAGCATGTACACTGAAAAATAACAGTGCAAAGGGAAAGCGAGTGTATATATGGAAAGCGATTTTAGCAAAACGCTCCTGGGGCAGCGCCTGGCTTTAGGTGAGGAGGCTTTGTGGCTGAACCCGGGCTTATGGCCTGCCCAAAAAGCGCTGGAGGGGCTGGCCTATACGCCGCAGATGGTGACAGATGCCCTGCAAAGGCTGAACCGTTTTGCGCCGCTTTTGGCAAAGGCTTTCCCCGAAACGGGCGAGGCTGGGGGACTGATAGAATCCCCTTTGTGCGAAATTGCGGCCATGAAAGAGGCGCTGAGCCAGATTGGCCCCGCCCTGCCCGGCGGGCGGCTGTTTTTGAAGATGGATAGCCACCTGCCTGTGGCCGGTTCGGTAAAAGCGCGGGGCGGCATCTATGAAATTTTAAAATATACCGAGGATTTGGCCCTGAAAGCGGGCCTTTTGCAGCCGGGCGAAAACTATGCCGTGCTGCTGGAGCCTGGGGCAAAAGCATTTTTTAGCCATTATACAGTGCAGGTGGGCTCCACCGGCAATTTGGGGCTGAGCATTGGCACTATCAGCGCGGCGCTGGGCTATAGGGTGATTGTGCATATGTCGGCCGAGGCGAGGCAGTGGAAAAAGGCTTTGCTGCGCAGCAAAGGGGTTACCGTGCTGGAGTATGAGGGGGATTACGGGCTGGCCGTAAAAAACGGGCGGGAACTGGCGGCCCAAGACCCGAGCAGCTATTTTGTAGACGACGAAAATTCGGTAAATTTGCTTTTGGGTTACGCCACCGCCGCACAGCGCCTGGCACAGCAGTTGCAGGCCCAAAACAGGCCGGTTGACGCAGAACACCCGCTCTTTGTCTATATCCCCTGTGGAGTGGGCGGCGCGCCCGGGGGTATCTGCCTGGGGCTAAAGCAGATTTATGGCGACAATGTACAGGTTTTTACGGCCGAACCCACCGAGGCCTGCTGTATGCTATTGGGCCTTGCCAGCGGTATGCATGAAAAAATTTGTGTGCAGGACATGGGCCTTGCCGGCCGCACCCATGCCGATGGTTTGGCTGTGGGGCGGGTATCTGGCCTTGTCTCAAGGGTGGTGGAGCATCTACTTACGGGAAGCTTTACCCTGCGGGATTACAGGCTGTATGACTATATGCGGCTGCTGGAAAAAACAGAGGGGTTTTTTGTGGAGCCTTCGGCCTGCGCGGGCTTTGCCTACCTGTGGCAGCTTGCCTTGCCCGAAGCTAGAAGCTGGCTACAGCAGGCCGGGTATACCGAAAAGCGGATGGAAGATGCCACCCACCTGGTGTGGGCCACGGGCGGAAGCCTTGTGCCGCCCGCTGTGCGAGAAGAGTACCGTCAAATGTATGGTAGCGCCAAATTCAAATAGAGAGAGGACCCCCCTTATGAGCGAACATTTTTGCAGTTGCCCCGTTATGCAGTGCCCACGCCATCCTTCCAACCACCAGAGCGGATGCGACCTCTGCATACAAGATAATTTGCTAAAAAAGAAGATACCCGCCTGTATGTTTAGGGCGGTGCATGAGGATGTGAGTGAGGTGCGCGACTATAGCATCAAAGGTTTTGTGGATTTTTACCTCTTACAAGAGGGGAGCCGGTAAGGGAGTATGCCATAAAGGCGAACGGCACATGTTGCACAAAGTGCTTCATTCCCACATATCACACAGGCGGTGTGGCGCCTGCCAATCGTTTTAAACGCAATTTGCAGTAAAGGGGCGAATACCATGAGCGGAAAATACACATTAAAAACAAAACCTACAAAGGTTGACCCGTTGCAAATCATTGCCGCTATCCCGGATGAAAAAAAGCAGGCGGATGCAAAAGTTTTGCTTACCCTCTTTGCAAAAGCGGCGGGTGAGCCGCCGGTGGTGTGGGGGGGAAAGTACATTGGTTATGGCGTTTACAGGTACTGTTATGCCTCGGGCCACAGTGCAGAAATTTACGCCACCGGTTTTTCTGTAACCAAAAGAAATATTACCTTGCATCTTTATTTGGAAGAGCCAGAACTGCAAAACTATCTCAATAGACTGGGTAAGGTAAGGTACGGCAAAAGCTGCGTGTATATCAATAAATTGGCCGATGTAGATGTTGACGTTTTGGCGGAGATGATTGGGAGGGCGGCCCAGTATACCCGTGCGCTTTCGGCAGAGAATGAGGCCTAGGGCGCGTATGGTTTAGCTGCGGTTTGATGGGTAAAATGTGGTGGTAAATCTTGTGAAACGGCAGAGTGAAACCGCTCCATCCGGTTTTATAAACGCCATAGTTACAAGGCATGGATGTTACCGGAAAACAGAATTGGCCAAAAGTAAAACAAGTGCAGGGTGAGTTTTCACCCTGCACTTGCCGGCTTATCGTATCTCTACAACAATTTCGCTAAGCAACTTACATTTTTTTAAATCTTGGCCGGATACACATCGTATTTGCCCGCTGCTGCACAGCCTGTCATACTCGCTACGCGATATCTCTAGCTGGGTACGCAAAAAGGTAGAGGCTTTTACTTCCATCGGATACTCGGGTAGAATATGCAGCCTGGTTGGAACTTGTAGAGTAACCTGGTCGCCCCTCACGATGATTTTCGGCACACATGGCTCGCCGCCGCTGTGCTTTATCAGTGCAATATCGGCAGCATAACGCATGGCCAAAGCGGCGCTGTTGCCGAGGAAACCGTTCAGGGTGTCCAAGGCAATGGAACCCGGATTTACCCGGGATAATACGGTAAGATTCCATGTGGACTGGCATTTGGAACATTTGTATATAAGCCAAACGTCCAAGTTCTTTTGCTGTGCATTTACACGAAATAACCCGCTGGATACGAAAGCGATTTTTGTATTACATTTTTTACAATGCCTAAGTACTGTCGGTGCACTTTCCATCTGCACCAACCAAACGATTGTTTTCAATTTTCATAACCCTTCCTGTACTGAGAATATCAATCAGGAAGGTGTAAAAAGGCGGACTATATCCAAGAATCCATTTCATAAAAAGGTCACCTCAAGTTTCAAAATAAAAATCCGCGACAGGGGCGTGAACCCCAGGCGCGGATTGGTACAATTCCAATGAACCCAAAATTGGGCTGCAATTCAAACCGATAATCCGCCAGTGTCCATTAACCGCTATGTTTCCCCATAAAAATTAACCGCACCAAAGCGGCAAACCTTTATGCTGTATACAATTGGTTAATGAATCACTGCCATTGGCGAACTCCCATCTGGTTGAATTGCATGTTTAGTATAGAGTTTTGAGGGATTTTTGTCAATACAAAGGAAGATTTTTTACTACCAAAGGGCGGGCGGTTTTTGACAGCCCTTTTGACAGCCCTTTTTCTGTATTTTGATGTTTTTTGGTGTTCTTTTGTACCCTTATCGACCAAAACGTAAGGGTAATAAATAAAAAACCACCGCAAAACGGTGGTTTTTTGGTCCGAGTGGCGAGACTTGAACTCACGGCCCCTTGACCCCCAGTCAAGTGCGCTACCAACTGCGCTACACCCGGGTATTGCTGCTTTTTTTCAGCAATATCTAGTATACGGAAAGTTAGGGCATTTGTCAAATGCTATTTTTGGCAGAACCTGTACCTGTTTTTGGCAGGGCATTTACCGGGGCTTTTATCCGGGCTTTTGCTCTGTGCCTAGGCAAGGCGCTTTTAAGCCCCTGCTAACGCGCTTGCAGTTCCGCAAGGCGCCAATCCTCGCCATAGCGGGCAAAGTACATTTCATACCGGGTGGGGAAGGTGTGGGTGGCGCCCCCCTTGTACACCAGATAGTCGAAGGTGATTTCCCCCGAGAAGGTGCCAAGCCCGGTGGAGACCAGGTTTTCAACAGCCATATTCGCAAAGTCATAACCCTCGTGCTCCAAGTACCAGCCGCCGTAAAAATTGGCCATACGCGCGGCAAGGTCGGTGCCGGGGTAGAGGTGGGTTTGCAAATCACGCAAGGAGCCGTCGTTGGTGACAAAGGTGGCATAACTTTTGGCGGCGGCTTCTATCAGGGCTGTGTACTCTTCCTGCTCGTTTGGCGTTAAGGGCACCGTTACCGCAGCGCTGTGGTTTTGCCGGTTCACCTCCACCGTGCAGGCCACCGCCGCTGGCCCGGTTGCCGTAAACTCAGGCGGCACCAAAGTGGGCTCTAGAGTGTAAACCAGGTTTTGCGGCTGCAGTTCTTCATCGGGTAGGGCCTCAAAGCCTGTGCATATCGTGCGCTGTACATTTGGGCCGTTTGGATCCAGCGGTACGCCGTTTACCACAACCGCGGCGTGGCCAGGCGCCGTAACGGTGTAGGCGGCGCCCTCCTCCACAACCGCACTGACACGCCAGCCGTGGGGCAGGCCGGCCTCTGGGTAAAGTAGTACTTTGCCCAGTTCCTCCTCGCCGTTAAAAATAGCATAGCGCTGGGGCCCAGCGGCGTTTTGCCCTAGGGTGACGGCCGGCGTATCACCGCTTTCGCCCGCTACACGGCGGTAGCTGAGAAGGGAAGGCTCGCTGCCAAAAGTGCGCTGCAGGCAGAGGTAGTAATCCTCCCAGCCATTCAGGGCGCTGGGTGCAAAATCGGCCCCGGCCTGTATAGCCCCGTAGTCCTCTGCGGCCAACTGCAAAAAATAGGTGTCCAACGCAGCTTTGGGCGTGGTGCTTTCATATTTTTCCAGCGCCTGCCAAACAAAAACCAGTACAGCACCCACTACCAGGCACAGCACAACAAAAAGCGCGAGCATCCCATTGCGATACCCGTGCCGTTTTTGCTGCTGTGCGGGGGGCTTTGCCCGTTTTTGTGGCGCCTGTGCCAAACTAGGCCTCCTATAAAATGGTAGGGTATACGACTGAAAGTGTTTTATTACATGACAAGCCAGGCGGCAGGCTGGCTGCGCGAGCCGTTTAAAGAGGCGCACACATTGATGACCTCTCCCTCATACACCATCATGCTGGAAGAGCCTCCGTCGAGGTTGGCGGCGTTTATCGCGCCAAAATTCAGCATCTCTTGCATACAGTCCTGCAAAGTGGCGCCCACACTGTGGGGTTGCCGCCCGTCAATTACCAGCAGCAGTACGGCCCCGTCCTCCCGCTGGCCTATCACCGTGCGGGGGTTTAGCCCGCCGCCCGTGCCGCCCACCTCGGCGGGCTTACCGTTTACAATCAGGGTGGGCTCAAAGTGTACGGCGTCGCGCACGCCCAGGTCCAGGGCGCTTTGGCCCGTCATGGTGCCCACCACCAGCCGGTTGTTTTGGTCAAAACCGATGAGGTTACACTCGGTTTTGGCAGAACCGCTGGTGATCTGCCCGTCTTTAATCACCAGCCCAAGCGGCATGCCGCCCTTGCCAACGCCGCCCTCATCGGCAAAGCCCCCTGCGTTAATGCCGGCAATAGCGCCCTCATCGGCCACAAACTGCTCCACCCTCTTGCCCCGCAGTTCATTGCCAAACGTAGGTATGGTGGCCAGGCGGATGCGGGAGGGGTCGTGGACAATCATCATCTTGCCTTTGTAGGTGCTGCCGTATACGTCAATCACTTCAATACTGTCCAGCTCCTCCTTGGCGGCGGCCACAAAAGGCTGGGTGATATCGGTTACTTCATCGGGCACAACCACGGCGTTTTTGGCCAAAATTTCCTCTACTTCCTCTTTGGTAAAATAGATGCGGGAGAGAAATTTTACGGCGCTTGTCTCGTTTACCGAGACGACGAAAAGTTCTTTTGCGGTGGGGAAGGGGCCTTTGCAAATCATGGTGATGACCCCAAAGACCAGCACTGCAGCCATGCCCAAAATAAGCCCAAATACCCCAAACCCGCGCAAAACACCCCCTACTACCCGGCGGGGAAGGCTGCGCTTTTTTTGTGGTATGCGGCGGTGATGGGCTGAGCGCTCCAGAGAGATGGGCCGAGGGCGCAGGGGCACCCTTTGCGCGCTGGCCTTGCCGCTGGGCGCTGTGGCTGGCGGCAGGGCCCCCACATTTTGGGCCGCGCCGCCTGTGGGCAAGGGCCCGCCCTTGCCCGTGGCAGAAGCTTTTTGGGTGCCGTGCGCCTCAGCCTGCCCCGCCCTATGGGGCTGGGCCGCAGGGTCTGCCGTGTTTTTATGGGCCGCTTTCGCGGGCGGGCTTATCCGGGTGTTTGGGGTAAGGGGATGGGGGAGGTCGATACGGATGACATGGGCCTTTTGCGGGCGCTCGAACCGAAGCCGCCCCTGTGGAGAAATTGCCCTGTGTTCACGGGGTGCGGCGGGGCTCTCCCCGGCCTCTTGAGCGGGTACGGCTTTAGCCGCACCCGTTTGCCCCGCTAGAGGGCGGGGTGTGTTTGGCGGGGGCTGTGGCCCTTCTTCAAAGGGTGTTTTGCCAGATAAGGAATCTCCCGCTTTGTAGAGTTGTTTTTTTTGCTCTCTCTCCATCTTGTGCCCTATTTCCCATTCGCTCGGTGTTTTACCACTATATCTAGTAATAGTATAACATTCTCACCCAGGCGCTGTAAAGGGGCGGTGAAGCCCGGGCCCAGGAGCTTTAAGTGCTTGGCGGTTGCCGGTACTTTGTGCCAAAAACCCAGCGCCGCTGAATGCGAAAGCTGACAAAAAAGAGGAAGAGATCCACCAAAATTTTGGCCGCCACCGCGGGCAGGCCCGCAAACTCACTGAAAAAATAGGTGCCACCGTAGGAGCAAAGGGTTTGCCCGGCACACAGTAGGGCGTAGCGTAAAAAGCTGCCGCCATAATTGCTGCTGCTTTTAAACACCATATTGCGGTTGAGCAAAAAATTGTACAGGGCCGAACAGAGCCTGGCCCCGGCCACGGCAATGAGATAGCGCACCGCGGGGGTAAGCGCTGCAAAAAACCAGTTGAGCAGGGCAAAAAGCAGAATATCCACAAGGGCCGAAGAGAGGCCCGAAAAGGCGAAGCGGAGCAGGGGGGCAAAGATGCGTAAAGAATCGCGCACAGGGCGGAAATGGGAGGAGGCGTTGCAATCGATATAAATGGTGCGGATGGGCACCTCCAAAAACTCTATCCGGCGGTTTTTGGCCTCCAGCAACATGTTGGTTTCAAACTCATAGCGCTCGCCCTCCACAGCCAACAGCTGCGCGGCAAAATCGGCTGGGATGCCGCGCAGGCCGGTTTGGCTATCGCTTACATGCAGGCCAAAAAAAAGCCCCAGGGCTGCACGGGTAAGCCGGTTGCCCGTGGCGCTGCGCGCGGGCACATCCGGGGCCAAAAAATCTCGTACCCCCAAAACGAGCCTGTGGGGGTTTTCCTCCAAAGCGGCGGCGCAACGCAAGACGTCTTCCAGGCTGTGCTGGCCGTCTCCATCTACGGTTACCACCCCAAGGCAGCCATAAGGCTGCTGCAAAAACCGGGCGAAGGCGGTTTTCAGGGCGCGTCCCTTACCCAGGTTTTTTTCATGGCGCAGCACCTCGCAGCCCGGCAGGCCGGCGGCAAGGTCAAAAAGGGGGCGATAGCCGGGGCCACTGCCATCGTCCACCACCAATATGCGGCAAAAACCGGCCTGCGCCAGTTGGCGAAGAACCGTTTCAAAGCCTTCATCGGGGCAAAATGAGGGTACGATGGCGCAAAGCTTCACACGGGGCTCCTTTCAACGGGGCTTGTGGGGGGCTTTATACGGCTTTTTACGCCGTTTTTTTCGGCGGTACAGGGCCACGGCCCCGGCCAAAACCAGCAGTGCCCCCAAAAGGGCTAGGCCCGCCGCCCAAATGGGCAGCCCGTCCGCCTTTAAGGCGGCGTCGGGCGGCGGCTTTGAGGTGGCCGATAAAGGGGCAGAGGATGCCGCTCCCTTTTCTGCAAAGGGCTCGGCCGCATCGGCGCCGCTTTGCGCGGGGGGCGGCGGCGCTGTGCTTAGCAGGGCGGGGTCGATGTTTTCCAAAAAGTCATTTTTTTGCATGTCCGGCCCCACAGTGCTGCGGTACAGGCCAAACTGGCGGCAGTCGTAGGGGCCAAAATCCTCCACGGCAAAATAGTTTTGCTGTGAGCGATGCTCCAAAAACCCCTGCTTTGCCATCTCCAGGGCGCTGGCGCCCCCAAATGCCTCCAGGGGCTGGCTCCAATCCATCGTCAGGGTGTTTTGGGGCCACAGGTGCAGGTAGGTTTTTGGGGGGTCCCACACGCCGTAAAGGGCGGCGCTTTCGGGGTAAGACGCCCCATCACCCGCCAGCTCCACGGCCTCCATCAGGGTATCTGCATTCAGCCTGTGCACCCCGTGCCCGTATTCCCCCTCTACGTCGTGCCCCACCACAACCAGGGGCTTAAAGCGGCGCAGGGTCTCGGTTTGCCAAGCCAGCACAGCCTCTCGGTCATACAGGCCCAGGGCGGCTTCCAGGCTGTCGGCGTACAAATCGGGGAAGGGGGAGATGAGGGGGTAGCTACGCACCCCCACGGCCCAAAGTCCGTTCAGTAGTTCGTGGGGGCGGTAGGGTTCCCCCCAGTGGCTGGTGAGGTAGGCCACCTGCACGGCCAAGCCCTGTTGCCCGGCATAGGTGGGCAGCGTGCCGCCAAAAAACAGGTGCTCGTCATCGGCGTGGGTGGGCAGTACCAACAGGTCGGCCTTTTCAAGCGGCGGGCTCCACACCTGTACAAAGGCAGGGGGGCTGCCCTCGGCAAACAGGTAGATGTCGCACAGGGTGGCCTCCCCCTCTGTAAGGTTTAGGCTAAGGGTTTTGGCAGGGGTGGGCAGCAGGGTGTAGTCGTGCAAAAATCCGTCTGGGCCTTTTTGGGTGGTAACGCCATCGGTTTGCAGGGTGTAGGCGGGGGGCGGGCTGTCCCAAATGAGGTAAAGCTGGGTAAACGGGGTGTCGGCGCTGATGGTCAGTGTATTCCCGGCGGCCAGCAGCTGGGTGGTGCCGCGGTTTTGGTCGCTGAGAGAGGGGAGGGCCGCCCCCCCATAGCCGACGCTATAGGCCTCGGCTTCCAGTTGCGGAGCCTCGCCCAAAACAGAGGCCGTGCCCGCGTGCAAGGGCAGGGGAAAAAGCGCCAGGCACACCAGCAGCAATGCCGCCGCGCAGCCAGGCTGCGCCCTCCGCCATTTTTTCATCTCGCGCGTCCTCCACCTGCCACTTTGTTACAACCGGTTCGTAAAATTTTGGGCATATCTGCACTTCCCCGCCTGCGTATGTTATGTGAATGCCTGCATTGTAGCAAAAAGTACACAGGCTTTTGGCCGGTATTACAGCATTTGAACAAATGCTGTAAGAAATCTTAATCTGCAATTTATTGCAGGGCAATAACAGTATAACATAAAATAAAGAGGCTGTACCAGCATTTGGCGTGCAGCCTGCAAACCGGCTTAACATTCTAAAAAATTTGTGTAAAAAATCCAAAGAATGGCACCAGAGGTGAGAAATACGTAAAATCTGAGACAAATTGGCTGTAGTAACTTGACAAGTTCTTTATTTATCCATTATAGTAACAAGTGGCTATTTTGCCAAGGAACGCTTCGCCCAGATGGGCAGGGGTGTTCCTTTTTGCCTTTTTGAAACTTTGGTGTGGGAGGTGGCGGCATGGTGGAAACGCCCGTGGTATCGCTGCAGGATATTGCCGTGGATTTTGGGGAAGAGGCGGTGCTTAGCCAGCTTTCCCTGGAGATAAAGGACAAAAACTTTGTAACCCTGCTGGGGCCTTCGGGTTGCGGTAAAACAACAACTTTACGTGTAATTGGCGGCTTTTTGGCGCCAAATGCCGGTAAGATATTCTTTGATGGGGCCGATATAACGGCTCTGCCGCCCTATAAGCGGCAGGTGAACACCGTATTTCAAAAATACGCACTGTTTCCCCATTTAAATGTGTTTGAAAATGTGGCCTTTGGCCTGCGGCTGAAAAAGTGGCCCGAAAAAGAGATACGCGAGGCCGTTTTGGAGATGTTGAGCCTTTTGGGCCTGAAAGGTTTTGAGCGCCGGGGCAGCGAGAACCTTTCGGGCGGGCAGCAGCAGCGTGTGGCCATTGCTAGGGCGCTGGTGAATAAACCCCGCGTGTTGCTTTTGGATGAACCCCTGGGCGCGCTGGATTTAAAACTGCGCAAGGAGATGCAGAACGAATTAAAACGCATTCAGCAGGCGCTGAACATCACCTTTGTGTATGTTACACATGACCAGGAAGAGGCCCTGACCATGAGTGATACCGTGGTGGTGATGAACGGGGGGGAGATACAGCAGATTGGCACCCCCGAGGACATTTACAACGAGCCAACCAATGCCTTTGTGGCCGATTTTATCGGGGAATCGAACATCTTTGACGGGCGGATGGTGCGAGACTACCTGGTGGAGTTTGCGGGCACGGCCTGGCCCTGCGTGGACGCGGGTTTTGGCACAAACGAGCTGGTGCAGGCTGTGGTGCGGCCAGAGGATATCACCGTGGTGCCCCCCATTGAAGGCCAGGTGACCGGGGTGGTAAAAAGCCTGGTGTTTAAAGGGGTGCACTGGGAGATGGTGGTGGAGCAGTGCGGCGCCGAGTGGCTGGTGCACTCCACCGACGCCTCCCAGCCCGGAGATTTGATTGGCATGAAGCTGGACCCCGACGAAATTCATATCATGCACCGCAGCGAGGAGGCCAACTGCAATGTACAGCCGGAGTAAGTCCTCGGCCTCGCCCTACCTCATCTGGATGGTGCTGTTTACCCTGCTGCCGCTGGGGCTGGTCATCTACTTTGCCTTTACCGATTCCTCAGGCGCGCCTACCCTTAACAACATTACGGCTTTGGGCAATTACGCCATGGTTTTTGTGCTCTCGCTGGCGCTGGCGGCCATTGCAACGGTGCTGTGCCTGGTGGTGGCCTACCCCGTGGCCTATAGCCTAAGCCGCCTTAGGGCGGGCCAGCAGGGCATTTTGCTGATGCTGGTAATGCTGCCCATGTGGATGAACTTTTTGCTGCGCACCTACGCCTGGATGAGCCTTTTGGAACGCAATGGCTTACTCAACCGCCTTTTTGGCTTTTTTGGCCTGGGCCCGTTTGAGATGATTAACACAAACGGGGCCATTGTGCTGGGCATGGTGTACAACTTTTTGCCCTACATGATTTTGCCTTTGTATAACGCCATGCTGAAAATAGACAAAAGCGTGATGGAGGCCGCCGAGGATTTGGGTGCGGGCACGGTGCAAAAGTTTTTGCGGGTGGTGCTGCCCCTCTCCCGGCCGGGTATCCGCACGGGCATCATCATGGTGTTTGTGCCCAGCGTGTCCACCTTCATCATCAGCAAAATGCTGG